>NZ_JAUBVK010000017.1:131886-164589 GCF_036705795.1 Microcoleus sp. ARI1-B5
CAACTGTCACAGGTCAACTGTCACAGGTCAACTGTCACAGGTCAACTGTCAACTGTCAACTGGCTAGAAGCGAGATTTATCATGAATTTTAGTCAGAAGCTGACACCAATGACAACTGACAACTGTCAACTGTCACAGGTCAACTGTCACAGGTCAACTGTCACAGGTCAACTGGCTAGAAGCGAGATTTATCATGAATTTTAGTCGGAAGCTGACACCAATGACAACTGTCAACTGTCACAGGTCAAGTGTCAACTGTCAACTGTCACAGGTCAACTGTCAACTGTCAACTATCAACTGTCAACTGTCAACTGACAACTGACTATTCTTTGACTCGCACATCGATGACGCTGACGTTGAAAATGTATTTTTTGCCTTCAAGTTCTAGCGTAGTGCCGATTTTGACTTTGGTATTCCCTAAAACCGGGCCGTTTTCAGTAAGTTGACCTTTTCCCTCTAGGGTAAACATCATATTTCTACTGAAGGATTCTTCTTCTCTGGGATCGGGGAGAGCTTTGAGAGTGCCGTTGGGCTGGGGAACTGCTAGGGTTCTGGTTAGGGTTTTGACAGATTTGATCGTAATCTGACCGGAGGGTTGATTGCGGATCACCACATTAATTTTATCCCCGGGCTTGAACAAATCTTGAACGTTCGTTCCTTTGAGTCCGATCGCAATTGCATCGAGCTCTACAGGTTTGACACTAGCGCCGACTTGGGCGACGGAACCGCCGGATGTGCCGGGAAAGAAGAAGATGCCGACTGCAACTAGCAGCACAATCATCGCGGCACCTACGTCTAGAATGCTGAGTTTGCCGAACAGTCGGCCTTGAGAATCCAAAATTTTCATAAATCGCCTATAAACGGACAGCGACAGGAATATCTGTACAAGCCAAAAGATATTACCACAACGATCGCCCAAAATCCGCAGGACTTGAAGAGTGGGGGAGAGTGGGGAGATGGGGAGAGTGGGGAGATAGGGAGAGTGGGGATGGGGAGATGGGGAGATGGGGGTGAAAAAGTTAAAATAGCAACTAAGCAGCCTGAAATTTCGTCTGCCTATTGAGTGAGTTTTCCCGTTTTTCCTAAAAGTTTATCTAACTTCTGGCACCTATCAGTCATGTTAAAAAGTTTTTGGTTGACTTGTCGGCATACTTGCGGCCGGGGGATTTATCTGTTTCTGTCGGTGATTGTGGCTGCGGGTATTTGGGTGATTTCCCCGGAACCGATGCAAGCGTTTTCTTTGCCGGAACTGATTTTTCGGGGCATTCAAGTTATTCAATTGTCGAATATGTCCGATCGCCAAGAAGTGACTGTTGGCCGACAAATCAATCAGCAGTTGGCGAACAGCGAGTTTAAGATCGATCGCGATCGCGCCACTACAGTATATATCAACCGCATCGGTCAGCGGCTGGCAGAGCAAAGCGATCGCCCGAATATTCCTTATACTTTTCAGGTGATTGACGACGACAATATTAATGCTTTTGCGACAATGGGCGGTTTTGTTTATGTGAATAAGGGTTTGATGGCGGCGGCGGACAATGAAGCCCAATTAGCAAGCGTAATCGCCCACGAAATCGCGCATATTAGTGCTCGCCACTCGATTAAACAAATGCGTCAAATGGCGATCGCATCTGGCGTAGCTTCGGCGGCTGGGCTCGATGGTTCTAAGGCGGTGCAGATTGGGGTGGAGTTGGCTTTGCGCCGCCCGCACAGCCGCCAAGCTGAGTATGAGGCGGATCAGTTGGGTTTGCAAACTATGGGGCGATCGGGCTACGCTCAATCTGGGATGGTTGATTTTATGAAAAAGTTGCTGAATCAGCCTTCTCCCCCGAGTATTTTGAGCACTCACCCGGCGACTAGCGATCGGATTGCTGCTATGCAGCAGGCGATCGATCCGGATCTCGCTAGCGGTGAAGGTTTGAATAATGCCGATTATAAGCTGGAAATGCGCCGGCTGTTGCGATCGTAGAAATTCTAAATCTGTCAAGGGCGATTTCTTCTCTTCTGTTCTATTTTCTAATACCATTTTTCTAAAATCGTGCAACACTCTTCGACCCCCCCTAGCCCCCCCGCTGTATTGCGGGGGGAACAAGAATACTGTTGCATTCTTTTTTAAAATTGGTATAACTTCGCGCATGAAAGCGTCTTCTTGCTTTCGTTAAGAAATAAATCTGGTTGATAGGGTGCGTTAGAAGTGGGTCAATTTCGATGAAGGGCGATCGAACTTAAGCTGACGCACCCTACAACTTCCCCTTAATTTAACCCTACTGCTGAACAACAGGACTCATCTGAGCTTTCGGAAGTGGAATCTGCGGCTTCAATTGTCTGACAACTTCGTCAAAGGGCAAAATTCGGACTTGATTGTTAAACACATTTACTTGATAAACTCTGCGGTAGCTGAGGTCAAATCCAGTCAGCCAGCCGCTTTTGGGATGATAAGCACCCGTGTCAATATCCAACCACCCTTGGCCCCTGACTAATTCGCCGGGCCTGACGCCCTCAAAGGTAAAGGTGATGGTGTGACCGGTGATAATTAATTTATTCGGAAAATACGGTTTTGGTATTGTGTGAAATTCTTTGCGAATCCAGCAGAGTTGTTCGATCGACTGTTTGTCAATTGGCATACTCGGATGCACGCCCGCGTGTACCAGCCAGATATCGCCCAAGTCCAGGTGCGTCGGGAGCGATCGCAGCCACTCTAAGTGTTTGTATGGCATCATCCCTGTATCTTTGTAGCTGGCTACTGTCGCATCGCCACCGCTGTACAGCCAAGATTGCCACGCCCGCATATCTACCGGCTGCCCCGACAAAGCATCTAACATCAGTTGTTCGTGGTTTCCCAGCAGGGTTTGGTACGGGCTTTGCTGCACAAAATCTAATACCTGAGCGCTTTTGGGGCCGCGATCGATTAAATCTCCCAAAAAATAGACGCGATCGTCCGATCCCGGGGCTAGTGCCTCTAGCAGCAGCATTAAGCCGTCGTAATGCCCGTGTACGTCCCCAATAACAATGCGCCGGTGATCCACTGTGTTTATCCGCTTCCCTGACTCAAAATCTTAATTACTAGCTTATAGCATCTGATTTTGCTGCTATTTCCTCCCTTCTTGGGCGGGGGAGGGGTGTCACCCATTATACTGCTTTATATAAAGATTTGGTAAAGCTCGCCAGTATCCGTTTGCGTAGGCTGTAGTACGCTGTAGGGTGGGTCAGCGATTGGTCGAGTTCGCGATCGCAAGTGTCACAACACTCAAAGGATTTTTGAGGTACGTTGTTGCGCCAAGAGCGCTCTTGGCGCAACAACGTACCTTTTTTAATCTGTCAGTTGCGTCCAGGAGTGGGGCGATCGCCGAGGTCGAAAATAACGCGCTGCTGACGCGCCCGAAAATACTGCTGTCACTGAGTCAAAGCCTTGAGGAAAGTCTGGAGCTCTGCCAAAAAACCTTTCTTTTTTAGCGGTTTTGCAGGTGCGGTGGAGTCGGGCTCTTCGATTCCCATAGCTTTGGCTAAAATCCGCTCTAAATTGTCTCCGACGGGTTTTTCGGCAGTTTCGGAAATTAATTCGTATTGGTCGTTTTTTTCCAGCCAGACTTGCCAGGGTTGCGGGTAGCAGCGGAATAAAGCCGCACTTTCTAGGGGTCTGATGTAGTAGCAGGATTCGATTTTGTTGAGGAATCGATCGCGCAGTTGGCGGCCTGCATAGCCTATACCTATGGTAGCAACATCTTCGAGGCGCGGGTTGAGCAGGATTACAGGGCGGCCCGCCGCAGCTATGTAGAGTTTTTCGACTTGCGCGACTTCTACGGCGGCTGGATTTATCAGCAAAAACAGTTCGTCTTCCGGTGCTATTTTATCTTCAACAGGGGTGCGGCTGCTGCCCAAATCAGTCACTTTAAACGGTGTTTCTCCCCAGTCGCGGCCCGCCAGGGCTGCAGCACCGGTATCGGGAAAAAAGACTTTCAGCCCCGAGAAACTTTCCTCAAATTCTGGGATAAATTGTTGGGTAATAGACTGTGCTTGCAGAGCGATTTCTGGAAATACTAATTCGACTTGCAGGAGATTTTTGCCATCCGAGAGGGCGGCGGCGGTTGCAATGCGGGATTGGGCGATCGCATCGTTGAGATCCTTGGGCAGTTCTGTCATTAATCTTATTGTTTTTACTCGACTTCTCTCAATCCAATTTTACCGCATCAAGCTCGCTCAACATTTAAATTAGATCTCAATAAATTGTCAAACCATGAGTGGGCAGTTGTGCCGACGCCGCCCGGAATATACAATTTAAATGTGCAACAACTTAAGCCACAAAAGCTAACACGGACACAGGCGAGCCGGAACCTCCCAAAAGGCGCAATATTCCGACCGCCAAAGTGAAGTCAGCCGCAGGTAACAAGTCGAGATTTGCCAGATTTTCCAGGACTATTCGCTGCTTTTGCAATACCAGTTTGTTAACAGCAAAACTTTCATCTTGTCCCGCATCGACTCCGTGAGTGTCGGTTCCAATTCCGGCAATCGATCGCTCTTCTAGCAAAAATTGAGTTGCTGCTTTCCCAAATCCGGGAAAGTGGCAAATTCCGCGCTCGTCAGGATTGAAAAAGGCTCCCTCGTCCTCCCATTTTTCTTGCCATCCAGTATACAATAAAACTAGATTTCCCGGTTCTATAAATTTGTGCTGCCGTTCCCAATTCAATATATCATCTATAGTTAAAGTGTAGTCGGGATTGGCAAGACTTTGCTCGCGAATGTCGAGCGCAATTGCGGGCGAAACTAGCGACTGCGGCGCATAACTATCAACACTCGCGCCTGCTGCATAAAAGCTGTTGGGTGCGTTGATGTGAGTGCCGGTGTGTTCTCCCATTGAGAATTTTCGCAGGAAATAGCCGTTTTTTTCTATTTGAGATACTGTTGCAAATTCTGTCGCCGGATCGCCCCGCCAGATGGGAATATTTGGGTGAATTGCATGGGTTAAGTCTATAATTTGCCTGTAGGCGATCGTTTTTAAATTGTTAGAGTTAAAGTTGTGTGTCATCGGGACAAAAACTCACGTTATTTCAATGGTAGGGTGCGGAGCGCGATTAGCCGATCGACTCTCATCGAAAATCATCCTAGCTGACGCACCCTACAATACTAAAATCTCAAAGCGATTGAATCACCCGAGAATACGATCGAGCGTTGCTTCCATCACATCCTTTGTTTGCCCGGAAACAGTATACACCAAAGCCTCTCGATAAACTCTCCCGGCCGGGTGCAGCGTACCGTTAGCCGCACCGCTGGAAACTGCAACCGCAGCGTGCCCGCAGCGCACCGCTAAATCAATGGCTTCGGCTCGGAGCGCTAATTGTTCGGCTTTTGAGCTATCTTTAGATTGTAGGAAATTCTGTTTTAGCCGATCGAGCTTTTGCTCTAATTTTTGGCAAGCCGCCGCTATCAAAGGTGAATTTTTAGCTGTCGCCGCTGCTGCGATTGCATCCAATCCCCCTCGAATACAGCCGAAAGTAGCCGGAACAAAATTCAGTATATTTTTGCTGTCGTTTTCCGCAATCCACCCGACAGGTTTAACTGCAATTATTTCCGATTCCTGCAACAACCAATTATCGAGAGTTGCTGTCACAGTATTAGTCGAGTTCATGGCGATTAACTGCATGATTTCGCTGAAGGCTATTTTACCGTGTTCGCGTTGAATATTGACAAAAGGCAGCAAACCGAAAACCGCGCGATTGTCGGGAAGTACAGCAGCGACAATAAACTTTTGAAACAAGCCAAAACCTGTTACCCAAGGAACATTCCCAGAGAGTAAATAGCCATTTTTAGCGGGAGTTGCGGTGACTGCCGGATTGCCCGATCGCCTCAAATGCGAAAACCCAATACCCAAGCGTAACTCTTTTTGGGCGATCGCCCGCAAGTATCTGCTTTTTAGCATTTCATTGTCGCTGTGAGCAAGCATAGAAGTTGCGCTGTGGTGCTGAGTTTGCAGGAAACACAAAGCGCCGGAATATCGAGCCGTCAATTCCTGATATTGGTAAAAAATCTGCGGTGGAATGTCGGCGCCGCGCCATTTTTGGGGAACTCGCAACGCTAAGAGCGATCGATTTTCCAATTCTGCAACTGCTATTTTCAGCGCTTCCGAGTCGCTATCGATAATTTCGGCGCGGGGTGCAACGCACTCTTTCAGGTAAGTTTCTGTGCTATTTAGAATATTTGTGAAATCCATTTTTTATGATGATTTTATAGAAGACTCGGCGGTTGAAACCGCGTCTACACAAACAAAACCCACCTCCGTGGGTTGAATCTTCAGACTCGGCGGTTGAAACCGCGTCTACACAAACAAAACCCACCTCCGTGGGTTGAAGACAATGCGGTTAAAATTATATTAGCTTCTTCAGTCTGCGGAGGCAGACTTCCTTTGTGTAGACGCGGTTTCAACCGCCGTCTTGTCTTTGGCAATGCGGGCCGAAAAACCAGCCCCAAAACCAACTTATTCCCACACTTTCCAAGGAGCCTTCCCTTCATCCCAAAGTTCGTTTAAATACTTGTATTCCCGATAAGTATCCATCGCAAAGAAGAAGCCGTCATGACGGTAAGCCATCAACTGTCCGTCTGCTGCCAAACGCTGCATCGGCTCCTGTTCTAAAACACAGTCATCTTCCCCCAAATACTCAAACACCCGGCGGTTAAATATCATATATCCAATACTGATCCAGCCGTCTATTTGAGGTTTCTCAGAAAAATCTACTACGCGGCTATCGCTGTCTACATCCAAAATTCCAAAGCGAGAAATCGGGCGAAATGTAGTGACAGTTGCCAGCTTGCCGTGAGACTTGTGAAAATCCATCAATGCCTCAATATCGACATCAGCAACTCCATCGCCGTATGTCACCATGAAATTATCGCGATCGATATATTTTTCGATCCGTTTTACCCGCCCTCCCGTCATGCTTTCCGCGCCAGTTTCAGCCAGCGTTACCTGAAAATCTTGTTCGCGATGTTCCTCCTGATAGGTAATGCTATTTTTTCGTCCCAGACAGATCGTAAAGTCATTGTTCATGGCTTCATAATTCAGGAAATATTCTTTAATCATGTTGCCGCGATAGCCCAAGCACACAATAAAGTTTTGGAAGCCGTAGTGGGCATAGATTTTCATGATGTGCCAAATAATCGGACGCCCGCCGACATCAACTAAAGGTTTGGGGCGAAATTCTGTTTCTTCTCTCAGACGAGTACCGAGACCGCCAGCCAGGATAACTACTTGCATTTTTTCACCTTTTGAAAACTTATCAATTAATCTATCATCAATGATATGTGATTTTTTCAAAGAATTATTAACAAATTCTCAGATTCAGTGAAGGTTTGTAAATCATAAAAAAAAAATCTTATAAATAAAAGTAGCGTGCGGGCTGTGCACCGTGCAATTAAATGTTGCAAGCAATTCCTAACTAACTCATGCTAAAGTAGGAAGCAGATAAAAACAGTAGACAACTATACTGAAGCTCCGAAATAGCAATGAAAATTAAACTCTATCGCCTAAAAAATTTTTTAGCTATCCTGTGCGCGATCGCCTCAATAACAGTCTTATTCCACTCCGCAATACCTGGTGTTTACGCTGCGGTTTTTGCAGCGGAAATCTCAACTATACCACAAAGCACCGTGGCTTTTGTGCCTAGCATACCGGGCGGCGGATTAGACTTTCACGAAGCAGCAGGAGGACACACTTTAGAAAGACACGTTGGCAAAACAGAAGCAGAACTAGCACAGCGACTCGCAGAGGATAAGAGAATTTCTGCCGCATCTTCCTTTAGTGACCGTTCCGTCGCCGAAGCGGCCATTGGGGAAGCAATGAGCAGAAATCAAAGTGCGATCGACTCCTGGGTAAAAAAAAGAGGCAATGCTTATACAATCAAATATAACGCCAACAGAATCATTGGCATTACTCTGCGCCGCCGCGCATCCAGAGCAACTTCAGCATCTCGCTTGAGAATTGTACTCAACCGCAACGCCAAATTACCTCCCGGATACTTTATTCTCACAGCTTATCCCGAATGATAAATCAATTTCCTCATTTAACCCAATTTTTCAGTGGCTACTTTCACCAAGACTGGCCGCTAGAAGCTGACACTCCCAGCGATGTAGTCAACAACTACCGCAGCAGCGAACCGCCCGAAAGTATTGAAGCTGCATCGCAAGAACTCAGCAAACTGCTAGAAATGCCGATCGCCCCAGCCGATTTAGAAACATTCCTCCTCGATGAATTAGGCTGTTACTACGACCCACAATCCGAGAATCAAACCGTCAGAGAATGGTTGGAATCCGTGCAAAAATCTTTGACAAATCCCAGGTAAACTCTGTAGGTTTTTAGGAAATTGAGAAATCTCGCTTTTCGCAGAGGCTTCTTCCCCCTAAATCCCCCGATCACGCAGGGGAGTAGGGGTCGACTTTGAGCGCTCTTGTCCCCCCCTTAAGAAGGGGAGTAGGGGTCGAGTAGGGGGCTCTTCCTGCGGGGGGATCTAGGGCTTAACCGTTAACAAGTAACCTTCATGAACATTGAAATAGGGGGACTTTGAGAAGACTCTTGTCCCCCCCTTGGTTCGGGGGGTTAGGGGGGATCTAGGGCTTGATAGTCAGCAAATAACCTTCATGTACATTGAAATTAGGAATCACATAAGTCAAGCTGTTGCTACCAACCGAAAAACTTTCTTCTTTAACAGTGACCAGCTTTTGCACAGCGCCTTCTAGATTGTTGGGAATCTTTTCTAATTTCAGACTAACTTTTTGACCGCTTTTAATACCTAGCTGCTGCAAATTGGCAAGATTCAAGGTAACGGTTGTTGCTGAAGAATAATTGCGATCGAAATAACCCAAAAGCACCTGTGCTTTACCTTCAGGATTTGACTTGCTGGCTAAAGCGACAAGGCGATCGTTATCCGATCGGCTCAGCACCCGCGAATTCACTCCGTCAGCATAAGCTTTGTATGTCCACCAAGCAGCCCTCGGCTCAAAAGTATTAGGCACGACCATGCCACTCAGCGTATTATTGAAGCAATTACTAACTTTTTTACCTACTGTTGTATCCCAACAAGCTCTGCAAGCACCGTCAGCTCTTGCATACTCCAAGTTAGACAAATAACCTAAAATTTCCCCCGGCTGATACTGCGCTAATTCTCCGACAATTTCGTTGACATAAACCTTTTGCATTTTCAGTTCCTTGTAAAAGGCACTTTGTTGAAAATTGCGCTTGGCATCGATTACGTGGTCGTCCACAAATAAAATTATCGTATCGTTTAGTTCGTGCCAAGCTAGGAAATTTACTTCCAGTTTGTTCGCTTTGCAGTAATCCAAAAAAGCAGTGAGATATTCTTTGTTGTAAGTGGTGATGCTCGGCCCGCCAATCATCGCTGACGGCCCCAATTCTTCCCGCAAGATTTTGTAAGCCCTTTTGTAAGTTTCAAAGAATTGTTCTCTGCTTCCCTTCCAAAACGGATTTGCTAAATCGGGTTCGTTCCAGATATCCCAAATAATTTTTTTGCCCTTATTTTGCTGGGCCAACTGTCGGATGAAGGCTTCCCACGCGGGGTAATTTTGATAGGGCCAGCCTTTGGGGTTGGTGCCGTAGCCCCAGAGGTCGCTAACTAATAGTTGAAATTCGGCTCCGCTGGCGATTACTCGATCGTAAATATCGAGTCTTCCCGCGCGCCACAGCTTCGGCTGCAACGGTTTGATCGAGCTATCTGGGGGCTTGCTGGGGTCGATTCCGTGCAAGATGCCGCTCATGGAGGTGATGCCGGTGGCTGGCTGTCCAAAATCGACTGTGACGTTCGATCGAATTTGGGCGATAGTTGGCTGCTGGCCAAAATACGCGATTAACAGGAGAGTTACCACAGCTAAGCAAATTGGCAGCAGCTTATTAATAGGTTTGAACTTGAAGGTGAATTGCATATTGCATTTGGTGGCAAATTGAAAAACAGAAATCAATCACAAACATTAGTAGGTTTGTAGTGAGCACTTCAGTCCTCTCTAAAATATTTTAGGCAATCAGGACTAAAGTCCGAACGATCAAACCTATTTTCTCTAGGGTTTGTAGTGAGGACTTCAGTCCTCTCTCGAATATTTTAGCTAATAAGGACTAAAGTCCTGGCTACAAACCGATTTTCAGGAATCGCTCCTCAAAAAGTCCTAACGAACAGACAAAGGAACTTCAAAACCCTGTACGAATTCCATCAATTCTTGCCAAGCTTCTGAATGAATTAGCGAGTAAGTATCGAGTTGAATCCCCTTTTCCGAAGATAAGGCAACAAAATTTACGATCCAACTCAAGATAGTTTCGCTGGTCAACAATGGCGTGCATTTCCAAGCTGACTGCAACTTCTCAACCATCCCAGACATATCCCCGCGAGTCCAAGCTTGCCAAGCCTGCCATACTAGATAATAGTAATGGAGCATAATGTCAACTTTTTCGATCTGCTTTTGGACTTTGGGGGCGATCGCAAATTTGTCTCGATGGCTGCTAGCAGATAGAACTTGTGCGATAACTTCTGCGTATTCCACAAGCATCCGTTCTTCCTTAAAAAGTTCTTGGGCTCGCTGTTTACAAGCTTGTCCTGCCAGCCTCCGCACTTCGGGATTTTGGGCCCATAGTTCTACCGTTTCAGCTAACTCTTGTGCTGTCTGTTGCGGGTCAATTGTCGGATCGGCGATTAACTTTCCAGTGTCTCCCAACTCTTCGGGAATGCCGCTGACTGCTGTGCCAATTACTGGCAATCCTTTAGCCATTGCTTCCATCACTGCTAGCGGCATTCCCTCTGCTTTGGATGATAAAATAAAGATGTCGCTGGCGTCCAACCAATCGGCAATATCCCACCGCTGGCCTAAGAATTTAACTTGTTCGGTGACTCCTAATTGGCTGACAGTTGCTCTCAATTCCGGCTCCATATTGTCGTGAGTGGTGGAACCGGGGCCGGCCCAAACGAAGTATAGCTGCGGCCAAATTGGGAGATTTTTCAGTTTGGCGATCGCCTGCAATTGATACTGATATCCTTTAATTGGAGTCAGTCTCGCCGCCGTGAAACAAACGACAGCTTCTTCGGGGATTCCTTGTTCTTGGCGCAAGCGTTGGCGGGTTGAAAGATTGGGCGGTTCAAAATAACTGTCCGGCCTGCCGTAATAAATTACTTTGCCCCATTCCCGAGGCATTTTAAACAAACTCTTGAACAAGTTTAAATTCTCGTGGGAAACAGCGATTACCGCTTTGGCTAAATTGTACTGGTAGGAGACTGCATCGAAATAGGGAATTCGATCGCCGCGGTTGAAATTTTTATAAGTGCGATCGATATAACCGAGAGTAATTACGTAAGGTATGTTCTGTTTGATAGCAACTTGTTTCGCAGCAAAATTTGCCATCGGCCAGCCATCGCTAAATATAATTAAATCCGGTTTAGCTTCCGCATAAATTCTTTCAGCATCCGTACAATTGTAGGCAATTCGCAAAAACTCCCTCATCGTATCGAACTCCAGCCAAATATGCTCGATACCTAGCTGCTGCTGTTCGGCAATTAAAGGATTAGAAGCTTTAGTTTGCACGCTAGTAACTCGGTAGCCGTCGGCTGCTAATTTGCAAAGCAGCGAGTGGTTGAACTGCGCCAAACCGCCGATTCCGTGGTCTTCTGCGTACAGGAGTACGTGTCCTGCAAGCTGGCGGCCAATTGAACTAGGCGTTGATTGCAATTGATAGGTATTGTTGACAGCCTCTACCACCATGTCTTGCCATTCTTTTAAATTGGTTAAGGCATAGGCATCAAAATAGTTGCTGTATTCTTGCGAAGAAACTCTAAAAGTTTCCAACCATTTAAAAACAGTTTCCGATCCACTATAAGGAGTATAGTACAGAGATTTTCTCAGACATTCGACCATCTCTTCCAAATATCCGTCGCGGTACATCCGCCACGCTGTCCACACTAAAGACTTGTAACGTTCTGCATTTTTTAATTGGCGTATGCGATCGGGCACGTCCGGTCTAGCGAAGAAGTGATCCATCACTTTTTCCATATTTTGCATCATTCTTGACCCGCAGGACATCAAATTTCCCTCGTGCTGGCGGTAGCAGGTTAATATCTCTTTCAACCAAGCACATTTGCAGCCTTTTAAACCCAAACGCAAAGCAAAATCTAAATCTTCTGTTAGCGGAAAGCGAGGGTCAAAACCGCCCAAACGTTCCCACCACTCGCGCCGCACCATCATGGCGCTGGGACGCACGCTTTTGTACATGAAAAAGGTTTCTAAATCTAAATTGGGGACGGCTTCCCAGTGCATGGTTGCGCAGATATCTTTTCCGGTTTCATCAACCATCAACCAGCCGTTTTGTACCATCCCTAAAGTGGGGTCAGCTTCAAAACAAGCAATTTGTTTGGCGAGTTTTTCGGGCAGGAAAAAGTCGTCGCCATCCAGAAAAGCTAAGAATTCGCCTTTGGCAAGTTCGCAAGCGCGATTCCGAGCCCTTGCTGCTCCTTGATTTTCCTGATAAACGTACTGAATTACATCGCGGTAAGGCTCTAAAACTTGCCTCGTATTGTCTGTAGAACCGTCGTCTACGACGATGATTTCCCAGTCTTGGTAAGTTTGACGTACAGCGCTCTCCACAGCTCTAGTAATGTAGCGTTCACAGTTGTATGCCGGGATAACTACGCTGACTCGCGGTGTTTTTGAGGTAGGTATGCTAGCCATTATTTTTTTCCATTCGGGTAAGTTTCTTAATGATTGAAAATCGATTGTAACTCCGTAAGTTTGAGCGATCGCACTCAGACGTTTCTGCCAATCTGTGACTGTTGGTCTTAGAGGATAAGGACTGTACTGGATAGATTTTTGGAAAAAGTCAACCGCCTCTACTGGATAGTTACTATAGTACAATTGCCACGCCATCCAAGTCAAGGCTGCGTAGAAAGCCGGATTTTCTAACTCGCGGATGTGCTGCGGTAAATCGGGTTTGGCGAAAAATTGCTGTTTTAAGGTAATAAAAAGATTGGCTTGTTTCAGAGCTTTTTTTATTGATACGTTTTTGTCGTGCTGGCGGTAGGATACTGTCACTTGATGCAGCCAAGCTGCTTCGCAACCCAACAAGGCTAAACGCAATACTAAATCTGAATCGTCTACTGAATCAAACTCTGAATTAAACCCGCCTGCCATTTCTAGCCACTGGCGCGAAAACATCATGGCGCTGGGAAGTACGGGCATTTCTACTATCCAAGTTTCTAAGTCTAATTTGGGGAAATACTCCCAAGGTTTTATATCGGAAATTTTCTCGCCTTGCTGGTTCACAATGCGCCAGCCGCTGTTGACAATTCCTAAGGAGGGTTGCTGGCGAAACAGGGCTATTTGTGCTGCTAATTTATCTGACCAAAAGAAGTCATCTTGATCTAAAAAAGCTATGAATTCGCCTTTTGCTTCCTGAATTCCTCGGTTGCGGGCGGCTGCTACTCCTCGATTTTCTTGATATACGTAGCGAATTCTGTCAAAATAAGGCTGCAATACCTGATGTGTCTCATCCGTCGAACCGTCGTCTACAACGATAATCTCCAAATCTGTAAAAGTTTGACACAGCGCGCTTTCTACTGCTTGCGCGATGTAGCGAGCTCCGTTGTATGCTGGTATAATTACACTGACTTGCGGTGTCTGAGTCGCTGCTGACATTGTTTACCTCGCTGTTAAGTAGAAGGAAGAAGGAAGAAGGAAGAGGGAAGTCGTCAAGCGTGAAGAAGACATACACAGCAAGCTCGATCGCGAGCCGTATTTTACGTTTTATTAGGTGGCTTTACTTAACTGGTTGCTATCTTAGTTTAATCGAAATTGGTTTTTCCTCGACTTGCGTGCAAATTAACTTAAAGTTCGATCGCACAAATCCCGTGCAGGTGTTCGGTATTTACAGCTAGGGAGATGTCTGTGCGTGATTTGGAAATTAGACAGGTTTTGCTCTACAATTACACAGGGAATTATTACTAAACAGGAACGTTAAAAGTGAATTCAGAAACAGCAGCGGTTGATTTGCAACAACAGGCAGAAATATATTTAGCTTTAGGGAAGTTGGATCGGGCGATCGCACTTTGCCACCAAATTCTCGCATCCCACCCGGATTCCGCCGAGACTTGCAAAACCCTAGGGAAGGCGCTGCAAGCTCAGGGTAAGCTAGAAGACGCGCGGTATTGGTATAAAGTTGCGATCGCCCACAAACCCGATTTTGCCGAAGCTTTTGCTAACCTCGGCACACTCTGCGCCCGTTTGCAACAGTGGCAAGAGGCGATCGGCTGTTACCAAAAAGCCATCTCCCTGCAACCAGACTTTGCAGGATTTTACCGCAATTTGAGCCGCATATTTACCGAAGTCGGTCAAGCTGAGGAAGCAGCAGACTGTTGGTATCAAGCACTGATTGTCGAACCGAGAGAAATACCGGAAGAATATCTCGATTTGGGCAATACTTTGTTGGCGCAAAACAAGCCAGAAAAAGCGCTGGTTTGTTACCACCGCACGATTTATTTAAACTCTAGTTGTTGTGAAGCTTACTGGAAATTAGCCGAAGCTGCTAGCGAGCTGAAACAGTGGGACGAAGCTATTGTTAACTACCGCAAAGCTATTGGGCTTCAGCCGGACATTTCGGAATTTCATTACAAATTAGGCAATGTTTTGCAAGCCAAAGAACTCTGGCGGGAAGCGGAAACAGCCTATCGCGAAAGTATTGAATTGAATCCGAATTCTTTTTGGTGTTACTACAATTTAGGCGCAGTTTTGTTGGAGTTAGAGCAATGGCAAGAAGCCGTCGTTATCTACCGCACGGCTGTTGCAATTAATCCAGATTTTTCTTGGGCTTTCTACAGCATCGGCGAAGCTTGGAGCAAATTAGAAAAATGGTCGGATGCCGCAGCCGCCTACCAGCGCGCTGTTGACTTAGATCCAAATAATTCGGGATTTTTTCACAAGTTGGGAGATGTACTTTTTAAAATAGAAAATTGGTCGGAAGCGGAGACTGCCTACCAGCGGGCGATCGCCCTTAATTCCGAATTCTTTTGGTCTCATTATAATTTAGCTTTAACTTTAGCTAAACTCCAGGATTGGTTGGCAGCAACCTTCGCCTACCAGCGGGCGATCGAACTCAATCCCGATTTTTCTTGGACTTACCACAATTTAGGAGAAGCGCTATTAAAAACCGAGCAGTGGAAAGCAGCAGCTACCGCTTATCATTGTGCTATAGAACTCAATCCAAATCTGGCTTGGTCTTATTACAATTTAGGCGATGCTTTGACCCAGTTGCACGAGTGGAACGAGGCTGTTTCCGCTTACCTTTGCGCGCTGCAAATCGAGCCACATCTCCCGAAGATTTACACCAAATTGGGCGATGCTCTCATCAAAAGAGTTCCGGCAGGTTTCGACGCCGCAACGAGCTACTATCACCACGAATTGCCGCCGCTGCACGCTCCTGAATTTTACTGCGAAATCGCCCAAAAGTTTGCCGAGAGCGATCGGCTTGACGAAGCGAGTGTTTTGTACTTGATGGCCTTAGAAATCCGGCCGGAAGATGCAGCAATATCCGGGAAATTGGCGGAAGTTTTGGAAAAAAAGCACTCGGCGGGCGATCGCACTATATTATTAGAGTTGGAGACTGACGATATTCGCGATCGCTACATTGCCCGAGTCGTCAAAAATCAGACTTTTGCAGAAGTCGGGGGATTGTGGGGAACTGTCAACGAAAAAGTATCTGTAGCAAGCAAATACGGTGCAGTTTCTCTGACAATGATTGATGTCACGCCCGCATCCGTACAAATTTGGCAAGATTTTCGCGATCGCATGGCAAGTTTAAATATTGCTAATTATAATTGTATCAGTCGAGATATAACTCAGATTCAGCTTGCAGAAATTGGTGAGCCTTACGGTGTAGTCCACTGTGCAGGAGTTTTGTACCATCACCCCCACCCTTTGCAGATTTTAATGAGCTTGCGTCAAATAACAGGGCAGTATTTAATCTTAACTTCAGCTATTACCCAAGAACTTATAGAAAACGAGCGGGGACGCTACGAAATTCCAGCTTCTGGGGTAATCTTCATTCCCGCTTTGGGCGAAGCAGAACGAGCTATCTTAACAGCTTACTGGCAGCAGTACACCTACGGCACACCAATTCTCGGAGTAATTGAGAAAGCAGTTTTTGATATCAACGACTTTGGCCCTTGGTGGTGGCTGCCTACAGCTTCTGCCTTAGAATCTATGTGTAAAGTAGCTGGATTTAAGGTTTTAGATAAAGGATTGACTTGGTACAATAATGCTCTGACTCTGCTGCTGGGGGTTTGAGGATTGGTAAACGAACAATCACAGCAGGCGGCGCGCCAACAATAAAAAAATCAGTTTCTGAGCAGATTCCTAATTCTATTTCCCCAATATTCCTACTAAAAACGGACTTTTTTGCCTGAGTAGCAAATAAAATATAGCAACCCCCAAAACGGTTAGGAAGTTCTTAATTACTGCAACCCTTGCGAAAAATTCCTTCTTCAGTCTTCCTGATGACCAATGACCAATGACCAATGACCAATGACCAATGACCAATGACCAATGACCAATGACCAATGACCAATGACCAATGACTAATGACTCTTGACTGATGACTTCTTCCTTCAACATCTGCTGCAAACATCTTTTGTAAAAACCGGAAAATAATCAATGAACAATCAGCAACCAGAGACGCCCTTACGAAACATTTTAGTAGTAGACGATACGCCAGAAAACCTGCGTTTGTTGTCTACGATGTTGACTCATCGGGGGTACGCGCCCCGCTGCGTGATTAACGGGCAAATGGCTCTGAGAGCTTGCAATTCTAATCCGCCAGATTTGATTTTGCTCGACATAATGATGCCGGAAATGAACGGCTACGAAGTCTGTCAGCACCTGAAATCCGAAGCAAAAACTCGCGAAATTCCGGTAATTTTTATCAGCGCTAAAGATGAAGTCTTCGACAAAGTAAACGCATTTGCTGTGGGAGCAGTTGACTACATTAGCAAGCCATTTCAGTTTGAAGAAGTGCTAGCCCGCATCGAAAGTCACCTCACCCTGCGGAATTTACAAAAGCAGCTAAAAGAACAAAATGTGCTGCTTCAAGAAGAAATCACCAGCCGCTTAGCCGTTGAAAAAACCCTTCACGAAAAAAACCAAATTCTGCAAGAAGAAATCAGCAACCGCCTCGCCGTTGAAAAAGCCCTGCAAGAGCAAAATTTGCTCCTCCAACAAGAGATATCGAACCGCCAGCGCGCCGAATCTGCTCTCTTAAAATCTAACCAAGAATTGGCGCGTTCAAATGCGGAACTAGAACAATTTGCTTATGTAGCTTCTCACGACTTGCAAGCGCCTTTAGCAACTATTGCTAGCTACGCTCAGCTTTTAGAAAAACGCTACAAAGACCAACTCGACGGCCAAGCTATTAAGTTTATCGGCAATATCGTTCAGGGCTGCAGGAGAATGCAAACTTTAATTGACGATTTGCTCGAATATTCGCGAGTTGGCAGGAGTCGAAAACCTTTTGAAATGACTGATTGCAATCACGCAATCGAGCAAGCAATTGCCAACCTGCAAGGGGCGATTCGCGACACTCAAGCAGTTGTTACCGTAAGCGAATTACCAGCGGTAATGGGGGATATTTCTCAGCTCGTACAGCTCTTTCAAAATTTACTCGGCAATGCGATTAAATATCGCCACGATGCACCGCCGGTGGTTCATATTACCGCTTGCAAACAAAAGGAAAACTGGTCATTTTCTGTCTCTGATAATGGAATTGGCATTGCTCCGCAGCATCAAGAACGCATCTTTCAAATTTTCCAGCGCTTGCACACTCAAAGAGAATATACTGGGACAGGTATTGGTTTAGCAATTTGTCAAAAGATTGTGGAACGTCACGGCGGATGTATTTGGGTGGAGTCGGAACCGGGTCAAGGTTCAACTTTTCACTTTACTCTCGCTTAATCGAGACATCGTGCAGGCACTTATCTAGAAGCTAGGGGAAGCTGAATTAAATCCTATATTTTAAGGCAGAAGCTAGAAGGTAGAAGTTAAATTATAGTGAGAATAAAAAATGTTTCGCGTTGACATCCGAGTAAGTTCGTGATAGAATTATAACTCTTAAACACAATTTTTGTAGCGCTCGCTCACACCGCAATCAGACCCCGCCCAAAAACGGATACCGTGCCACGTACAATCGTCGTGGAAAGCCCCAAAATTTAGACTCTTGTTCAAGCTCGCAGATTCACTGCGCTGCAAGTAAATCTAAAATCTAAAATCTAAAATCTAAAATCGACTGACCGCCGATGTATGTGTAGGTGCAATTCAATAACGGCCCCGGCAATATAAGATGAAATCCAAGTTAGCTTGACAAAACTTTTGATTAACAAATATTATGAATGCAGTTTTTAACTTAGCTGTACCTCCTACCTGCTTCAAGGTTCTGTTAGTAGAAGATCACCCTCAGGAAGCTGAGCTTATTGAAGATTTGCTGTCAGGAATTAGCGATCGGCAGCGTATATTGCTGACGAAAGTAGAGCGCCTCAGCGAAGCACAGCAGCGATTGAATCAAGAAACTTTTGACATAATTTTATTAGACCTTTCACTGCCAGACAGTCTGGGCATCGAGACGGTGGCTCGGATACAAGAGTACGGGGTAAATGTGCCGATCGTAGTTTTGACCGCCCAAAACGACGAAGAGCTTGCCCTGCGGTTGATTTCGGTGGGCGTACAGGATTATTTAGTCAAAACAAAAATCGACGGCGAACTGTTAATTCGATCGCTCCGTTACGCCATAGAACGCCAGAACAGTCAAGATGCTTTGCGAAAAAGCGAAGAAAAATATCGCTCGGTGGTCGAAAATTCCCTGATCGGAATTGCCATCGTCGCTCCAATTATTGACCCCGCAATTGGTGAAAATTGCCATTGGATAGAAGTTAACGATGCGCTGTGCAATTTGCTCGG
The DNA here is from genome assembly GCF_036705795.1 of Microcoleus sp. ARI1-B5. Taxonomy (NCBI): domain Bacteria; kingdom Bacillati; phylum Cyanobacteriota; class Cyanophyceae; order Oscillatoriales; family Microcoleaceae; genus Microcoleus; species Microcoleus sp. ARI1-B5. Next base: position 150,856 of record NZ_JAUBVK010000017.1, read on the forward strand.
CTACGAGCGCGACGAACTCCTGAAAAAGCATTCGCTGGAGTTGACTCATCCAGAGGATTTTGAGGCAAATTTTGAAAAATTGTCTCAGATGTTAGCAGGTACGATAGACGGTTACATCTCAGACAAAAGGTGGTTCAGAAAAGACGGCTCCATAGTTCACACGCGAGTTTCGCTGCGCTGCATCCGCGGCCGAGACGGGTCTATTGACCGGACGATCGAAGTAGTGTTGGACGTGAGCGATCGCTACCGCTACGAAGCCAAACTGAAAGCGTCAGAAGAATTTTTAAACCACACCATAAATGCTACGCCCGACCCAATTTTTGTCAAAGACGAGCAGCACCGCTGGATGATATTAAATGATGCTTTTTGTCAGTTGATCGGCAAATCGCGGCAAGAACTGCTCGGCAAATCAGATTATGACTTTTTCCCCAAATCGGAAGCTGATGTTTTTTGGAGAAAAGATGAAGAAGTATTGACTAGGGATATCTGCTTGGAAACTGAAGAAAACTTCACAGACACCGCAGGGAAAGAACACATCATTTCTACCAATAAAAGCGTCTTTAGAAGAGCAGACGGCAGTAAAGTAATAGTTGGCACAATTAGAGATGTTAGCGAATACAGACGGCAGCAAAGAGCCCTGGAACAAAGCGAAGCTCGCTTTCAAAAACTGGTAGCTAACCTGCCCGGAATAATTTATCAATTCCGAATGGCAGCAAGTGGAAAAATGTCTTTCCCCTACGTCTCTTCTGGCAGCACCAAACTGTACGAATTAGAGGCAGAAGCAATAGAGCAAAATGCCGAACAGTTTTTCAGTGGCATTCACGAAGACGATCGCTTAGATTTAGAAGCCGCGATCGCAATTTCAGCCGCTACTTTGCAACCTTGGCAGCATCAGTGGCGGCAGATTTTGCCATCGGGAAAAGTTAAGTGGCTGCAAGGAGCGGCGAGACCGGAAAGGCTCAATAATCAGAGCCAATCTGGCGGCGAAGGCGATATTCTATGGGACGGTTTAGCGATCGATATCACTGAGTTAAAGCAGGCACAAACAGAGCGCGATCGCTTTTTTACGATTTCCTTAGACTTGCTTTGCATTGTCGGTTTTGACGGCTATTTTAGACGATTAAACCCGGCTTGGTCTAATGCCCTGGGCTACAGCAGCGCCGAACTTTTTGCCAAGCCGATGCTCGAATTTGTTCATCCAGACGATCGAGAAGCCACCGCAGCCGAAGGGGCAAAACTCATAGCCGGTACGTCCAGTATCTCCTTTGAAAACCGCTATATGTGCAAAGATGGTTCTTACAAATGCCTGCTGTGGACGGCATCGCCATTTAGCGAAGAAGGTTTAATCTACTCAGTCGGTCACGACATTACATCTCGCAAACAAGCAGAGTCCCAACTCCAGCGACAAGCAGTAACAATGACCGCTGCTTATGACGGTATCGCCATTTTCAATGATAATAAAGAATGTATTTATTCAAACGACGCTTATCTCAAAATGTACGGCTTGGCTAGCACTAGCGAACTGTATGGGAAGAAATGGCAAATGCTCTACAGCAAAGCAGAAAATCTATTTTTTGAACTACAAATAATGCCGGTACTCCTGCAAAAAGGGTACTGCAATATAGAAGCGAGCGGTCAGCGCAGCGACGGTACTAAGTTCCCTCAAGAATTGTCGCTGACAATGCTTGCAGGCGGCGAGATAATTTCGATCGTCCGCGATATCACCAAAAGAAAACAAGTAGAATCAGCACTGCGAGCGAGCCAGCGCCGCTATCAAACTTTGGCAGAAGCGTCGCCAGTTTGCATATTCCATACCGACACCTTGGGAAATTGCCTTTATGTGAATAAACGGTGGAGCGAAATTACGGGATTAAACGCAGGATTAGCAGCAGAAATTGGCTGGATGAATGCCATACATCCCGATGATGTCGAGCGGGTAAAAAATGAATGGCGTCGAGCAATTATTGAGAAAATTCCTTTTAAATCAGAATACCGCTTTCAGCGTCCAGACGGTCGCGTAATTTGGGTGATCGGTCAGGCAATTGCAGAAATCGGAGACAAGCAGGAAATTAAAGGCTATATCGGCACTATTACTGATATTAGCGATCGCAAACAAGCAGAATTAGATTTGCTGCGAGTTACTCAAGCCGTGGAAAGCACCGGCGACGCGATCGGCATTGCTGACTTGACAGGGCGATCGATCTACCACAATCAAGCCTTTATTCAGCGGTACGGCTACACAGCAGAAGAACTGAACACAGCAGGCGGAGCAACGGCAATTTACCCGCAAACTCAAGTGCTGCTAGAAATGTTTAAAACGATCCGTAAAGGCAAATCTTGGCAAGGCGAACTCAAAATCAAAACTAAAAGCAACGAACTGGTAACAACTTTATTTCGCGCCGACTGCATTAAAGATGAAATTGGCAATTTAATCGGGCTAGTGGGAGTAATTACCGACATCACCGAACGCAAAAAAGCCGAGATAGTGCTGTTGCAGCAATTAAGGCGAGAACGGCTGGTAGTTGCCATGCTCGATCGCATTCGCTCCTCCCTCAATTTAGAAGAAATCCTCACCGCTGCTGTCGAACAAGTGCGGCAATTTTTGCAAACAGACCGCACAGTTATTTACCGCTTTAATCCCGACTGGAGCGGCGTTGTAGTTGTGGAATCCGTGGCACACAATCGAATTTCGCTGCGAGACTTTAACAATCTTGACGGCTGTTTTAGAGAGAAATTTGTTGAGATTTACCAGCAAGGCTGTATTCGAGCTATGGAAGATATTTACCGGGAAAATCTGACGGAATGCCACATTAAATTTCTCGAAGGAGTTGAAGTAAAAGCTAACTTAATATTGCCGATTTTAAAAGCACGAGAAAGCATTTCTATGGCCCCACCGACCGCAGAAAGTCAGCTCTGGGGACTGCTGATCGCCCAGGATTGCAGCGGCCCCCGTTCCTGGGATTCGTCAGAAATAGAATCCCTCCGGCAATTGTGCGTGCAATTGGCGATCGCGATCCAGCAATCGACGCTATTTGAACAAGCACAAACCGAAATTGCCGATCGAAAACTTGCAGAAGCAGCCCTGCAATTAGCTAAAGAAGCAGCAGAAACCGCCAACCGCGCCAAAAGCGAATTTCTCGCCAACATGAGCCACGAACTGCGCACGCCTTTAAACGGCGTTTTAGGTTACGCTCAAATCCTCAAAACCGACAAAAACTTAAGCTCAGATCACCAAGAAAGTCTCAGCAACATTGAACAGTGCGGTGAACACCTGCTGATGTTAATCGACGATGTTTTAGACCTTTCCAAAATCGAAGCTAGAAAAATGGAACTCTACCCGGAAGAGTTAAATTTTCTAAAATTCACGAAAAACATTGCCGACCTCTTTCAGATGCGCGCCTCTCAAAAAGGAATTTCTTTCAATTACGAACAAGTATCTCCCTTGCCTAGCTGCGTCCGTGTAGATCAAAAAAGATTGCGCCAAATTCTGATAAATTTACTCAGCAATGCCGTTAAATTTACCCAGAGCGGCGGAGTGACTTTCAAAGTCGGCTATGTCGGCACGGGGGCCTGGAGTCGAGGCCAAGGAGAAAATTACGAATTCTCGCTTTTGAGTTCGGAACTGAAAGAAAATTATATGCGCTTCGCCCACAATGCGATCGCAGCCAAACACCCTTTAAAAATCCGCTTTCAAATAGAGGATACCGGCACGGGAATAGACCGAAGCAAGTTAGAAGAAATATTTTTGCCCTTCCACCAAGTAGGAGGCAATACATTTGTTGAAGGTACGGGTCTGGGTCTCTCTATCAGCCAGAAATTAGCCAAACTGATGGACAGCGAAATTCGCGTCAACAGCACTTTTGGAAAAGGCAGCACTTTCTGGCTGGATTTAGAATTGCCGGCAGCCAAACGGTACTTGGAGGTGTCTCCATTGCGGGACAAACGCTGGCTGGTCGGTTTTGTCGGCAACAAGCGGAAAGTCCTAATTGTGGACGACAATCAACAAAATCGCGATTTGTTGTGGAGGCTGCTGGGGCGTTTGGGATTTGAAGTTGTAGAGGCTCAAAACTGTCAAGAATGCCTCTGCAAAGCAGTCGAATTTCAACCGGATGTGATTTTAATGGATTTGCCGATGCCTTTAATGGATGGCTTAGAAACTGCAAGGAGACTGCGGCAGTTGCCGGAATTAAAAGATGTCGTGTTAATCGCTATGTCAGCTAGCGTTTTCGAGTCGGCGCAGCAAGAGAGCCTCCTTGCAGGGTGGGATGATTTTCTTCCCAAGCCGATCGAAGCCAATCACTTTCTGGAACAGTTGCGAGTGCATTTGGGACTAGAATGGATTTACGAGGAATCTTCGGAAAGCACAAAGCGGACAACTCCCAGTTTGTCACCAGCATCTGATTTTCCTGCTTGTTCGGCTCTGTTACCTGCAGCTTCTGAGTCGGTAGCAAAAATTTTGAAACTCGCAGCTATGGGCGACATTGAAGAAATTTTTGAGGAGACTGCTAAGCTGGAAAGTTTGGAACCAAAATTAGTGCGGTTTGCCACGAAGCTGCGCCAACTTGCTAAGGGATTTCAGCTCAAACAAATTAGGAAGATTTTAAAGCAGTATATCGAGGGTAATTAATTGGTAATTGGTAATTGCTCCGGGAGAAGAGCGGGCGGTTTAAACCCCGCCTATACAATGTGAAGTCTATCAAACAACCAAATAAATCTCCAACAGTCACCCTTAATGCAACTGCTGTTAAAGGCCAGATATCTTTGGGGACAGCAGAGATTTTGAGCAGCGCCTGCTGTGGCTCCATCTGGCCGTGTTTTGTACTATTTCAAACAAGAATTTTCTGGTAAACTAAAGTGTAAAGTAACCTTTCATCCCGAGACTGAAGTCGCGGGGGTTTTCGGCTATTTTTTGACAATAGAGTTTTTGAGAGAGTTGGGATTGAAATTACTTTGCCTCAGTAACGGCCACGGAGAAGATGCGATCGCCCGGAGCATCTTGCAGGAACTGCAACAGCACCCGCACCCCCCAGAATTAGCCGTGTTTCCGCTAGTGGGCGAAGGGCAAGCTTTCGCCCAACTCGAAAACGCCCGCATCATCGGCCCGGTGCAGCGGATGCCTTCAGGCGGCTTTATTTACATGGACGGAAGGGAATTTTTGCGCGATGTCAAAGGCGGCCTGCTTCAGTTGACCCTAGCTCAGTTTAAAGCCATCCGCGCTTGGGTGCGATCGCAACAACAATCTGGGAATCAAGACGCGGTTATCTTAGCCTGCGGGGATATTGTACCGCTGCTGTTTGCTTGGCTGAGCGGCGCGCCCTATGCCTTTGTCGGTACAGCCAAGTCCGAGTATTATTTGCGGGACGAGAACGGGCCTCTGGCTCGCAAATCCGGCATTTTTGCTTGGATTTGGTCGCCGCGATCGGTTTATTTCCCTTGGGAGCGCTGGTTGATGACGAGAAAAGCCTGTCGCGCCGTGTTTGTCAGGGACGCCCTCACCGCCGAGACTTTACAAAAGCTGGGAATTCCCGCCTACAATCTCGGAAATCCGATGATGGACGGACTCGAACCGGAAAACCCAGCCGGTTTTTACGGCCCTGATGCAGAGTATCGGGAAATGGAGCGATCGCTCGTCATCACCTTACTGCCCGGTTCCCGAGCGCCGGAAGCGTATGCTAATTGGCTGCTAATAGTAGAGGCTGCCGCCGGAATTTTGTCGCTGTTTGCCGATCGCAAACTGTTATTTTTCGGAGCAATTTCTCCAGAATTAAACTTAGAAGCTTTGCGACCTAGTTTAGAATTTTTTGGCTGGCGCCCTGACGGCGAAACTAGAACGCAGCGGCGAGAAGGAAGTATTTTGCGACCTCCTGTTTCTAGCGATCGAGAAATTCGGAAAGAATCTCCTAATTTGCTATTGCCCTTGACATTTGTGCAGAGAAACGCCACGATGATTTTAACTCAGCAAAGTTTTAACGATTGTTTGTCCGAAGCCGATTTAGCGCTCGCAATGGCCGGAACAGCTACAGAACAATTTGTCGGTTTAGGAAAACCCGCGATCGCCATTCCCGGAAACGGCCCGCAATTTACTCGCGCTTTTGCCGAAGCTCAAAGTCGTCTCTTAGGCCCCTCATTAATTTTAGTCAAACATCCCGCCGAAGTTGCCGGCACCGTGCAGTCTTTGCTCCGCGATCCCGACAGGTTGCAGCTAATCGCTGAAAATGGCTGGCGCCGCATGGGACAAAGCGGTGCATCAGCCCGAATAGCCGAGTGTTTAATTCAGCGGTTCGGCGGTGAAGGCAGCCATTTTTAATTGCCTGCAATACACTAGGAATACAACACTATTGTCTCCCTACCGCATATCTTTAATTGTACTTTCTTTAAAAAAATATTGTTCGCTAATTACTAACTTCCGTCGTTCTCCGCATCGGAATGCGAGTCCTCTGATTTATGCGGACTTGCATTCCGAACGATCGACACCAATTTTCTGAGTGTTCTCCGCATCGGAATGCGAGTCCTCTGATTTATGCGGACTTGCATTCCGAACGATCGACACCAATTTTATCGTCGTTGTTCGAGTAGGCTACTACAAGAGCACACCTACCAATACTGCACTCGCAGACAATTTCAATTCGCCGTTTTTTCCGAAGATGGAACCCAGAAAGCAGAGGAAGGAATTTTAAAATCCGACTTAACCAAAACACCCGGTTCTCGCTGCTCCGGGAGCACATCTAAAGTATCCAATTCGGCGCAATATTTTAAATCTTCAATCACGCCCAAACCGAGGAGGCGCTGACCGTGACTGGCTTTTTCCAACAATTCGTGCAGCCGATCTTGCCAGTGCAAATAAAGAGCGATCGCCCCAAACACTTCATCGTTACCAGCAAAATCGATCGCAGGAATACCGCTTTCTGCTAAAAGGCTTTGGGCGATCGCACCAGCACACACCGTATCCTCCAGCGAATAACTTCCTTCCCAACCAGAACCCACAATCCAAATACTTTCCGGCTGTTTGCTTAACAGAAACTGCACCACAGATTTGCGGTTAATCAAAGCCGCCGTCAACACAGAAGCAGCAGCTTGCACTCGCTGCAAAGCCCGAGTACCGTTAGTTGTGCTGATAAAAATTCGCTTCCCACTCACCTTTTCTGGCGCGCAGTCCAGCGGCGAATTCCCCATGTCAAAACCGTCAACTTTGCCGCCGCCGCGCTCTCCAGCGCGAATCCGCTTGTCAGCAGGCCATTTTTCGCTCTCGGCCATCAGCTTATCTAAGTCGCTAAAAACTTGGACAGCTTCCGCCCCATTATTCAGGGCCGTCGCCATTGTCGTAGTCGCCCGCAGCACATCAACTGCGATCGCGCAAGCCGGCATTTTGTCGGCTGGCGTAAGTTCCGGGGTATGGTAAATAAAAAGCTTCACTTTTGGGGCTACCTGCGATAAATCATCATACGCAATAATAATAGAAAGTGACGCTCTCACCGCTAATATGTCAACCGCCATGACGGTCAGAATGTTCTTGATTGCTGAAACCCTTGATTTTATTGCTTCTGAATTCACGGCGCCAGACAACTAAAGCCTTCTTCCTTCTATCCTTTACATCCGTTACATCCGTTACACAATCCGTTGCCGAACTTCCTTCTGCATATGTCAAAACAGCTCAATTCAAATCCAGCCCGCGCGGCCATTAGTGCACCAATTGGACTCCTCGCAGGTTTCACCTATCCTTTTCGAGCTTTCACGCTGATTTGGCAAACTCCCAAGCTGTGGACTTATGTATTAGTTCCCGTCGCACTAAATTTTCTAATTGGTATCGGTCTTTATTTAAGCTTGCTATTTCCTAGTTTGGCAGGCATAGACGTTTTAGTTGCCGATTTGTCCGTCCGATTTAGTGCTGTAATTGCGAGTTTACCAGCTTGGCTGAGCTTTCTCGGCGCGTTGACAGTCGCTTTCGGTTGGCTGCTGCGCGTACTTTTAGTTTCAGGACTTTTACTGATAATCGGGTTTTTGTTAGTGCAGTTCGGCGTGATTTTAGGTTCGCCCTGGTACGGCAAACTTTCCGAACAATTGGAACTTCTGCGGAACGGTCAATTGCCCGCAGAAGCACCAATGAACTTGGCGAGTATTTTTCGGGATATTCAAAGGGCGATCGCCTTTGAACTGCGAAAACTACAAATTTTGTTGAGCGTCGGCTTACCGCTGCTGCTGCTGAATTTTCTCCCAGGCGCCGGCTCTATTCTTAGCAGTTTGGGCGGCGTAGCTTTAGGCGCGACTATTGTCTGTTTGGACTTTTTAGATGCACCTTTGGAGAGGCGGAGGCGGCCTTTTCGGGAGAAATTGGAGATAATTCGGGCGAGTTTGCCGGCCAGCGGGAGTTTTGGTTTGGTTTGTTTGGGTTTGGTGAGCATTCCGCTGTTGAATCTGTTGGCGATTCCGCTGTGCGTGACGGCGGGAACTTTGTTTTTTTGCGATCGCATTTGGCCGGCCCGGTTTGCCCCAGAAGAAACTCATAGCGATCCAGAAACTAACATTACAACTTAAAAACTAGCGAGATGCTTCTACTTTCTGCCGAAGGCCTTCTACCTGCCGCTGACTCTGGGAGTTAAAACTCAGAAACGGGCTTAAAAACAGCCAGCTAACGAAGAAAAAGGAAGCTGTAAAGAGCTGGACAATATCGATCGCCGATAAATATCCGTCAGATAATAGTGCAATACTTCTATCTGTCAGCCCGAAGATCCAAGAGAGAATCCCAAACAGCCAAATGCCTTTTTGGAGCATTGGCAAAAATGCTGAAACTTCCGAGTTTTGCTGCTTTTTCATTGATTTTGCCCTTGTTTGCGAAGAATCTGATTAACCGGGCACCCCAAGGGCTGAAGGATTTTTGGTGTTTCCTCGGATTCCCTTTGTTCTCTATATGTTAAGAAATGTTTCCCGATATTGCAAGCGGCCCCTGGAGGTATTTCCGCATCTATCTCAAGAGGTAGTCGCAGCGTGAAAAACAAGTAAAATTTGCTACACTTGGGCAGGAGGTGCGATCGACCTCTCACCACGAGTCCGCTCTTGGCATTACCGCCACTCCTTGATATAGTGATTCACAACTTGGCTAAAACAGTCCTGGACGCAGAAACTGGGTTTTATCGCGAAAATCTTACCAGAGAAGGCGAGGGATATCGGTTGAAAAACCAAGGTGATGAACCCCCCTGTGTGTCAGTCCTATCAAAGACTAAAATCAAAAAAATATGTTATTTAACAGTATTGAATTTTTAGTATTTTTTGCGATTGTTTTCGCCCTATATTATTTCCCTCCCTTGCAAAAACTGCAAGTTCCCATCCTCATAATTGCCAGCTTTATATTTTACAGTTGGAGCGCCCCCGCACTGCTGCTGATTCTGCTGCTATCAATTATTATCAACGCTACAGCCAGCTTTCAAGTTGCCCGAATTTCCGACAAGAAACAGCGATTTTTTTGGGCTTTATCGGGAGTAGTTCTCAATGTATTAATCTTGAGTTTGTTTAAATACGCCGGTTTGCTCGCTAACTTTGTTGCGGATGTTTTTAATATTGCTCGAACCGAAGGCAGCATTGCTTATTTATTCTTAAAATTACCTCTGCCTATCGGCATTTCTTTCTACACCTTTGAAGGCATAAGTTTAATAGTAGACGTACTGAGTCAAAAAGACAAAAGCGAAACAGAATCACACGCTTACGTCTCGCCCAACTTCAGCCAACACCTGCTCAACACTTCATTTTTTATTAGCTTTTTCCCCAATTTACTGTCAGGCCCGATTTTAAAATCAAAGACATTCTATCCCCAAATCGCTCCTAAATATTTAAAAGACATTTCTTTGAATTTCATTTTTAGAGCGCTCACAGTCGGCTACTTCCTAAAAATGGTCGTCGCCGATAACTTAAAAGACTATACCTTCTGGATCAGCTTTCCTTACTACCAAGGATTTGGAACTATTACCAACCTGACGCTGCTGTTCGGCTACTCAATCCAAATCTTCGCCGATTTTGCCGGTTACTCCTTAATTGCGATCGGTTTTGCAGCCGCTTTGGGCTACACAATTCCCGACAACTTCAACTTTCCCTACATCTCCCGTTCCCTCTCCGAATTCTGGAGAAGGTGGCACATTTCCCTATCAACTTGGCTCAGAGATTATCTATACTTTCCCCTCGGCGGAAACCGCAAAGGAAAAATCCGAACTTATGTTAACTTAATGACAGTAATGACCTTAGGCGGTTTGTGGCACGGTGCTGCTTGGAGTTATGCAGTTTGGGGAATTTATCACGGATTTGGTTTAGCAGTAGAACGCTTTTTTGGGTTCGACAAATCCAAAAACAAATCGCCCGAACCAAATCCACCACAAACCAAACCAATCTGGCAGCAATTATTATTTGACAGCCTTAGCGTTTTAGGAATTTTCTCTTTTGTTTCCTTGGGATGGCTGCTTTTCAAACTGCCGCGATTTGAAGAAGCGGTTGACTTCGCAGTTACTTTAGTTCGCAACTATAAAATCAAGCCCGGTTGGACTCACATTATTCCGACGCTAATTTTTTCCATACCAGTAGTAATTTATCACATTCCTCATTTTCCCACTTGGCAAAATGTGATGAAACATGATTCACTTAAAAACTTTCAAAAATTCTGGAGCATTTATCAAGATGTAGCTTTAGGAATTATGCTAGCAATGATATTCCTAAACAGTGGCAGCTCGAAACAATTTATTTATTTCCAATTCTAGAAGGTGTTCAATGTTTATAAAATTCCAGTTGCGATCTATTATGCGCCCGGTACTAATTTTTCTATTTCTAATGAGTTTTTATCAAGTGCTCGTCAGCGGCCGAGTTTTGCCAGCTTCTGACGGAGTTAGCCTGATTCAAAATAACATTGTCAAAGCTCAAAGGTATGTATATCAGGATGATTCCGATCTGAAAATCGTAATGGTGGGTAGTTCCCTAGCTGCCAACCTTCATGTTACAGACATTGGAAAGGGCGTAAAGAGCATAGCTTTGGGGGGAGGATCGAGCCAGACGGGTTTAGAAATAGTGAAAAGAAGTAACAGCAACCCTCCGATGGTTTTGGTAGAAATTAACGATACTATTACACGCACAATAGATAGGGATTTAGTTGATTCTTTGTACAATCCTATTTTTTATTGGATGCGGAAGTATTTGCCAATACTGAGAGAAGAATATCGTCCGATTAGTGTTTTTATTCATTGTTTTAAAAATGGATCGCAGCACCATCAAAAATTGACGCGAGAGGCTCTTGATAGCTTAGAAGCTCGCAATCTTACTCCTGAATTATCGCAAAAAGCTATCCAAACGACAGTTGATATTCAAAGCAAACCTTTGTCTAAAAAAGAGGCAGAAGATATCACAAAAGAAGCTGGTTTAATTAAAAGTCAACTCGCTGAAATCAACAAAAATAGCGGGACCAAAGTAGTTTTATTTGACATACCGCAAGAGTCGCGAGTTGACGCTGCAATCAGGAGAAAACAAGTCCGAGAATTGACGAAAAAGCTGTTTCCGTCCGATCGCTTTGAGTGGCTGCCACCCCCGAAAGAGCGAGAGTGGCGCACCAATGACGGCATCCACTTGATCCGCAGCGATGCTAGAGATTTTGCCGAGTTTTTGAGGCATAAATTGCTGGGCTAGTAGGGGCGGCCATGGGTAGGCTGTTGTGCATCTAGGCAGAGGGGGAGACGGGGAGACGGGGAGACGGGGAGACGGGGAGACGGGGAGACGGGGAGACGGGGAGTTTTGATATGGCATTTAAATAGACAATTTAAATGCACAACAGCTTAGGGGCACTATTGGCACCGCCCCTACAAAGGAAAGCTTGTCATTTATTTTGAAGTATGTCATACTACAAATGTCCGTGATGTCTGGGTAAAAAACATCGTGAGGTTTGTAGTGACGACGGAAGTCCTCAAAGCCCTAAAAGCCAGACGACAAACAATTTGACATCGCTATTAACCAGACTTGACTTGAGTTCAGCATCAATAATATAGAACAATGGCACGATTAAATCAGATTATCGCGATCGAGAAAGGCATCAAAAGCCGCTCCGTCCAAGAACTAGCAGAAGCTCAAAAAGCTCTCCAGAAACCCGCTGTGCTTTCTGGAATCTCCCGCACTTACCGCCCCAAAGACGAAGAAGGCGAACAACTGCCGCCCGAGTCCAAAAAAGTCGAAGTTAAAGCCGAAGAGATTATCCGCAAAACAACTGAAGTTTTGACCAAACTCTTCGACGTAACCGCAACCAAAGATTGGACAAATTGCAGCGCCCGCGCCGACGTAACCGTAGACGGAAACGTGCTGTTGAGCCAAGTGCCAGTCAGCTATTTGCTATTCATTGAAAAGCAATTAGCAGATTTGCAAGCATTCATCAAAAAACTTCCAGTCTTAGATGCTTCCGAGACTTGGAACTTCGATGCTTCCGCCGACTGCTGGGCAACAGAACCCGTGCAAACTCTCAAGACTTTTAAAACTCCCCGCAATCACGTTAAAGCTGAAGCTACCGAACACCACCCGGCTCAAGTCGATGTTTATTACGAAGATATTACGATCGGCTACTGGCGGACTGTCAAATTTTCTGGAGCTTTGCCGGCGCGGCGGATCAATGAGTTGCTGCAAAGGGTAGAAATCTTGCAGCAAGCTGTGATGTTTGCCCGGGAAGAAGCTAACAATTCTGAAGTTGAGGAACAGAGAGTGGGAGAGCGAATTTTTCAATTTATTTTCCGCTAATTGCTTGCTTTTTTGATAGTTATGGTTTAAGATATAAACAGAGTACAAGCTCAATCTAAAACTTCAACTTAAACCGTACAAATGTGACAGTACAGGTTCGACTCCTGTCCCTTCTATCACACACAGGACTTAGCCAAAAACCGGGTTTTTTCCCGAAAATACTGGCTCGAAGCCTTTAATATCGGTGAAAAACCCGGTTTCTTCGATCTTCCTGCATAAGTTCTCAAACACAGAGGGGTAGCCCAATTGGTAGAGGCAGCGTTGCGTACAAATTCAATAGCAAGTTATTACTCTAAACTCAGCATTCACCGCCGATCGCTAAAACGAATGTCAGGAACAACTACGTCATCGAGGTTGCTGGCTCATATCCAGTCCCCTCTACCAAACGCAGGGGGGTAGCTCAATCGGTAGAGCGCGATGTTATCAATCTTAGATCCTTGACTTAAATGTGATAGCGTGCGCAAATGGGCGGTAAATAGAAACCCAGTAGTAAGGTCAGAACGGCTGGGTTTTATGTACAACCATGCTCTATTGTTTTCACGGCTTCATTCACGCTATGCACATACCTCGATTTTCGGATATTTGCTAGAAAGTTGATAGAAATCTGAAACCCTTACAGAACCTTGAAAAACCAATGTACACCAAAGCACAAACCCTCCCTGAGACGATTGCTGTTCAGTCCGATAAAGGTACTCTCCGGTTGCAGTTCAGCACCAAGTACAACCCAGTATTCGGTGGGAAGCGAAAGCATCAAGGCTTGGGGATGAAAGACACCCCGGAGAACTGGCAAAAGGCGATCGCAATTGCTTACCGGATAGAAGGTGATTTACAGCACCCCGACTGGCAGCAGTTGTTTGATCCAACCTTTGCCAAGTACGGTTTAAAGACCAAGTACGCTGCTGAATTGAAGTTAGCAGCGCCTATCCCTGAACCTGAGCCTGAGATGACCGTAGGTGAGATGTGGGAGGATTACTTGGAATGGAAGCGTCC
>NZ_JAUBVK010000018.1:0-33906 GCF_036705795.1 Microcoleus sp. ARI1-B5
GTGACGGTAATAACTGGACTTCCGGTTTCTGTACTTGTGACTGGGGAAACTGAGAGGTTGACTGTGGGGAAGTCGTTGTCGGTAATTGTCAGTGTCGCAGTAGTATTGGCGGCAACTGGATCGAGAAAGTAGTTAAAATTGTTGGTATCGGCAGTGACGTTGACTTTGATTGTTTCCCCTGGGTTGACGATAGTATCATTGACGGGGACGGCATTGAGAACGGCGGTGGTTTGACCGGCGGCAATGGTGAAAGTGTTGGCAGTCACAGCCGCGATATTCGTACCCGCAGTTAAGGAGTAGTGGCCGGGGTTAGCGGCGGTACTGCTGGTAGTGTTGAAGTTGACGACTAAACCGCCTGCAGGGGCGGGAGTATCGAGGGTAATCGCAAATGTGCCGTTGGTGGAACCTGTTTCGGTGGGGGTGCTGCCGGCTGCGATGCTGACTTTGGGGGTGTTGCTGTTGAGGAGGATCGAGGTGGTGTTGCTACTAAAGTTCGCCGTTGCTACATCTGGTTTCCCGTCGCCGTTGAAGTCGCGAATGCTGACTGAATAAGGGCCACTCCCAGTAGTGAAGTCTACTTTGGGGGCGAAGGAGGGGGTGGTGGCGCCTGTTGCAGTTGTGTTGAGGAAGATCGAGGTGGTGTTGCTGTTATTATAGTTCGCCACGGCTAGGTCTGGTTTCCCGTCGCTGTTGAAGTCGCCGATGCTGACTGAAACGGAGCCAGTCCCAGCGGTGAAGTCTACTTTGGTGGCGAAGGTAGGGGTGGTGGCGCCTGTTGCAGTAGTGTTGAGGAAGATCGAGGTGGTGTTGCTGCTATAGTTCGCCACGGCTAGGTCTGGTTTCCCGTCGCTGTTGAAGTCGCCGATGCTGACGGAGCTGGGGCCACTCCCCGTAGTGAAGTCTACTTTGGGGGCGAAGGAGGGGGTGGTGGCACCTGTTGCGGTAGTGTTGAGCAGGATCGAGGTGGTGTTGCTGTTATAGTTCGCCACGGCTAGGTCTGGTTTCCCGTCGCCGTTGAAGTCGCCGGTGCTGACTGAAACGGGGCCAGTCCCAGCGGTGAAGTCTACTTTGGTGGCGAAGGTAGGGGTGGTGGCGCCTGTTGCAGTAGTGTTGAGCAGGATCGAGGTGATGTTGCTGTTAATGTTCGCCACAGCTATATCTGGTTTGCCGTCGCCGTTGATGTCGCCGATGCTGACGGATCTGGGGCGAATCCCGGTGGCGAAGTCTGCTTTGGGGGCGAAGGTGGGGGTGGTGGCACCTGTTGCGGTAGTGTTGAGCAGGATCGAGGTGGTGTTGCTGTTATAGTTCGCCGTTGCTACATCTGGTTTCCCGTCGCCGTTGAAGTCGCCGATGCTGACTAAAAAGGGGGCATTCCCAGTGGCGAAGTCTACTTTGGTGGCGAAGGTGGGGGTGGTGGCACCTGTTGCGGTAGTGTTGAGCAGGATCGAGGTGGTGCTGCTGTTAAAGTTCGCCGTTGCTACATCTGGTTTGCCGTCGCCGTTGAAGTCGCCGATGCTGACTGAAAAGGGGCCATTCCCAGTGGTGAAGTCTACTTTGGGGGCTAAACTCAGGATGCCGCTGTAGGTTTTGAGGGCGGTTTCTGTGAAGGGGAGTTTGGGCTTGTGGGGGGATGGGGGGATGAATTGAGTAAGTTTCCAGGTTCCTCCTAGTGCTGGGTTGCCGGTGGGGTGGGGGTTGGCGGCGATTTTTGCCCCGGTGAGTTGGTGGAGTTGAGCCAGAAAGTTCGGCAACGGATTCTGTAGCGGATGTAACGGATGGGTTGTTGGTGGGTGGTTTGGTTTTTGGTTAGTGGCTGTTACATCTTGTACGTTTTCGGTTGTCGCGGCGACGTTGCACCCGTACAGCAGGATGGATGCGTCTGCTGTGAGGCTTTTTCGCCACTGCTGTATCTGCTGAGTGTAGCGGGGGAGTGTTTCAATATTTAATGGTGTGCTGCCGAGTTGGAGGTGGCCGGGGGCACCGTGCGAGATGATGTGGATGGCTGAGTATTGTTTGCCTTTGAGGGTTTCGGCAATTTGTGCTATTGCATCGCAGTTGGGGTCGAGGATGGCGGTTTCGATGCCTTTGAGGATGCCGTCGCTCAGGGTTTCCCTGTCTGCGATATCGGAGGAGATGAAGGCGATTTGTCTAGTAATTATATTATGTGGCATGGTATGTTACCCCAGTTAAATTTGTAATAACTCTATCTTTGGGAAGATTATTTGTATACGATCGGGATCACAACTTGTTGCCTGTAAAATATATGACTTCTGATTCAATCCATGACCCCTCAGTTTTGAACACAATCGACAAACACGAAATTGTGGGCGATCGCGATTTTCCCACTTGGCTGGCCCAACAAAAAATCAGCCTCGCCTGCACTACCTATCAAACCAGTCGGTTGATGTTCATCGGTACCCACCCTGAAGCCAACCGCATCTCGGGTTTTTGGCGGATATTCGATCGCGCAATGGGGCTTTTCTGCACGCCGTCGCGCATTTACCTCAGTTCCAAATATCAACTCTGGCAATTAGAAAATGTGCTAGCCCCCGGACAACTGCATCAAGGTTACGATCGCCTTTACGTCCCCCGCATCGCCCGCACTACAGGCGACATCGACATCCACGATGTAGCTGTAGATAATAGCGGACAAGTAATTTTTATCAGCACATTACTCAATTGCATCGCCACATTCAGCGATTCTCACAGTTGCAAACCGCTGTGGAAACCGGGTTTTATCTCGCAATATGTTAACGAAGACCGCTGTCACCTCAACGGCTTAGCAATGGTGCAGGGAAAAGCTAAGTATGTGACGGCATCGAGTCAGTCTGATGTTGTAGATGGCTGGCGCGATCGCCGACAAAACGGCGGCATAGTTATAGATATAGAATCCAATGAAATTGTCGCATCAGGATTGTCAATGCCGCACTCGCCCCGCTGGTATCAGGACAAATTGTGGGTGCTCAATTCGGGGCGGGGAGAGTTGGGTTATGTGGATTTAGAGAGCGGTAAATTTCGGGCGATCGCATTTTGTCCGGGATACGTGCGAGGACTGGCATTTTGGCAAAACTGGGCGATTGTTGGACTTTCTAAACCTAGAGGCGGCGACAAGACTTTTAGCGGCTTAGAATTAGATGATTTGTTAGCACGAAAAGATGCTGAGCCGCGTTGTGGTATGATGGTAATTGATATTAATACTGGCGGTGTTGTTCACTGGCTTAGATTTGAAGGGGTGGTTACGGAACTTTATGATGTGCAAATCATCCCGGAAGTGCAAAGGGCGATGGCTTTAGGTTTTCAAACTGAAGAAATTGCTCAATTAATTACTTTGGAAGTTTAACAGATTTGCGCTCGAATCCGCGTTCAACTGATGGCTAAAGCTTATCTTGTCGCTAACCAGACGATTACCAAACCTTTACCTTTGTAAGCTAGAGTGAGAGCCGTAGGTCTTGCACCAGTGTTTTTTAGCTGGAAATAACGGATATGCCACCAACATCCAAAGCACTTTTAGCGGAAGTCCAGCATAACACGGGAGCGACTCGAAACTTGCATTTTTATGCCAAGGGCGAAACCATTCCTTTGATGTCGCAAGGCCTTTGGCGCGTCTGTCAAGGTTTAGCACAACTGAGTACGCTTTATCCAACCGGGGAAGAAGGACTTTTGGGTTGGGTGGGGCCTTCGATGTGCTTCGGTTTGTGGTTGACAAATTTGCAGACTTACCGAGCTACGGCGACATCTGATGTTTATTTGATGTGGTATTCTATGGTGGAAATCGAAGCTTCTCCTCAATTAGCTCACGAGTTGCTGCCTCAAATGGTACGGCGGATGCGGCAAATGGAAGCAATTTTAGCGATCGCCGGACAGCGCCGAGTAGATGACCGTTTGTATCAGCTACTGCTATTATTGCAACAGGAATTCGGTCAGCCTGTGGTTGAGGGAACTCGTTTGAATATCCGCTTGACACATCAAGATATTGCTAATGCGATTTGCACGACGCGGGTAACAGTAACGCGAATGCTGGGAAAATTGCAGCAGCAAGGGTTAATCAGTCGAGATAGCGATCGGCATTTAATACTTAACAAAGATGTTTTTGCGTCCGCCTCCGATTTGTTTGGCTGCAACCCTCCAGCAGTGTAGCAAGCGCCGAAAAAATCTTATTCTGCTTCGCCAATCAGCGTAAACGCTGCCCAATCTTGGGGAGTTGGGTGCATCTTCATTGTCATCAGCATCGCTTGTCGCAAAGCTTGAGCTTTATTCGGGTTTAGCTGTAACTGGCGATAGAATTCTGCCATTAATTCCGCTGTCGGCTCATCGGGCACAAACCACAGAGAAACGATAATACTGGAAACACCAGCACTAATTAAAGCACGAGATAACCCAAGCACACCATCACCTGTGAGTTTTCCTCTGCCAGTATTGCAAGCACTTAATACCACTAATTCAGCATTTAATTTTAAATCCAAGATTTCACTGGAAGTCAGCAATCCATCATCATTTCCTGATGGAGCAAGGGCGATCGCTCCCGGTAAATCTCGCCTCTTCACTTCATTGAGTAATCCGTGAGTTGCCAGATGAATAATCCGGGCTTTTAGCATCTGTTGAACAATCGATGCTTTAGTCGCTTGAGAGCCTGTAATCGGTTTAGTATTCAGAAGTTGGGCAATTGTAATTGCTTCCTGTTCGCTGCCCGGTAAGGGAGGTAATTGCTGCGGCGGGGTGCCAATTTTGGGCATAATTGGATTGCCGACGACGAGGTTATTTTGGAGAGTAAGTTGTCGGAATTTTTGCCGTGATTGGCGGGTTAACTGCAAAATTTGAATGGCGGGAGCGGTGAGGATGGTATGTTTTTCAATCAAATATTGACCTGTTTGATCTTGTAAGGCGACAAAGGGAACTAAAAACAGGGATTGATGGGGAATGAAGATGATAGGAGCATTCGGGTCAGTAGGTAAAAGATCGGCAATGGGTTGAATGAGTAGTTGATAACTTTGCTGTAATTTGGGGTAGATTATCCGAGAATTAGCAGGGGTAGAAGCAGGGGGATTAGCCGCTTGTTTATTGGCAGTGTCCCCCGCCGATACACCCAGAGCCTCGCGAGTGCCGCGAATCATCTCAGCTAAGGCTGTATCTTGCTCGTTTAATCCTCTCCTCCCGGTAGCAGCAGATACTCTTGTCTGTTCGGTGGCTTCGGGTAGATTGATGTTCAGAGATTTGAGGGCAACTGAGCGAAATGTAATTTCACCAGTCGGCTTGATGACCCAAATATAAAGGGCTTCATTCCAAATAGTTGAATACTCGACGATGGTAGCGTTTTGCTCTTTAGCAATTTGTTGAATTTGCTGGATATTGAGCGGATTGATAGTAGTTGCGACCGAGGCAGATGGGGCAAGGCGAGATGCCAATAACTCCACAAAAGCTCTGGCTCTACCCCGTTCGGAAATTTCTAAAGCGTCATTATTTTTGTTCTGAGCAATGAAGACTTGTTGTAAAGTGACGTAGGGGTTAGTTTGGGTTTCAAATATTGACACTTTATTGGCATCGTCTAATCCAGCTCGGAGAGATTCCAAAACTTTAATACTATCAAGTAGGGTTTTCTCTGCTGCTGGGAGATTGCCAGATATGTAGAGAGCCAATCCTAGATTGTTGAGAGCTCTCCCCTCGCTTTGGCGGTCTTTAATTTCTCGGGCGATCGCCAACGACTGCTGTTGGTACTCGATCGCTTTGGCGTAGTCGCCGAGGTTACTGTAAGCAAGTCCCAGATTTCCCAGAGCCACCCCCTCGCTATGGCGGTCTTTAGTTTCTCGCGCGATCGCCAACAACTGCTGAGTGTACTCGATCGCTTTGGCGTAGTCGCCGAGGTTACTGTAAGCAAGTCCCAGATTTCCCAGAGCCGCCCCCTCGCTTTTGCGGTCTTGAATTTCTCGGGCGATCGCCAACCACTGCTGAGCGTACTCGATCGCTTTGGCGTAGTCGCCGAGGGAAAAGTAAGCAAGTCCCAGATTTCCCAGAGCTTTCCCCTCGCTTTGGCGGTCTTTAATTTCTCGCGCGATCGCCAACACCTGCTGAGTGTACTCGATCGCTTTGGCGTAGTCGCCCAGGTAAAGGTAAGCAAGTCCCAGACTTCCCAGAGCCGCTCCCTCGCTTTGGCGGTCTTTAATTTCTCGCGCGAGTACCAACAACTGCTGTTGGTACTCACTCGCTTTGGCGTAGTCGCCGAGGGAAAAGTAAGCAATTCCCAGATTTCCCAGAGCTTTCCCCTCGCTTTGGCGGTCTTTAATTTCTCGATAAATTATTAGTGCCTGTTGCCAAGACTGCAATGCAGCTTGAAATTGACTAATCTGATGCTGCTGAATCCCTTGGTTTAACAGTCGGTCTGCTTCGGCTTTCCGCTGAGCTTGAGTTTGAGCCAAGGCCTGAGAATTGATGATTTTAAATTGAGAATTAGGGATAAATCGAAACTCACCTAAAGTCAGCGCCGCTAAGATTGAGATCAGCGCCGACAATCCAATTTTTTGCAGTTTCATAACTTTTGACAGGCCTCTGGTTTGAATATCCGCTTGACACATCAAGATATTGCTAATGCGATTTGCACGACGCGGTTCAGTTGACAGTTGACTGTTGACTGTTGACTGTTGACTGTTGACTGTTGACTGTTGACTGTTGACTGTTGACCGCACGGGGGGCGACATCTACCTGGAAGTCCGAGGATTGGAGTAATGAATAGTCTTCTTTTAATTTCTCCCGAAGAAGCTTGGGGCTTTAAACCAATTCTTTCTGGTAACAGTAACGCGAATGCTGGGAAAATTGCAGCAGCAAGGGTTAATCAGTCGAGATCGCCATCTCGGCATTTAATTCTTAACAAAGGTGTTTTTGCCTCCGCCTCCGATTTGTTTGGCTGCAACCCTCCAGCAGTGTAGAACCGACTGGAATTTGCATCTACATAATCCTGTCTAATATTAAAGCTCAAATCCCACTGCATGAGAATTGTCTGTCTTGATTTTCCTTCCCCTATCTACAGCAATACCTTTAGCAGTTAGAAAAGATATAATTAAGCGGTGCATCTATTTAGGAAAAAACTCAATGTCTAACTCAACTCCAGAAACACCAAAACCCGACAAAAAAGAATTAATTGACATCACAGCTAAGCCTCAAGAACAACCTGAAGAACCGCCAAATAAGGGTGATGGGCGCAAATAAATATAGTCCTGGACGCAGAAACCGGGTTTTTTTACAAAAATATTGCTTCACAGCCTTTAATATCGGTGAAAAACCCGGTTTCGAGGAGTCAGAAATGCGTAAGTCTTGAAATAGTCGATCGCCCGCCACGATACCGCAGTAGAAGCTAAAAAACCCGGTTTCTCGTTGAAACTCGGGCGTTGAGGAAATAACTTGACAAATTACTCGGTTTGTGTCTTGCCGTTGGGCGATCGCAACTTCGGCTTTCCCGGCTTCCCCCGGAGGCCGTCCAGAGAAACCACCTCAGCCTCAGAACCCTCCCTAGCCACCCGAATCAGCAACCCCGACAACAAAAAACTCGCCACCATCGAAGAGCCCCCGTAACTAAAAAACGGCAGCGGCAAACCCGTAGTCGGCAAAACCCCCGTCGCCACCCCAATATTCAGCAGCGACTGTCCCACCATCACCACCATCACCCCAATCGCCACCAACTGAGACTCAATATTCCGGGCCCGCGTCGCCACCCTCAAAGCCACCGTAGCGTAAGCCGCCAACATCAGCAACAGCGCGAAACCTCCCACCAAACCAAACTCCTCAGCAAACACAGCAAAAATAAAATCGCTGTACTGAATCGGCAAATAAAATAACTTTTGCTGCGACATCCCGAAACCCACACCCCAAATGCCCCCAGAACCGACAGCCAGCAGACTTTGAATCAACTGATAGCCGTCTTGCATCGGATCGGCCCAAGGATTGAGAAAAGACATAATCCGGCGGCGCTGATATTCCCTAAAACTAATACTTGAAACCGCCAACAGCATTCCCCCCATAGCCGTGGCGCCCAACTGCAAGTAAGGCAAGCCCGCCGCCAAAGCCACCAACCACAAAGTCATCCCGCACAAAGCCGTGGTGCTCAAATTCGGCTGCAACAAAATTCCCAACAGCATTGCGCCGAAAATTAACAGCCAGGTAAAGCGAACTTTATTCGTCAACCGGGGCCAGTT
This sequence comes from Microcoleus sp. ARI1-B5, assembly GCF_036705795.1. Taxonomy (NCBI): domain Bacteria; kingdom Bacillati; phylum Cyanobacteriota; class Cyanophyceae; order Oscillatoriales; family Microcoleaceae; genus Microcoleus; species Microcoleus sp. ARI1-B5. The sequence goes on from NZ_JAUBVK010000018.1 coordinate 8,181, forward strand.
GCCGAAAATGCGGGCGCTTTGGAGAACGAAAAACGGCTTGATCAACTCAGAAGGTTGAATAATCGGCACCGGGCCCAGAGATATCCAGCGAGTCGCCCCGTTGACGGTGGTTCCCACTCCCGGAATTAAGGTCAACCACAGCAATCCCAGCAGCAACAAAATGCCCAACTGAGCTGTTTTCAGCAGGTAGCGCAGGGGGGAGTACACCATTAAGTTAAAACCTGCTAGCCCGATCGCCACTGCGATTAGCTGCCGTTTAAAATAGTAAAGGCCGTCTCCAAATTCAGAATTTGCGATCGGATAGGAAGCGGAAAACAAAGCTGTCAGCCCTACAAACAGCCACACAAAAGTCAACCACCGCAGCCACCTGGCCTCAGCGGCCCATTGCGAGGCGCTGGGGTCTAAAAATGGAATGAAGCGTCGAATGTCATTAGTCATTAGTTATGAGTCATTAGTCATTAGTCATTAGTCATTAGTCATTAGTCATTAGTCATTAGTCATTAGTCATTAGTTTAAGAATTACAGACATCCGTGACATCTCGCGCAAGCAAATCCGTTGCCGAACTTCCTGAAATTCGTGACATCCGTGACATCCGTGACATCCGTGACATCCGTTAAAAAATCCGTTGCCGAACTTCCTTCTTCTATAAAATCATAGCAACAAAAAAAGAGGTCGCGATCGACCTCTTGCCCCTCTATAAATCCATTCTCGGATTTTAAAGTAGGCCAGTATTAGCTCCGGGCTTACCGGTAGCCAGTTGTACTTTAATAATTCTGCCGCCCATTTTCATAATTCTTTGCTGTTCCCGGAACCAGTTGTCATAGGGAACCAGCTTAGTAAAATAGGTATTTTGCAATTCGCGCTGAGTGCGGATGCGAGTTTGGCTGGGGACGCAAGCAGTCACTTTAAACATTCTCATGGGAAACAAACTCCTGAGTAGGTTTACAGATTTTTAGATGGATTTTAAAAAGATTGAAGTCAGGGAGTTAGGAGTCAAAACTAGCTCGTTAAAACTCGTCGGGCTTTCTCGACTGGCCTTTGACGGTCTAGCAATCACTCTCAACTTCCCTGACCTCTGTCAAAGCCAAAGGTAACAAGTCAAAAGGTACAAGTTAAAAGAGGCAAGAAATAAATGTTATTCCTTCTTCCTTCTTCCTTCTGCCTTCTTCCTTATGCCTTCGGTTTAGCTCAAGCCAGAGCAGATGTAGTCGAAATAGACGCCCATTTCTTTACCAGCGTCAGAACCGACCAAACCGGCGGTGACTTCTTTCATTGCTTGGATTGCTTGTACGGTAGAACCGATGGGCACGCCCAAGGAGTTGTAGGTTTCTTTCAAACCGTTGAGCACGCGCTCGTCGAGGATGGAAGGGTCGCCAGCTAGCATGGCGTAGGTGGCGTAGCGGAGGTAGTAGTCCAAGTCGCGGATGCAAGCTGCATAACGACGGGTGGTGTACATATTGCCGCCGGGACGAGTTACGTCAGAGTACAACAGAGACTTAGCAACTGCTTCTTTGACGATTGTGGCTGCATTGGCGCTGATGGAGGTAGCGGCGCGGACGCGCAGTTCACCAGAAGCGAAGTAGTTCTTGAGCTTGTCTAATGCGCTGATGTCCAGGTACTTACCTTGAACGTCAGAGGAATTGATAACGGCGGTAATTGCGTCTTGCATGGTTGTCTTGTTTCCTAGAAAGTGGCTGAGTCAGTCCAATTTTGGAGCTAGAATTTGAGATTTGGGATTGGGGATTTGAGATTTCCCAGTTGGTTGGTTATCTGCAAAAGCTTTTAGCTTGTTGTCAGCAACCCCCGATTGTTCAATCTAAAATCTATAATCAAAAATCGAAATTCCTTACTGCATCGCACCGATAACGTAGTCGAAGTAAGAGGAAGCTTCGGAAGCATCTTCTCCAGACAGCAGCGAAGAAGCTGCATTTTTCATAGCGCGCACGCCTTCGGCGACGGCTTCAATCGGGGTGCCGAGAGATTTGTACATTTCGCGGACGCCGACAATACCGATTTCTTCGATCGGAGTAATGTCGCCAGCTACGATTCCGTAGGTGATCAAACGCAGGTAGTAGTCCAAGTCGCGCAAGCAAGTTGCGGTCATTTCTTCGCCGTAAGCGTTGCCGCCGGGAGAAACAACATCAGGGCGCTTTTGGAAAAGTTGGTCGCCTGCTGTCTTGACGATACGTTCGCGGGATTCGCTCAAAATTTGGGCGATGCGGACGCGGCGTTCACCAGAGGTGACGAAGCTCTTGATCCGATCTAATTCACCTGGGCTCAAGTAGCGAGCTTCGGCGTCTGCGTTGACGATTGACTTGGTGACGATACTCATCTTGTGTGTACCCGCTGGATATTTTGCTATATGAACTGCTCTGCGCTGAAGCTCGCGAAGGCGGGCGCTTGCATCCCGTATCTTTCATGCTCAGGCAGGAGCTTTGACGCCCGAGGCCGGACTTTCCTTTTGCCAGAAACTGTTGAAGTTGTTGGCGGGTGTCTGCCTTCGGTGTTTGACGGCGCTGGTTCTTTACGCCGGTGCGTTTGTGAGTGCTCGCACTGAGCCTGTCGCTTAGAATACCACATTAGACTGATGCGATCTTTAATTTTCGATCGAGATTGCAGCAGATCGGTAAAGTGGCGATCGAGTGACTGTCGGGCAGTTAGTCAGGATCTGATTGTTCCTGTAACGCAACTACCTCTCGCAAGTATTTTGAGGCATTATGTTCACATTCTGAGTGTTACTGTAATAGTTTGTAACATTCCTTTTCATATTTGGGCCCAAGCCTACGCCCGACGGGGGCCAATTTTACAGTAAAAAAAATAGCTAAAATTATCTCGTAGCAAAGGTTACAGGCGATCGCACTTTGAGGCATTTGTCCCGCAGGCGACGGCGCGAGGCTCAAACACTTGTCCCAGAGACGGAGACAAAGGCGGGAGATAGAGGAGAGACACAGGGGCGACAGGTGGGGATCGGAAATCGTGACTTTCGAGCTTGTAGCTAAATTTGGCTCTCGCCTAAAAACGGATACAAGTTTCCGACACTTGGACGCGGGCCCACCAAAATTTTAGACTTTTGTTCAAATTCCCAGACTCATCTGTGGAATAAATCTAAAATCTAAAATCCAAAATCCAAAATCGATCGACTCGGACTTTTAACCAGGTGCGCCGTGAAAAGAAATCTATCAGCCCTTAAAAAAGCTTTGCAGTTTGGGATTAGCGGTGCTGTCGGCGGTTTCGCCGGCAATCTCATCACCGAACCTTTCATGCAGCGGCTCAATAATTCACAATCTGTTTTTGACAGTGTATTGTCCACAGCTCGATGGTTTGGATTGGTAGGCGGCGGCATTGCTACTGCGATTATGTTCGGCTATTATTACTATATCAAAGGCAAGCCTCAAATTAAACAATCTTTAAAAAATGGCGGATTGTTTGGTGTAATCGCCGGGGCCATTTCTGGAGCAATAGCCGAAGGTATTTTTAGCGGGATTGGCGATGGCGAAAACGAAATATTGCGAGTGATTTGCTGGGGAATAGCCGGCAGTTTGTTAGGACTTGGACTTTCCAAACGGATTCCCAATTTGGGAGGGCTGCGCGGCGCGGGAGGCGGCGGTGTGGGAGGCGTTTTGGGCGGCTGTTTGTTTATTCTGTTTGCTTACAATTTATCCGGTACGGCGGGCCGTTTAGCTGGCTGTGCTGCGATCGGCTTTTGGATTGGAATTATGCTAGTTGTCGCCGAAACTTTGTTTAACAAAGCTTGGCTGGTAATTAGTTACGATACCGGAGCAAATCGCACTCTGACTCTGGGCGCTGAACCGGTGACTTTTGGCAGTGATGAAAATAAGTCTATTATCTGTATTCCTGATGTTTCGCCCTTAGCGATGCGGTTTCAATTGGAAGCAGGTCAAATTGTTTGCGAGAATGTGGATAGCGGGGCGGTGAGTTATTTGCGATCGGGCGATCAAAAGAGAATCGGCAACTGTACAATTACAGTGGGAAACTCTGATTTGCCCGCTCCTAATTCGGCTCGGGTTACGCCGACTATTTTATCACAAGAATCCCCAGCCAATGCTTTTACCAGCGGTCAATTTTTGCTGAAATTGGGAAGTCGAGTTATTCCTCTGACTGGGGGTACTCAGCTATTCACATCTGACATTCCGAGTTTAACGGCTACGGCATCTAACGGTGCGGTAGCGGTGGTGAATTCTCGATCGCGAAACGAGCTATCCTTGGGATTGACCAATTTGGGCGATCGCTCTTGGTGGGCCACAGACAGTCAAGGCGACATGAAAATGATTGAACCGGAAAGTACCCTAACTCTCGCATTGGGAACTAAAATCGAATTCGGTGAAATTGAGGGCGAGATTGTCGGAAGCTAAATAATCTTAAATCCGTCTCCCCATAGGTTCGATCGTTCGGAATGCGAGTCCTCTAATTTGGATGCGGACTCGCATTCCGAACGATCGAACCTTGTTGATTTCAGCAAATAAAATCACAGATAATAAATTCAAGCAGAACTGCCGCTAACACCAGTAATAACAGCCGCACCAATCAAATGAGCCAAACGCAAAGCTTCAGGAACCTTACCAGTATCAGTCAAACGCTGGAGCACCAGCGCAATTACCTCCGGTTGTTCGCCGCACACTTGAAAAAAGAAAGGTTCAAAAGCGTAAATTTTCCCAGCGCGGCGCAACAATTCTAAACGGTATTCCGAGTCGGGTAAATGACCGAGGGCTTTTTCAACAGCAGCTAAATCTGGTTGGCGGCGCATGACAGCAACGCAAGGAATTTGCAGCCGCGATGCTAACTTGGGAAGGTCAATAATATTGAAGCCGCCGAAAGCAATTCCATCAAGCAAAACGAGATGCAATTGCGGCAAAAATTTGCCTCCGAGAAGTAGCTGACAAATAGCATCAGTGGCATCTAACCCGTCTGGGAGGACTTGTCCCCAGACCATTCCTTCAAATCGAGTTCCCCCGCAGACTACGCCCGCGATCGACACTGGGCTGCCGCTGCTACGAGAAAATGGAGCGTCGTCAAAGCCAATAACCTTAATTGTGCGATCGAGCCTGAGCAATTCTGCTAGTTTCAAAGTAGGGACTTCCCTAAACTAAAAATTTTGAGATAAATTGGACTTTGACATATTATCATAGATGTTACAGACTCGAACCATAAGTAAATCCACTTAATTAAACGTAAAAGACGGCTCGCGCTCAAGCTTGCTGTGTATGTCTTCTTCCTTCTTTTTACCTTGAGCGAAGTCTTTCATGCCTTCTTACTTCTTACTTCTTACTTATTCATGAAATCCGTTACATCCGTTACATCCGTTACAGAATCCGTTGCCGAACTTCCTTCTACTTAAAAAGGTTTTAAACACTTGAGCAAAAAATACGTAGCAGCGATCGACCAAGGAACCACCAGCACCAGGTTTATCGTATTCGATCGCCAGGGACAGATAATTTGCAGCAACCAACAAGAACACCAGCAAATATATCCGCAACCAGGATGGGTTGAACACAATCCCGAGGAAATTTGGCAGCGCACCCAAAGCGTGATTAAAAATGCGCTCGAAATCGGCAATATCGATGTGAAAGATATTGCAGCCCTCGGCATTACCAACCAGCGCGAAACAGCAATTGTTTGGGACAAAAACACCGGAAAATCTTACGGGAATGCGCTTGTGTGGCAAGATACCCGCACTCACCAAATTTGTACTAGCTTAGCAGAAATTGACGGCAAAGATCGATTTCGAGATCGCTGCGGTTTACCGCTAGCAACTTATTTCAGCGGGCCGAAGATTAAGTGGATGCTGGACAATATTGCAGGATTGCGGGAAGCTGCAAATCGCGGCGAGGCGATTTTTGGCAATGTCGATTCTTTTCTAATTTGGCACCTGACTGGCGGCACGCACATTACCGATGTTACCAACGCCAGCCGCACGATGCTGATGGATTTGCAAACCCTCGATTGGGATGCGGAAACTTTGGAAATAATGGCAATTCCCCGCCGGATGCTGCCAGAAATTCGCCCTTCAAGTCAAGTTTTTGGCACTGCAAAAGGATTGTTAGATGGTGTTCCAATTGCTGCTGCTTTGGGCGATCAGCAGGCCGCCCTCGTCGGGCAAACTTGTTTCAGTCCCGGAGAGGCGAAAAATACTTACGGTACGGGCTGTTTTATGCTGCTGAATACTGGTGAGGCGATCGTCCCTTCAAAGCAAGGATTACTAACAACAGTCGCCTACAAGATGGGAGAATCGCCCGCTGTGTATGCTTTGGAAGGCAGTATTGCGATCGCCGGAGCATTAGTGCAGTGGCTGCGGGACAATTTGGGCATCATCAACACATCTGCAGAAGTAGAAACATTAGCAAATACAGTCGAAGATAGCGGCGGAGTTTACATTGTGCCGGCCTTTTCTGGACTCTACGCGCCCTATTGGCAAGACAGCGCCCGGGGAGTAATTGCAGGTTTAACTCGCTACGCGACTAAGGCACACATTGCGCGCGCAGTATTGGAAGCGACAGCTTGGCAAACGCGCGAAGTATTGGATGCGATGAATCAGGATTGTGCCGTGCAGCTTTTGTCTTTAAAAGTAGACGGAGGCATGGTGGGAAATCACACGCTGATGCAGTTTCAGAGCGATGTTTTGGGAGTGCCTGTGGTGCGGCCTGCGGTAGCAGAAACTACTGCACTCGGTGCGGCTTATGCGGCTGGTTTGGCGGTGGGTTTTTGGAGCAAACTAGCCGAATTGCGGGATAATTGGGCGGTGGATTTTACTTGGGAACCCCAAATGCCGAGATCACTTCGGGAGCAAAAATACCGCTTTTGGAAAAAAGCAGTTACCCGCACCTTCGACTGGGAAGAATGAATCGCTGATTTAACCCAAAAAGCGCATTTAGTGATATCATCGAATCCAGCACTATTTTTAAACCTGCAAATAGATGATTTCGCTAAATAACTTTAAAAAAATCCTCACCGCCATTCTATTAATACTGACACTGGGATTTGTAGAAATCGCCACTAATTCCCACAGTGCGATCGCAGATACAGCTACAAATCCCACAACCGCAGCCGAAGTCTTCAGCGCCAACTGTGCAGGCTGTCACATCAACGGCAGCAACATTATCAGGCGCGGCAAAAACTTGAAACAAAAAGCATTAAAAAAATATAAGATGGACTCGATTGCCAATATTTCAAATTTAGTAACCAACGGTAAAGGTATTATGCCCGCTTACAAAGATCGTTTGTCAGAACAACAAATAATCGAGGTTTCCGCCTACGTGCTATCTCAAGCCGAAACCGATTGGAAATAGAACCTCGATAGATTATTTATCGCTTAGGCAATCTTGCCACAGACATCAGATATTTCTTTACCGCAGGTTGAAGCGCGAACAGAGTTTCACTTTCTGCTGGGACTGTTTCAATTAGCGATCGCCTTAAAAGCGATTCTAACGCCTTCAGCAATTCTAAACCCCTCTCTTGCTGAATATCCGAGTACAAATTTTCACAACCAACAGGCTTGACTTCTTTCGCCATCCAGTGTAATAGCTGGATTTCTAATCCTGATAAGCGATTAAACTGCCGAGATAACGTATCGCTATAATCTCCCAGAAACAGCCCATTTCTTAAAAAGTTAGCAATGCTGTCCCCAAACATATCATGAATAGTTGTCGTTACTATTTTTAACGCTAAAGGATTGCCGCTGTATGCCTCTATCAATTGTGAGTATTCACCTTCTTCAGACAAACCCTTGTTTTTAAGGATTTCCACAGCCGCTTCTCCCAAACTACCCAATTTCAACGACCGTACAGATTGATTTTGACCTTCTAACGCCGCAATTTCTTTAGGTTTTTCGCAGCTAGTCAACAGCAAGCAACTTTGATGCTGCGATGTTCCTACTTGTTTCAGAAATTCCCCATACACTTGATATCCTTCTCGATAATTTCCTGTTAACTGATCGGTGCAGAAAACAGCTTCCCACTCATCTAAGATTATCAAACATCGACGCTTTTGTAAACACTGAATCAGGCGCTGGATACCATCAGCGATGATTGTCTGTTCTATTGCATTTGTGGAAGCGATTAGGTTATGCAGGGGAAAATTAAGCTGCGAGATCGCAGATTGAAAAAGTTTTTTATCAGGAGTAATTAACTGCAATTTCTCTAAATCGCTTTGCGGTTTATCAGATAAAAATTCGATGAGATTTATTATAGTATCTGCCAACACAGGTGCATGACTGAGGTTGACCCCAATTACGCACTCAAACTGGTGTTTAATCAGATTTGTTAGCTTAGATGCTAAAGCAGTTTTGCCAATGCCACCCATACCCAATACAGCAACTAAGCGGCAGTCTTCTTGTAAAATCCATTGTTCTAAGTTAGCAAGTTCTGTTGTGCGCCCGTAGAAAATAGACGTATCCACCGCCAGCCCCCATTCAGTTCGATTTTCAATGGGAGTTTGGGTAGTTTGAGTATAATTTATCAAGGTAGGAAACAATGTTTCTCCATTCCCCTTTTGTTTATAACCAAATATTTCTAGCATACTTGGGATTTCTTTCCAGTCTTTCGGTTGTTGCAGCGTCAAAACTTGAATGTAGCGATACAGCCCTCTCGATAAGTCTACTCTAATACCGGCACATTCGCGGTGGAGTGCGGCGGCGATTTCCGGCGGGCTATAATTGCAAAGCAATCCTCGCAGGTAAGTTTTTTCTAAAGGAGTGAGTCGCTGCTTTCTACTGCAAGTGTAATCTTGCTTGGCCGCTGTCAAGTCTGCATATAACTGTTCGAGATTCCAGCCAGCCGCAGCCTCTATAAACTTCTGTGCTGGTATTTGTAAAAGTTTATTTCCCTGTGTCATGTATATTCATAATAAGTAAACGCCCCGTCAACTCGATACAGCTACTTTGTCAGTCCGAAAAAGTTAGATGCACCTGATGCAACCTTGTAAGCGACTTTAATCTGTTTTGCCAGTTCAAGTCGAACACTTCCTTGCGATTTGAACATAATCTTGCTAAATCATGCGAAACTGTTTAGGTGAAATGCCTGTGTATCGGCGAAAGCACTTTGCAAAATGACTGGGATTGGCAAAGCCACACTCGATCGCAATATTGTTTATTGTCCATTCTGTCTGCTTTAGTAGTTGCTTCGATCGCTCTACTCGTTGCTGAATTAAGTAAGCATGAGGAGTCATTCCAGTTGATTGCTTAAACAATCGACAGAAATAGTATTGACTCATACCTAATTCGGCTGAAATTTCTGCTAACGATACATTTTCACTAAAACGATCGTTGATGTATTCAATAGCTTGCTTCAGTTTGTATTTTGGCAAGCCGTCTTCATATTCCATCAGAATATGCTTGCGGGTTGAGTAATATGTTAAGCAATGAGCCGCTAGAGCCGTCGCCATTGAATCCGCATAAAAGCAACTATTATTTGGATCGTTTTCCAATACTGCTGTCAGTGCTAAGATAATTTGCCAAACTAGCGGATCGGGTTTTTTAAGCGTGAGATTAACTTCAACTCGATCTGGGTTTACTGACTCATAGGCGGCATGATTAAGAAATGTAGGCTCAAGGTAGCAGTGAGTGATATCATTTTCCTGACTCCACCTAGCCTTAATAGGTGCGTAAGCAGGAAGTATTTCAATGCAACCCGTTTCATCCCGGTCATGCTGCACTAGGTGACGCTTACCATCAAAGGCTAATTCCACTTCTGTTGGCTGCTTCCAAAATGGAAGACAAATTATATGTTGCAAACCCGATGTTTCAGGAATTTCCATTGCAGGCAGTTGATAGTGTGCTAGATGAATATTTTTCCATCCGGCGTCATGACTAGAGTGAATGAGCGGGCGCTGAACAAACTTTGAAGTTGCATCTTGTTGAGAATAATCAACAGCTAAAGGTCTTTCTGTTAGCATCCTTTTCTGCCCTTCCAATACCTGTGGATAAAATTTTTGTCCAGTAGCTACCTCATCGGTATAACTACGAGTTATACGGAAACTTTCTGTATAATATGCCAAATTTAGTAGATAGGCGGACTAATTCTCTAATAACACTTAGTATAGTTTTTAATTACTAACTATATAATCAGGGTTTCAGGCTTTCATCAAGCCCCGATACAAACGGTATAATGGCATTTTTAGGGTCTCATTCAAAAACTTTCCTAACGGAACTTAAACAAATTGCTGACTAAAATCGGCTTGTATTCCGCTGTGGGTAAAGAGTTTACCTCGCTCCGGGTAATGGAGGCTCAAACCCAGTTGTAGTAACAGAATAGCAAAAACGATCTGAAACCATTATAGCGACTGGGTTTGAGCCTATTTTCAAGATAAACTTTGTTTAAGTCCCGCTAAGTATTGTTAATTATTAATTTATTTAAAAAAATAATTTTAATCGGGTGTAGTTCTCACAAAAATACCTAATAAAAATACTAATAGCTCTTAGGTAACTTATGGGTATTGAGTGTTTTATAAATGTAGAAGGCAGTATTTTATAACACCTGCTATCAAAAAAGTTAAGAGGACAGCTTAAATGGCATCGGTTCAACTGACAAATCAGTTAACTACAACTGACAAGAGTATCCCGACTCCTACTCCGAATGATTTCCTTCCAACCGCAACTCGCGCTAAAGATTACCTCTTAGAAGTAGAGTTAGTTAATCAGTCTATATCAATTGATCTTTTTAAAGGTCTGAACACTAGCTACAACCCTTACGTGCAAGTTTTTCAGATACCCAAAGGCACCAGGGGTGCGAATGTAGTAGCTGATTCGGGTACTCTTGTTGCTCAGGATAATGATGGCTACGGCGTCCCCGGAGGAAACTCAAAAATACCGAGTCCTACTGCCCAATACTTCAATGGTGCTCCTCCCCCGCTTAAAAGTGTGCCTGGTGTGGACTATGTAGTCCGCGTGACTAGCTATGATGCGTTAACATCACTTCCTCAGCCTTTCACATTACAGGTTTCAACTGACCGTGGTAATGTCGCCTTGAAAGACCCCGTAACAGGTGCGACTTTAAATGCACAAGGCAACATCATCGGGGGCGGTAGCGGCGACCCTCTAACAGGCAATCTTCCCGTCCGGCGTTTCTTTGACAAGGTGGCAGGATCGCATTTTTATACCACAGACCCGTCAGAGAAAGCTGACCGACTAAACAACCCTGCTCGTTACCAGAGTGAAGGCGATGAATTTATCGCTCCAGCCAACGGTAACGCAAAGGTTCAACGCTTCTTCAATACAGCATCAGGAACCTATTTCTATACGAATAAACCTACTGATATACAGTTTATTCGCGACAACTTACCCCAGTTCCGTGCTGAGGGGGAGGTTTTCAATTCATATAACACGGCAGTTTCGGGTGCGATACCCGTCTATCGTTTTACCAACCTGGCGAGGGAACGGGAAAATCCGCAAAATATTACACACTTTTTCACCGCAAAGCCAAGCGATCGGGCGTTGGCACAGGCGAGGTCAGATTTCCGGGATGAGGGGGTTGCTTTTTATGCTCTTCCCGCCTAAGCAGGCAGTTGGATTCATCTAGGTTTAAAATGAGTAGTAGGGTGCGCCGCACGCACCCTACTTTTTTATCTATTAAACTTTTGGGTAACAAGCGATATTTTGGTCATCCCATGAACAATCTCAGTACAAAACCTTCCCTTTTCAAGGCTTTAACTGTAATTAGCTTGTGTTTGTCTCTAATCTTAGCTATCAGTCCGCCCGCCTTCGCCTCGATTCACAAGTATCCAGAAAGAGCAGACAGAGTAATGTTCCGATCCGTACAAAGCCTGCGCGACACTGATGACAGAGCGTGGCAAGTGGTTTTGTATAAGCGAGTACAGTCGGGATTGGTAAACTCTTTTAACCTGAGATTGGTAGGATTTCCCGGTACAGAATTGCAGCACCCTGTGCCGCTGAATGTTGCTGCAGGCGATCGAGAAATTGGTAAAGCCAATGATATTTGGAGCGAGTCAGAGTTGCCAATTAATGTGGGAGAATATGATTTTAAATCAATAATTACACAAGTGGAAAGCAATCAACCTTTGCGGTTAAATTTGCCCGTGAAAGGCGAAAAAGAAACAGAATTGCTGGTTCCTCCTTTTGGTGTCAGAGAATGGCGGCTGTTGTTAGATACCAAGTAAATATACTTATTCGAGCCCGCTCTCAAGTTAAAATTCAGAGAGTTGTGTGTATCAAAAATTACTATGATTAAGTATGCCAAAAGGTAGATTTAACCTATTTGAATGTAATTATGAAACAAACTAAAAGTAGAGTTAGTCAGGTGATAGAACTCCACTGTTTAAATGTGCGTGTCTTCAGGGTGAATTACTATGACTTTAATCAGTACAATTGTCCGAAAAGCTTTGGCAAGCGGTTATTTAACTGTTGAGGCAGAAGAACAGTTGCGACACCAGTTGCAGATGACTAAGTACGGTTTGGAAGATTTTGAGGCTTTTATTACTTTGCAAAAAGAGGTGATGGAAGGTAGGGTAAAACAGCAGGCTTTGGAATTGTTGCGAAGTAGCAGGTGTTCTGCGACTGCTTGAATGAAGTGCGATCCTCTGCGAGGGCTTCGCTAACGCCCTTTTGTTGGATAAATTGGATAAAAAAGTCCAGCATCTTCTATTTTATCCTTAATTTGAAATTAGTCGGGCGATCGCTTGACAAAAATACCCAAATCAGCAATAATTGTAGATTGTCTGTCTAAATCCTGCTCGGATCAGGTCGAGACATTCCAAAAGCTGGAGAGCAGTCAGCAGTCACAAGTCCACAGCCAAAAGTTCACAACTAATGACGGCAAGACCAATGACCAATGACTAACCAGCTACCTGTACGGCAAACCCAACGACTATCCCATGACCTACGCAATTATTGAGACCGGCGGCAAACAATTTCGAGTAGAACCGGGCCGCTTCTACGACATCGAACTGCTTCACGTGGAAGCTGAATCAAAAGTCACCATTGACAAAGTATTTCTGATCCAGCACGAAGACGACGTTCACATCGGCCAGCCTCTAGTAGAAAATGCCACTGTAGAAGGAACTGTTCTGCGGCATTTCCGGGGCCGCAAAGTCCTTGTCTACAAGATGAAGCCGAAAAAGAAAACTCGGAAGAAAAAAGGACACCGCCAAGAAACAACTCGCTTTATGATTGACTCCATCAGCGTCAACGGTGTTGTTTTGGCCGCGAGAGATTTGACTCAAGCAGTTGTTGAAACTCCCCAAATCGGCGAATCTGAATCAGAATAAACAATAGTAAATACAGTTTGAGGATACTATGGCCCACAAGAAAGGTACAGGCAGCACGCGCAACGGTCGCGATTCTAATTCCCAGCGTCTGGGTGTCAAGCGTTACGGCGGCCAAGTGGTTAAAGCTGGCAATATTTTGATCCGCCAGCGCGGTACGAAAGTTCACCCCGGTAATAATGTTGGTATCGGCAGAGATGATACTTTGTTTGCTTTAGTTGATGGTGTGGTGACTTTTGAAAGAAAAGGCAAAACTCGCAAGAAAGTCAGCATTTATCCTGTTGTAGCAGCACCTGTGGCTGAGCCCGCGGCTGAAGCTGTCGCAGTTTAATTGCGATATTTTGCGGCGTTGGTTAAGTCTCTTTTGTTTGTCTCACAGTTTCGATCCCCCCTAGCCCCCCTTAATAAGGGGGGTACAAGATTTTTATCAAAGTCCCTGTTAATTAACGGGATTTAGGTGTACAAGATTTTTATCAAAGTCCCTGTTAATTAACGGGATTTAGGTGTACAAGATTTTTATCAAAGTCAACCCCTACTCCCCTTATTAAGGGGAGTAGGGGTCGAGTAGGGGGTATGCGAGGGGGATCTAGACTTGACTACAAGTGACATTCCTAGGTGCTACAAATGGGTGACAATTTAAGGCTTAATTTGTCACCCATTTGTGGCTAGCCTCCTCCGACAATTGTGACAACTTCTAAGATGTCGCCCTCTTGCATTTGTGTAGTTTCCCAAAATTGTTTGTGCAGGATTTCGCCGTTGTACTCCACAGCTACTAAGCGCGGGTTTAATCCTAATTGTTCTAGTAATTTTGGTAACGGTGTGTCGATCGCACAATTGCGAGTTTCTCCGTTAACTTGTAGCGCAATTTGATCGCTCATTAGTAAAATATCAGTTTTCCGGGCGGGTTTTGTAACAAAATTATATTTGATCCACAGACTTCCTGCGCGAAACCCGCCCGGAAAATCGGCAATCAACCTAGGTTTTCGCCTGCAAAGCTTTCTGAGCTTTCAGATTCTGCATCCGAATCAACTGCGAGATGAAAAACTGCGTGACTAAAGTAGGCTGCTCTGCTTCCATAATCGATCGCACCACCGCTACCCTTTGAGCTCCGGCATTCAAGACTTCATCGAGGTTGTTGATATCAATTGAGCCGATCGCAAACCAAGGAAGCGGAGACTTACTCGCAGCATACCGCACGTAGTCCAAACCCACCGCCGGCTTGTTTGCTTTCGTCGGAGTTGCGTAGACCGGCCCAACTCCAATATAATCGGCTCCGGCATCAATAGCTCGCTGCATTTCATCGCCATTCGTTGTCGAACTGCCGATGATCCGTCCCGGACCGAGCAACCTGCGCGCTTCGGCTACAGGCAAATCTTCCTGTCCTAAGTGTACCCCGTCGGCATCCGCTGCGATCGCCAAATCCACGCGATCGTTCACAATCAGCAAAGCATCGTAGCGGTGACAAAGTTCGCACAACTGGCGCGCGTTGGCCAGCTTTACCCCGTCGTCTGAGGTTTTGTCGCGGTACTGCACCAAAGTCAGCCCGCCTTGCAAAGCAGCTTCCACGATTGTTAAAAAGTTGTATTTGGGAGAAGTTACAAGGTATAACTGCGATCGGAGTAACTGCTGGTAGCGCCGGTAAGCCAGCAAATCGCTTTCGAGAGTATAAACCCGATAGCGCATCTGCTTCAAAGCCTTGCCCATATTCGGATCGTAAACTTTGCCGTACTCTTCCAGTACGCGCAGAGCTTCTTCCACCCGAGAGAAATTCGCCGCCAGTAGCTGCTGGATGCTCGAACGCTGCTCCTCCTGCGGGTGAGTCAACTCCGTCCCCGGATCGGCCGGCGTATCCCTAGCGCTGCGCAATTCAGGGGTGTGCCAAGCAGCCAATTCCTGACGCAGTTGCTTGCACTCGAGGGCTAAATCGGCGCTGTTAAGACCAAACCTGCACCATTCTTCAATAATTCTCAACCCTTCGCGCGATCGATCGAGATTTGCATCTAAAATCCGGCAGAGGGCTGGCTGTGCCGGTAAAGTTCTGTTTTGTTTCTCGGTCATCAGAACCACCTTAATTAAACTAATCCTAGCAGTCAAACTGCTACATTGTCCCACGCCGTCTTGATTGTGGCAAAAGCGATCGACCTAACTTTGGCATCCACCGATGTAAATTTGACAAATTTTTAAGTTTTATTGAATTTGAAAAAAACAAAGCATAATGGATCAAACTCGATCTGAGTGGAATCGTTAAGCTGCATACCACACTTCGGAGGAGAGCCGTGAGGTTAGCAGAACAAAACAAAAGATTAACAGAAGAAAACCCCAGCAGGCGGGTGAGATTAAAATGCGATCGCCAAAACCCGACACGAAACAGGGGATGGGAAACTCGGCTCACAGATAAGTTGCGTTTTTTTATGCTCCTAAATTCAAAACAAATCCGGTGCAAAAAAAGTCGATCGCAAAACTCTTGTTGGAGTTATTGCCTGCTGCTCGTCTTTACCAGCACCGCCTTTGGCCACCCTCAAGCCTCGGCGATCGCTGCCGGTACCGGCTCCGTGCAGCTACTTTCGCAAGCGCCAGAGAGCGACATTAACATACTCTACGTGAGTTCTAACGGTGGCAGCGACACGGGAGGTAACGGGAGCGATCGATCTCCGTTCAAAACCCTCACCTACGCCCTAAGCGTCGCCCCGCCCAAAACAGCGATTTTACTAGCACCCGGTACTTACAGCGCTCAAAGCGGCGAAAAATTTCCGTTAATGCTCAGGCCCAGCGTGACTGTTCAAGGAAATCCCAGCACTCGCGGCCAGAATATTGTCATCAAAGGCGGAGGAGACTTTATCAGCCCGACTTCGGCGGGTCAAAACATCGCGATTTTAGGCGCAGACGGGGCGGGACTCAGCGGAGTGACGGTGACAAATACCAACTATCGCGGTTACGCTTTGTGGATCGAATCGAGTTCTCCCACAGTTGTCAACAACACTTTTTCGGGGAGCACTCACGACGGCATTTCCGTAGTCGGTACTGGAAGGCCGACGATTGGCGGGAATTTTTTCTCGAAAAATGGAGCTAACGGGATTACGATTTTTGGCAGTTCCCGCCCGGAAGTTCGAGATAATGTGTTTGAAGACACCGGATTTGGGGTGAATGTAGCGCAAAACGCTTCACCTTTGTTAATCGGCAACAAAATTACTCGGAATAAGGACGGCGTGGTGGTGCAAGCTGATGCTAGACCGGTGCTGCGCAACAATTATATCGAGAGTAACCGGCGGGACGGCATTGTGGCGATATCCAGAGCTCTGCCGGATTTGGGAACTTCGGCGGAACCGGGGGGCAATGTGATTCGCAACAACGGCCAGTACGATGTCAACAATGCAGCCAAAGGTCAAGTAATCCCAGCTTACGGCAATCAATTGTTGAGCAACCGGACGACTGGATCGGTTGATGTGGCGGGAAATTTTAGCCCGCCTCCGCCCATTGGGGGAAGTGCTTTGCAGCAGGCGGCCGATCGACCTCCGAGTATCGGCGGCCCAGAAACTTCTCTCCCTGCTTACACTCCCGGGCGGCTAACTCCCCGAGTCGAAAGAGCGCCAATTGCGCCACCAGCGCCCGTTTCCAGGCGACAGGCACCCGCCAGCACTCAGTTGCGGCCTCTGCTTCCTCCGAGAAATGCCGCTCCTGCTGGGGAAGGAACAGGGGCGATCGCAATTCCTGTACCAGATCCAGATTCTCGATCGGTGCGGGAGAGTTCGGTACAGCAACCAATGATTCCTCCCAATTTTGATAGTTCGAGTTCGGTTGCTTCCGAGGGTAAATTGCCAGTTCCAGGCCGCAACATTCCTCTAGGAAGGGGCGGCTACGTACCTGCTGTTTTAGGGGGGAATTCTTTGCCCGATGTCCGGGATAGTTCGCCGTCAGTCGATCGAGCTTCCGCTTTGGGTTTCCGGTATCGAGTTGTCGTGGATGCCGAGAGTTCGGGCGCTCGGCAAAAAATCCTATCCCTGGTTCCCGATGCTTTTCGGACTTTTACCAACGGGCGATCGGTGATGCAAGCCGGTGCTTTTCGGGAGCGCGAAAAAGCTGAGGAATTGCTACAAATTCTCACCGCTAATGGCTTGAATGCTCGCATTGAAGATATCAAATAACAGTTGACAGTTGACAGTTGACAGTTGACAGTAGTCAGTAGTCAGTAGTCATTAGACCTCTTTCAAAAATAACTAGGACGGGCCAAGAGGGCCCGTTCCACAAAAAACATTTTTTCTTGTGGAACGGGCCCTCTTGGCCCGTTCCAAAATTTTATTAAAAGGACTTTTGCAAGAGGTCTATTAGTTTGTCAACTGTCCACTGTCAACTTTCCACTACCAACTGTCAACTGTCCACTGTCAACTGTCCACTGTCAACTATTTTAGGGCCTAGCATATCGGATGCCAGACCCTAAAACATTGGTAATTTAATCTGATTCAAGTGGGTTTTTAGCTCTGCTGAGATTCAGCAAACAACTACTACTAAGGTGGACTTTTTGGCAAGTGCTCTGCGAGCGAGCTAGCTAATAGCGGAGCCTATTCAGACTTCTGTGTTTGATTGTGCGATCGCAATTCTAACTTGATAACTTTATGATTTCTCAAATCGCCTCAAGCTACTTCACAAATTCCGAGCGCAATGTCAACCTTTCTTTGCTAATAAACTACACGATTCAGGCGTTGCCTGCGAACTAGAGCCGATCGGGACAAATACTCTAATTCAAAAATTTTTATCCAAGTTTTTTGTGCTTCTTGGTTCTGCCCCTCATGTATTTAAACTAACACTAACTTCGCCCATGAGAATACTTTATTTACCAAAGTTAACACTTTTTGACGCGCCGAAATACTTCCGAAAGCAATTATTAACAATTTGTACGCTCGGTAGGTGGCAGAATGTGCAGTTTGCCAAGAAAATCTAGACGAGGACTTAGGCAGAAACCGGGTTTTTTTAGCAAAATACGGCGTTACATCCAGAGTTATAGGTGAAAAACCCGGTTTCTTGAGTCTTGCTGCATCCTTGACTGTACACCTTGCTTTCACCGCAGCAGAGCTTCCCAAGTGGCGTGGCCGACAATGCCGTCTGCTGGGAGTTGATATTGTCGCTGAGCAGCCTTGACAGCAGCTTGAGTTTCTGGCCCGAACACGCCGTCAGCACTCGCGCGCAAAAATCCCTTGGCCCGGAGCCGCTCTTGCAAATCTCTGACTGCTGGGCCGCGCATTCGTCTTCTCAAAACCGGAAAATTGGTGGGCTGCTGTTGGGGGTTAATCTCTGTGTTGTCGGCAGTTTGGGGAGCGTTGGCGATCGGGTTTTCGATCGCGCCCTCCGACGCTGGAAACAGCCGGTTCCAAGTATCTTGACCGACTATGCCGTCTGGGGCGATGCCTGCTGCTTCCTGGAACTGAGACACGGCTTTAGCAGTGCTTTGCGAGAAAATCCCGTCTACACTGTCAGCGTAAAATCCCAGTAATTTAAGAGCAGCTTGGAGTTCGGTAACTTCTGAGCCGCGGCTGCCTTCTTTGAGGGCGGGGCGGACGATCGCACCTGTTTGGGCGATCGAACTGTTATTGTTATCGGGTTCGGAGGTAGGTAGCTGTGCCGCAGCAGGAGTAGAGGCGATCGCGCCCAGTGCCAAAAAACCGCACAAACTCCAGCCGAGGAGCAAATTCGGCACCTCGCGGGCTTTATTCCAGCTTGCTGTCAGGTTTCGGGACATGGGAAATTCGACCTCTGCAAAACTTGGTAGCGATCGTACATCAAATCTGGCAAAAATTGGCCCGCGCAGGGCATGGGGCATCGGGAAGAAGGCCCGCGCAGGGCATGGGGCATCGGGAAGAAGGCATCGGGCATTTCATTACTCGTTCTACTCGTTACCAGGCTCTGCCTGGTAACGGATATTCGGAGGCTCTGCCTCGATCTTGGTAACGGATATCCCGAGCAAGAGCCTCCATCTTCCCAACCGAGGCTCTTCCTCTGGATATTGGTTCCAAGGCTCTGCCTTGGAACCAGTTAATCTCCCAATCTCCCACTCACTTTGATAAAAAAAATTAATCCCCTAAAATAGCTGCAATGGGCAAAAAAACTGCTAGATTGCCGTAGAGCAAAGATTAAAGCGCGTTCATTTGGCCCCACCAACACCATGACCGAATCCAGCAACCCCCCCAGAACCGCCAGCCAAATAGACATCGGCAATGTGAACATCGGCAACTTCCAAGTCGGCAGCATCAGCGGCAACAAATACAACGACTTCAACGCCAACGGCCGCCCCGATTTCCCAGATGTGCCAATTCCCAACTGGCAAATCTACCTCGACATCAATAACAACGGCAGGCCCGACTCGGGCGAACCTTCCACCCTCACCAACGCCCAAGGCAACTACATCTTCGTCAACCTGCCGGCGGGAACTTACCAAGTTAGGGAAGTCCAGCAGCCGAACTTTCGCCAAACTACGCCAAATCCGGCACCCATCACGATTACCAGCGGCACAAACGCTGGGAATATCAATTTTGGCAACAACTTCAACGCCGGGACGATCGCAGGTACAAAATTCAACGACATCAACAGCAACGGCCGCCAAGACTTCGGCGAACCACCCCTAGCTAACTGGCAAATCTACCTCGACCTCAACCGCAACAACCGGATCGACGGCGGCGAACCTTCTACTATTACAAACCTTCAAGGCAATTACGCTTTTGTCAATATTCCCGCAGATACATATTTGGTGAGAGAAGTCCAGCAACCGGGTTTTCGCCAAACTACGCCCGACCCGGGCCCGATTAACGTTACTTCCAACGCCACTATCACCAACGTCAATTTTGGCAATGTGTTTTTTGTCGGCAGCATCAGCGGCCTCAAGTTCAATGACCTCAATGCCAACAGCGTCCGAGATGCGACAGATCCGCCTCTGGCCAACTGGCAAATTTACCTCGACCTCAACGCCAACAACAGGTTAGATCCGGGCGAACCGAATACTATCACTAACCCGATCGGCAACTACACTTTTGCCAATGTTTCCCCGGGCCGGTATTTGGTGAGGGAAGTCCAGCAACCGGGATGGATACAGACTACGCCAAATCCAGGGCCGATCGACATTACGGGCAATACCAACGCTGTCGGGGTCAATTTCGGCAACAATTTCCCCACCGGCAGCATCAGCGGCTTTAAGTTCAACGACCTCAACTCTAACGGTGTCAACGAACCGACGGAACCGAGAGTTGCCAACTGGCCGATTTACCTCGACACCAACAACAACAACGCCCGAGATCCCAACGAACCTTCGACTTTAACAAACCCCCAAGGTAATTTCTCTTTTATCAACTTGTCTCCAGGCATTTATTCGGTGAGGGAAGTTCCGCAGCCCGGTTTCCGACAAACTACGCCAAATCCGACTCCGATTACCGTGGGTAACGGCACAAATGCCACCAATCTCAGCTTTGGTAACGTGTTGGTGACGGGTACGATCAGCGGTGTCAAATTTAACGATTTTAACGCCAACGGTCGGCTAGATGCCGGGGAACCGCCGATCGCCAATACCCAAATTTACATCGACCTCAATAACAACAGCCGTTTAGATCCGGGCGAAGCGAGTACCTTTAGCGACAGTCAGGGCAATTACAGTTTCCGCAACGTTCCGGTAGGTAGTTATGTTGTCCGCGAAGTTCAGTCGCCCGGTTTCATTCTAACGACTGGGCCTGCGATAGTTGTTGTCTCGGCAGACGTTCGGGCCAGCAGCATCGATTTGCTCACCGGAGATCCTGAAAGTCGATCGGCTAAATCCTTGAATGGCGACCAACAGACGGATGCTAGCAGCTATGCGGGGCCGGAAGTTGCGGGTAATCTTGGGGCGGATAGCTTGCTGTCGTTCGCGGATCGCGATCGTTATCAAATTAGCGATCTTTTGCTCGATCGACAAGCGGCGAATTTAGGCAATATTCCTAACTTTGGGCAACAGAATGTCGGTATGGAGCCTAATACACAAATCGGTGGATTTGTCAATAAAAATGAATTAATTAATTGGGCTCTGGGAAACTCGATCGTGCCGGTGGGGGAAGCAGGATTTGTCGGTGATTTAGGGTGACAACCAGCACTTCTAGGCGCAGCTATCCCTCAGGGGCCCAATCGCCCCCAATCCCAAACAGCAGATAAAAATCAGCAAGAGGTTAAAGGGCGATCTCGTGATACCCTATTGTTTGGCAACCTCCAACACTCAAGCGTAAGTTCCGGGAGCCCCGAAGCTGGTTTGTATATTGGGTGCAATATTCAGAGGCAGTAGCATCTCTGTGAGTGAGAAACTATCAGACAGTCCCCCCAACCCCGACCGGCATATTTCCAGGCAAAGCAAATCGGCTCCAGTCCGGTAGCTCGATCGGTCTAAAGTTTGTTGCCAAGAGGCAATCCCAGAGGCTGCGATGCCTCTTCACAGCGAACCATGACAAACAGGAACGATGCCCCCGGAGTAGATATCGGGGGGAGCACTCAGTCAAGGCCCCCTTAGGGCTTGAACCAGCAAGTATGTAGGGACAGAGAAGGCGTGCAAATCTTGAAGATGTTGGCCTCAAATTGCCAGGGCTCTTCAAAACCTGATATACTTGCCAGCGACAAAGCTTGAGGCATTGTTGTGTGAGATGGGGAACATTGCCTCAAGTGCAGACGTATGTAAAATCGAGTGGCAATTGTCAGCGACTAGCAAAAACTACTCAGCTATTGACAAACCCATACAGTAGTCTGTAATTTACGTGGATTTAGGTGTGAAGGAGAGAAATCATGGCAGAAACAGATAATACTCAAGAACGTATTGCCCAGCAATTACAGGTTGGGAATACAGGCCCGGCAATTTTAGGTATCAAGTTCAATGACTTGAACGCGGATGGGATCAGACAGGCAAATGAACCAGGTCTCCGGGATATCCCCATTCTCCTCGAACCTGCAATAGCCAGTAACGGTCAAGCAAGCAATGGCCAATTCAATGCAGCTAACGGGGATGTCTCCGTCCTTACAGACGCTAACGGAGGGTTCTCGTTCATAAATCTTGCTCCCGGCAACTACGTACTCACAGAAACCACCGTACCGGCTGGTTTCCGTACCACGACTCCGAATCCCCTCGCTGTCACTGTTGGAAACACAAACGCCAACGTTTTCTTTGGCAACACCCAACTTGTGGGCAGCCGGATTGTTGGATGCAAATACTTAGACATAGATGCCGACGGCTTTCGAGACGGGAATGAACCGGGGATTAAAAATGTCAGGATATATCTAGACGGCAGCAACGGTAGCGTCCCCAACGGCCGATTAGATGCAGGGGAACTCAACACATTAACAGACAAAAATGGTGCGTGGTCGTTTAATGTAACACCTGGAACCTACAGAGTTCGGGAAGAACGAGTCAACGGCATCAGCGGAGAACCCCTAGAAAGAGATTTCCCCCAAAGCACCCCACCCAACAACATTCCCGTACTGGACGTAACAGTAGCTGCCGGTCAAACTTTTGCCTGCGCTCAAGTTGGCGACACTCCGCTGTATCAAATTGAAATTAACAAATTTCGGGACATAGACCGCAGCGGCACCCGAAATGTTGTAAGTGGAGTTTTGGAACCCCCGATTGCTAACGTACCCTTCATTTTAGATTTGAACGGGAACGGTCGCTGGGATCAAGCATCAGAACCCATCGCTATCACCGATGCAGGCGGAGTGGCTACCTTCAGGGATTTGAGAGCTGCCAATTACTCTGTCTTGGAAATTTTTCCAGCGACACTGCCCGGTGGCGGTGCCCCTGGCAACCTCAATGCTCCAGTCTCAACTACTCCTAACCCCGTTGTGGTTTCGGCGCCAGGCCCGCAAGCACGGTTCCAGGGTACGATCAGCAGAGAGCAACCGATCTTAGTAACAGATTCAACCTATACACTGAAACCAAACGACCCTAAATTCGTAGATACGAACCGCGACGGCGTTCAACAGGCTGGGGAAACTTCTATTGCAGCAACGGGTGTACGACCGATTTTTGCCAACACGCCTTTACCTTTCCCAGCGACTAACCCGTCACCAGCACTTACCTTTACTCCTGTGGGAGCTAATACTGGCAACGGAACGAATTCTGGTGTGGGAAACACTCTACCTAACATCACTGTATTCAAATACAATGACCTGAACGGAAACGGTCGCTTCGAGCCAACTCAGGGTGAAGCACCAATTGCCGGTGTCTCTGTCTTCCTTGACACCAACAATAATGGCACTCCTGACGCCGGAGAACAACAAATACAGACTAATGCTCAAGGAAGAGGAGCATTTACCAACTTAGCGACGGGCAATTACACGGTGCGGGAAGTCGTACCGGCTGGTTTTTCGCCTTCGACAACTGCTGGTGTTCCGGTAACTCTCAACCTTCAGGACGCTAACGTTACTTTTGCCAACACCCCGAACAGCAACATCACCGGTTGCAAATTCGAGGACTATAACTTGAACGGCTATCGAGACGGAAACGAACCGGCAATTAGCGGCGTTACTGTTTTTCTCGATACCAATAACAACGGCGGCCTCGATGCAGGGGAAGCAACTACCACTACCGATCAGTTTGGTACTTTTGCTTTCAGAAATTTGCGTCCCGGTACTTACAACCTGCGAGAAGTACCTCCTCCTGGTTTCTTCCAGACGACTCAACCGCTCAATATCGTTTTGGGCCCCAATCAAACCTTTACTTGCGCTTTGATTGGCAACTCTCGCCGCTATGATTTGTTAGTTCCAAAATTCCGAGACGACAACCGCAACGGCATACAAGACTCGGGCGAACCGCCTCTTGCTAATGTTCCATTTACTTTGGATTTGAACCGGAACGGTCGCTACGATGCCGCCACTGAGCCGCTGGTCAGAACGAACGCGCAAGGGATTGCTCTATTCCCGAATTTGTTCCCGGCCACTTACTCGGTTTTGGAAGTTTTCGACGATCCGAACGTTCCCAATGCGTTCCCCATCCGAACGGGGCCTAATCCTGTTAGCTTTAACGTACCGGGCCCCAATACTGTGCCTTCGCCGGCAAATCGCACAGCGAGCTCAATAACAACTGCTACTGAGGAATTCGATCCGTTGACTGGCGGCACTGGTGTGGTGGCTGCTAGCACCGATTCTTTGACTAACGGCGGCAGTTCAACCGATGCTGTGGTGAAGGCGCTCAGCGTCGATGCCTTGCTCGCACCGAGTGGAGTTGTGACCAATTTTGACGATCCTGCCTTGAGAATGGCGAGTTCGCTGACTTTTGTGCCGACCGAACAGAAGTCTCCCGATTTAGTGTTGGGTGCTCCTGATCCAATCCGAGTGTTCTAATCTAAAGTTGGGTCTCTGGTTTGAGACTCAACTATTAGTAATTAGCTAGTTTAAACTGCACGTCAAACATGATTTTGGGGTGCAGTTTGCTGTTGTGCCGATCGTAACAAGCGGGTGTCGATCGCACAAACTGTCTTTAGTAGTAGACTGCGATCGGCAAAAAGAACGATTCCCCGCCCCAAGAAAACCTTTATTTATAGAGGTAGAACTTAGAGGAATATGTTATGCCAACTCAACAACAAACCAATCCGGCTCAACATCAAGAACAGCAACCGGGCATTGAATCCCAAATGACGCCTGCACCTGAATCCTTCGCCTCCGAATATCGCGGCAGCGATAAATTGCGCGGCAAAGTAGCCTTAATTACCGGCGGAGACAGCGGTATCGGGCGCGCCGTGGCTCTTGCTTTTGCTAAGGAAGGGGCCGACGTGGCGATCGGCTATCTCAACGAAGATGAAGATGCTAACAAGACTAAAGGGGCGATCGAACAACTCGGCCGCCGCTGTCTGGCGATCGCCGGAGACATCGGCGAAGAAAGCACCTGTAAAAACCTTGTAGAACAAACAGTTAAAGAATTCGGCCACCTCGACATCCTCGTCAACAACGCTGCGGAACAACATCCCCAAGAAAGTATTGAAGACATCACCGCCGAACAATTAGAGCGCACCTTCCGCACCAACATTTTCTCAATGTTTTACCTGACAAAAGCGGCTCTTAAACATTTAAAAGAAGGCAGTGCAATTATCAACACCACTTCAGTCACCGCCTACAAAGGCAACGAACAATTGCTAGATTACTCCTCCACAAAAGGAGCAATTGTTGCCTTTACTCGCTCTTTGTCTCAAAGTTTAGCTGAGAAAGGAATTCGCGTCAACGGAGTAGCCCCCGGCCCGATTTGGACGCCGCTAATTCCTGCAACTTTCCCCGAAGAAAAAGTGGCCACATTTGGTGCAGACACGCCCTTGGGACGCCCCGGTCAACCCGATGAAGTTGCTCCCAGTTACGTGTTTTTAGCTTCAAAAGATTCGTCTTACATGACGGGTCAAATTTTGCATCCCAACGGCGGCTCTGTAATTAACGGCTAGAATCATTTAAATCTCGATGCCGAGCGGGCAAAACCTCCAATCTTTGATGGCAACTCACAAGTTAAATAAACCCGTCCCCCAC
>NZ_JAUBVK010000018.1:34006-53399 GCF_036705795.1 Microcoleus sp. ARI1-B5
AATCACAGATTCGGAGGGCGGGTTTATTTATATTTTGAATGAGTGACAAATATCTTTCGTGAAACCCGCCCCTACAACAAATATTTCTGGTTTGAGCGCTTATCTAAAATCTTCTCGAGCCCGATCCTCGTAGGGGCGGGCAAAACCTCCAATCTTTGACGGCAACTCACCATATAAATAAACCCGTCCCCCACAATCACAGATTCGGAGGGCGGGTTTATTTATATTTTGAATGAGTGACAAATATCTTTCGTGAAACCCGCCCCTACAAGTAATATATATTGTTTTTTACAAAAAACAGTAATCCCGCCACGTTGGTAGCGGGATTGATAGGTTGCAGTTTAGCTATTCTCTAGTTTTGCCAGAGTGGAAATTAGCTTGCTGCTGAATTAGCTCATGTTAGCCATTTCTTGCTGCATCGTACTCTTGGCTTCTTTGAATTGAGTAGCCATTTGTTCCATTTGTGCTTCGCTCAGGTTGCGGCGAATTTGAGGGAACATATCGTTTTCTTCTTCCTTGACGTGATCCTGAACTGCTGTTTTGAGCTGTTGGATTTGACCTTTGAAATCAGAAGAACTGGGGTTGAGAGCCTTGATTTGGGCGAGCATCTGCTTCATTTGTGCTTGCTCGTCGTACAGTTCTTGAGTATTGCCGTAATAGCTGCGAACTGCGGGATAAACAATTTGTTCTTCGGCTTCAGAGTGAACGCTCAAGTCTTTGTAAAGTTGACCGAAGAATTCTTGCAGTTTTTGAGGATCGTCGGTTTTTTCGATTTCCATAAATAGGGTATCGACTTTGCGGTGATCCATTGAGATGATTTCGGTGATGTTCATCTCATCTTTGGTGCGGGTAACAGCACCGCCGATGATGCCGGTCATCGCAGCCATTGCATCTTGCACGCGGGCCCACACGCCTTGATCGGGGTCTTTTCCGGTCAGTTCGCGCACGCCTAAAATTTCGAGAACTCCTTTGAGTTGTTCTTGGTGAGCGCGGTTTTCAAAGTTAACTGTGTTGAGGGGAGTAATGGCGGCTTCGATGTCGGCGCCAACTACTTGAGCGGCTTTGTGCACTAACAAGCCGGCCATTGTTTGTTTGTGTTTGAGCAGTTCGTGCTGACCGACTTTTTCAAACATTGTGAGTTCAGAACCTTCCATGAGTTTCTGAATTTCTTCGATCATTTTTGTGGTGGTTTCTTTGGGCTCGGATTGAATGCCGTATTGGACGATCGTGGTTTCCAATACGCCCAGGTTTTTGCGATCGTCTTCGAGCATATCCCGGAAGCGATCGGCCAGTTCGGAGTCGTTGCAGGAATTGATGAACAATTGCTCGTTGGCGATCAGCAGGTTTTGCAGCGCTTTCATGTCTGCTAATTTCATCGCGATCGCTTGGCGCTTGGTATCTTCTAAGGTAGCTACCATCTGTCGTTTCTCCTCTCGATGTCTTTAGTGTTCTTACATCTTTTAATTTATTGAAATATTCTGATAACTCCCTCTTTCTCCCGACTGATTAATTAATATCCCGCGCAAGCTATTGACTTTTGAGGGAAAAAATGGTAATAATTTGAGGCTGTTTGAAACAAAGCAAAAAGCAAAAAATAACTGACTCAGGATTAATCGCAGATGACGGGGCCCAAAAACGGATACAAGCCCCCGCTTTCTCGCTTGGCGCTCCGCTGAAAATTTTAGACGCAAGTTCGGGCTCCGGTGATTCATCAGTTCCGTAAATCAGTTCGCGATCGCATGGACGATCGCAGAAACCGGGTTTTTTACCCTTACTGCGGGCTGCCTGCGAAGGATTCGTCCATCAAACCCGGTTTCTGGCCACCCGTGCGTCCAGGACTATAAATCTAAAATCTAAAATCTAAAATCGACTGACTGATGATTTCTGTATCAATTAATCCCGATCGCAGAGCTGTAAAGCGCTACCATAGTTGCAGCCGAAGTTAACTACAGTTTAAGAAGAACTAGCTTGTCTCAACTGCTCACTGCTTTAGAGTTCCCAGCCAATGTCTGGAAGCTGCACAATGGGTTAACGGTCATTCACCAGCGCCTAGAGGCCACACCGGTGGTCGCCCTAGACGTGTGGGTGAGGGCTGGCGCTACGAAGGAGCCGGATTTTTGGTCGGGAATGGCTCATTTTCTAGAACACATGATATTTAAAGGGACGGATTCGATCGCCCCTGGAGAATTCGACCAAGTAATCGAAAATCGCGGCGGTGTCGCCAACGCAGCTACAAGTCACGACTACGCCCATTTTTTTGTCAACGCCGGGGCAGATTATTTAGCAGAAACGGCGCAGCCGCTGGCAGAATTGCTGCTGCGCGCTTCGATTCCCGATGCGGAATTCGATCGCGAGCGAGATGTGGTGCTCGAAGAAATCCGTCAAGCTCAAGACGATCCCGATTGGCTCGGTTTCCAAGCAATGATGGAAACAGTTTACCAGCAGCATCCCTACAGGCGCTCGGTACTGGGGACGGAAGAGTTGCTGATGTCGCGAACTCCTCACGAAATGCGGTGTTTTCACCGAGAGCACTATCAACCGGAAAATATGACTGTGGTGATAGTTGGCTCAATTGATGAAGAACAAGCCAGAGATATCACGGGGAAAGCATTCGATCGATTTTCCGACAGGTGGGATTGTCCGAAATTTACAGCAGAAGCCGAACCGCCGCTAGTAGAAATTCGCCGTCAGGAACTCCGTCTCCCCCGATTGGAACAAGCGCGGCTGATGATGGCCTGGACGGGGCCGGGAGTTGAACAGTTGCAAAATGCTTGCGGCTTGGATTTGCTCTCAGTGCTGCTCGCAGACGGGCGGAGCTCGCGTTTGGTCAGGGAACTGCGGGAAGAATTACAATTGGTACAGGCGATCGAAAGCTCTTTCTCGCTACAGCGGGAATCGAGTTTGTTTACGATTAGTGCAGTCTTGGAAGCCGAGGATGTCGAACAGGTGGAAGCTCGGATTTGCGATCGGCTTTGGGAACTGCAGTCTGAGCCTGTTTCCGAGACAGAACTGCTGCGCTGCAAGCGTTTGCTGTGCAATGACTTTGCTTTCTCCCTCGAAACGCCGGGACAGTTAGCCGGTCTTTACGGATATTACAGTACGATCGCCACTGCCGAATTAGCGCTCAGCTATCCCACCAGGATTAAGGCATTTAAGCCATTAGACCTCCAGCGCCTAGCTCAACAATATCTCTCTCCCCGGCGCTACGCGGCTGTGGTGCTCAAGCCAGTCTGATTGTTAAATGGGTAAAAATAAATATCTTTTGTACCGGATAAATCTTCGTTTGTCCGGGGATTTTCGGTATTCCGCGCGCATCCTACCGGGTAGATGTTGTTACATTTAGATGTTGTGGGTCAGGCCTTTCTGCGCTGGGCGCGCACCCTACCGGGTAGATTTTGTTACATTGAGATGTCGTGCGTCAAGCTCTACTCGGTCTGACAGCATACAATATCCAAATGGAAAATAGAAAAATGGCGATCGAGTAATTCCCAATTCCCAATTCCCAATTACCCATTCTCAATTCCCAATTACGAACTAAATTAATAATAATGATGAAAAATGAAATCCAGCGCACGATTTTAGACAACGGTATTGTTGTCTTAGCAGCAGAAAATCCAGCAGCAGATATTATTGCAGCTAGGATATTCCTGCGCGCCGGTAGCCGCTGCGTACAGCCGGAACAAGCAGGATTGTGTCACTTGCTGTCGGCGGTAATGACTAAGGGAACCGATCGCCTGTCTTCGCTGGAAATTGCCGAACGTGTAGAATCGGTAGGAGCGAGATTGAGTACCGACTCGACTACAGATTATTTTTTAGTAAGTTTGAAGACGGTTGCGGCGGATTTTCAGGACATTTTGGAGCTGGCGGCCGAATTGATGCGATCGCCCACTTTCCCGGAAGCGGAAGTCGAACTCGAACGCCGCATTGCCATATCGGCAATTCGATCGCAGCAAGAACAGCCATTTGCGATCGCCTTCGAGCAATTGCGGCACGCGATGTACAAGGAACATCCCTATGCTTTTTCTACCTTGGGCACGGAAGCTACGATGTCAAAGCTCACCAGAAACGAGCTCGAACAGTTCCACAAAACCTATTTCCGTCCCGATAATGTAGTTATTTCTGTAGCCGGCAGAATATCCACCCAAGATGCGATCGCCCTGATCGATCGAACTTTTGGAGCCTGGAAAGCGCCTTTAACACCCCTGCCAACTTTAACCGTACCCCCTCTGTCACCCTCCCCTCAATCGGTCGTTACGGCGCAAGAGACGCAGCAATCAGTGATTATGCTGGGCTACCTCGCACCCTCTGTCAAAAATCCCGATTATGCAGCGATTAAGTTGCTGAATACTTATTTGGGTAACGGTTTGTCGAGCCGGTTGTTTGTGGAATTGCGGGAAAAGCGGGGCTTGGCTTACGACGTTTCCGCGCTCTACGCGACGCGCTTGGACACGGCTCAGTTTGTCGCGTACATGGGTACGGCGCCGGAAAATACGGCGACTGCTTTTGAAGGATTGCGCGCAGAAGTCGATCGACTCACCAGCATCCAACTAAGCGAGGAAGAATTGCAAGCTTGCAAGAATAAAATGCTCGGTCAATATGCTTTAGGAAAACAAACTAATTCGCAAATTGCCCAAGTTTTAGGCTGGTATGAAATTTTGGGATTGGGAATTAAATTTGACCAGCAATTTCAAGAAGAAATTGCACAGGTGACAGCTTCACAAGCGCGGGATGCTGCTAAGAAATACTTCATCGAACCGTATATTTCTTTGGTGGGCCCGGAGGCGGCGATTACAGAGTTGGGTGTAGCGGCTGTTTGTTGAGTAGAAATTGGCGATCGAACTTTTCACAAGTTCGATCGATGCGATCGCCGATCAAAAGACTTTGCTCGTCCGCTGTTTCTAGGAATGTGAAATCAATGTTTCGCGTTGCGATGTAAGAGATCAAAGCGCAAGTTATCTGGTCAACTGACACTTGGGTGGGATATGTATTCTTTGTAGGGTATTGCTTTTAAGCCAGGGCGATCGCCAAGCCTTGATTTCAGCGAGCAAAAGAGAGCATGATCTTCCATGGTTAACTTTTTAAGTCACCCTTGGCGAAAAGTTGAAGCATAAGGTTCGTGGTCAGCGGCTGCAGATCGCCTTTGCCACTCGCCAGCGGCTTGCAACAGTCCGCTGCACCACGGTTGTTAGCTTGCTGGTAGCTGACCACTTTTGCATTTGCTGAGAAAAGTTTCATGATGCTTGCTGAGAGCGTTTTGATTTGGTGCTGTTTTTTGATCCTGTGGTAAAGTCAGTTTCCGATCAGCCAAATCTTGGTAACAGGTGCCGACGAGTTCAGGGGCAATCACCACTTCATTGGTATCCGGTCGAATTGATAGTAGATGCAAATCGAACAGAGTGTGTATGTCGGCTCTGAGCGGTAAACCATTTGTTGGATGATTGGTTTGAGTACCTTGATATGGAATTATATGTGCTGCTTCGATAGCTGACTCTACATCACAATCAGTTATTGGACATCGACCACCGTAAGCAATTAACAACTTACGTCGAAATTCAGCCTGTCCCTGTCGCTGCACAATAGAAGCAGTTATCCGTCGTCTGGCATCTTGAAGAGTTTCAGCGTCAAAATATCCCTCAGATTCAATTTTCTGGCGCTCAGCATCTAGCTCAGATTGCTTAAAATTATCTGGCATAAATCCCACCTTTGGGACACGCCATACCTTAACTAATCCAACTAATCCATCATCTTCGTTGAACGCACTGGCATCTCCACTAGCCAATAATTTCCCATCAGAGCTGAAGTTTATGCTAATTGGCCACATGAAATCCAAGTAGTGCAACTTTTCACTGTTTTTTAAGTTCCAAATCTCAATGCCATTGTATACTTCAAAAGCTAGAATTTGACCAGTAGGATCGACTGCAAAGCATTTAACATATTCGGACTCCTCAGCAAAGGCTTGTTGCAATTCTCCTGTTTGCACATTCCAGATTTTGACACCACCACCTCCACTACTAATTAGACTGCTACCATCTGGTGTGAAAGCAACCGTGCTAATATTGCTATAATGCCCCTCTAAGACATACAACTGCTCACCTAAACTTATATCCCATAACTTAACAGTAGCGTCATTACTGCCACTAGCTAGGGTTTTACCATCTGGACTGAAGGCAAGAGTATTTACTCTAAGGTCATGTCCTAAAAAAGTACGGATTAGCTCCTTACTATCAATATCCCAAAGGTAAATAGTTGTTTTTTGTCCAGTGGCAGTCTTATATTTATTTTCTCCTCCACTTGCAAGCAACTTACCATCGGGACTAAATGCAACTGAATGAATCGGATCTTTGCGTTTGGCAAGTGTACAAATTAAGTTTCTTCTTTCTAAATTCCACAATTTAACTGTCTTGTCAAGACTACCGCTAGCCAAAGTTTTATCGTCAGGGCTAAGACTGAGAGAGAGTATGGTATCTCTATGTTCTTCAAGAATAGTATCTATTTCTTGAGTCTCTAGATTCCAAAAGATAATTTCACTCCCGCTAACGCTAGCTAACATTCCATCTGAAGTAATTGGAACCCCATAAATCCAACTGGAATGACCTCTCAATTCAGCCACACATTCCCAACTTTGGCTTAGATCAGATTTGCTCATGACGGTTGGCTCTTCGCCCTGAAATGATTTGGATTAAATTTTTTTGACGTTCTGTCCAGACTACTACCGCTATTCCAGAACCGAGAAAACCGATTCCAAACCAGCGATCTTCGCCATAATCAAAACGATCGGAAGAGCTCAATCAGCATTTCACCATCAAACATCGCGGGAACATCGGCAAAATCAATCTGATGTTTACGGATGTTTTCAAGGTTTTTCGCTTCGTCCCACTCAAATTGCATGAAGGATTAGGATATGCGAGATTAAACTATCTTCATTCATTATCACGCATTTGACGCAACAGGTTTTATGCTGCAGTGGAGATCGATGTTGGGATCTAAACTCGATCGCCCGCAAGCATTAAACACGGGAAAAAAACTTATTCAGACTTCAATTGAACCTTTTCTGTTCCCGATCGGTCTAAATTCAAGACAGACCCATCAGGTCTAACTTATATGTACTTCGTAAAGCACTTTCAGATTAAAAAAGAGCTGACTCCCTGGCTCAGCGGACTCCTCGCCGCTTCCCTGCTTGCAGGAGTAGGCTACACAGCTTACAGCCAACTCACAGTCAAATCGCTCCGCGAAACCAGGCGCAAGGAAAAAACCGTTGCTGTCCAAAGGCTGAACCTGCCGATTACAATTTCGGCAAACGGCACAATAGTGCCCGAACGTTCCGTTAACGTCAGCCCCAAAACTTCAGGAATGCTCAAAAGTTTGCTTGTCAAGGAAGGAGATAAAGTTGAAAAAGGGCAGATTCTCGCCTACATGGACGACTCCAACCTCCAAGGCCAACTTACCCAAACTCGCGGACAACTCGCAGCCGCAGAAGCAAACCTGCAAAAATTGCTCAACGGCACTCGAACCCAGGACATTGCTGTGGCTAAGGCAGTGTTAGCAGAACAACAGGCAAGTCTGGAAAAATTGCTCAACGGCAATCGAAGCCAAGACATTGCTGTAGCTGAGGCACAACTAGCTGAGCAACAAGCAAATTTACAAAAATTGCTCAACGGCAATCGAAGCCAGGATATTGCCGTAGCCGAGGCACAACTAGCTGAACAACAGGCAAATTTACAAAAATTGCTCAAGGGCAATCGACCTGAAGACATCGCCCAAGCAATTGCCAAACTCAGAGATGCCGAATACGCGAAAAACCAAGCTGAGGAAGACTTTCAGAGAAATCAGGAACTTTATAATGCCGGAGCCATTGCTTTGCAAGTTGTCAACAACTCCCGCACCGCGCGCGATCGAGCTCAAACGCAAGTCAGGCAAGCCCAACAAGCTGTAGCTTTGCTGCAAGCGGGTACTCGCCCTGAAGAAATCGCTTCTGCGCGGGCTGCTGTGGAGCAAAAACGGCAAGCTTTGACCCTGGCGCGATCGGGCGCACGCCCCGAAGACATCGCTGCGGGACGGGCTGCAGTCGAGCAAAAACGGCAAGCTTTGGCCCTGGCGCGATCGGGCGCACGCCCGGAAGAAATCGCAGCAGGCCAGGCCGCCGTCGAGCAAAAACAGCAAGCTTTGGCGCTGCTAGAAGCTGGTTCTCGCCCGGAAGACATCGCCCAAGCCCGGGCCCAAGTTCTCGCCGCTAGAGGCAGCCTGCAAAGCGTTCAAGCGCAGATCGACGACACTGTGCTGCGGGCTCCTTTCACCGGCACTGTTACCCGCAAGTACGCCGATCCGGGCGCTTTTGTGACTCCCACTACGGCAGGTAGTGCGGTTTCTTCGGCGACTTCTTCTTCGATTTTGTCCTTAGCTTCAAAAAATCAATTAGTAGCAAACGTAGCAGAAACTAATATTTCTCAGATTAAGATCGGCCAGGCTGCGTCTATTCAAGCTGATGCTTTTGCGGGAAAGACTTTTGCAGGTAAAATCACTCAAATTTCGCCTCAGTCGATCGTCCAGCAAAATGTGACAAGTTTTGAGGTAAAAGCGGCAATTATTAATGATGATAAACAAATACTGCGATCGGGCATGAATGTGAATGTTGAGTTTAAGGCCGGTGAACTCAAAAATGTTTTGGTAGTTCCGACTGCGGCAATTGTCCGCCAACAAAGGGAAACGGGGGTTTTTGTTGCGGGTGGAGAAGATGGCAAACCTGCTTTTATGCCGGTTAAGACTGGTATGACGGTGGATGACAAGACGGAAGTGCGATCGGGTTTGAAAGGCAATGAAAAAGTGCTGATGAGTTTCCCCCCCGGATTGCGGCCTAGATCCCAAAATCCATCGGGTGGAATTCCAGGTTTGCAACCGGGTGGGGGAACGCGCTTGCGTTAGTAGTCATTAGTCCGCGAGTTAGTCCGCGAGTGAGTCCGACAGTCCGACAGGGATTGAAATCCCTGTCTCATAGCGAAAGTCCTCTGAAAGAGGACTGAAGAGTTAGTTGATCTACATCTGTTTCCGACGAATTTTCAGGCGGTTTCAACCGACTTTAGCTATGAGACGGGGGTTTCAACTCCCGGCGGATCGTGCCACAACTCATATCGTTTCCGGCTACATCATCAGACGAATTTTCAGTCGGTTTCAACCGACTTTAGCTATGAGACGGGGGTTTCAACCCCCGGCGGATCGTGCCTGGTATTAGTGCTTGACAATTACCAATTACCAATAACCAATTACCTATTCCCAAATGAAATTAAAGACTCGCCCAGTTATTAAGAAAATCTCTAACGTTCAAATCGCGTTCATGGCGACAGAGGCGCTGTGGAATAATAAGTTGCGTACCAGTTTAACTATGCTGGGCGTAATTATTGGGATATCTTCGGTAATTGCCATTACTTCGGTGGGACAGGGAGTACAAAAATCAACTGAAGAACAGTTAAAGGCTTTGGGTACAAATGTGCTGTTGGTGTTATCCGGTGCTTCTCGATCGGGCGGTGTCAGTCAGGGAA
This sequence comes from Microcoleus sp. ARI1-B5, assembly GCF_036705795.1. Classification (NCBI taxonomy): domain Bacteria; kingdom Bacillati; phylum Cyanobacteriota; class Cyanophyceae; order Oscillatoriales; family Microcoleaceae; genus Microcoleus; species Microcoleus sp. ARI1-B5. The sequence goes on from NZ_JAUBVK010000018.1 coordinate 43,540, forward strand.
GCGGTTCTGCTACTACCCTTACTTGGGATGACGCTAGGGCGATCGGCAAACAAGCTCCCGCAGTTAAGGCGATTTCGGCTTATTTGCAGCGCCAAGTGCAAGTGGTTTACGGCGGACAAAATTCATTTACTTCGATTTTGGGAACGGATTTAAACTATCCAGATGTGAAGAACATTCAACCCCAAGAAGGACGGTTCTTTAACGAGGATGAATTGAATGCTGCTGAGCCAGTAGTTGTCCTCGGTTCTAAGGTGCGGGACGAACTTTTTGGAGCCGGAGCTAATGCGCTCTCCTCCGATATTCGCATTCAGGGAAACCGCTACAAGGTCATTGGAGTGATGGAAACCAAGGGGTCTGTAGGGGGAACCGATCAGGACGATCGAGTGTATATTCCCCTCAAAAATATGTCTTCGCGGATTGTGGGGAGAAATTCTTTAGCGGGGATTGCGATCTCGGGTTTTTGGTTGGAAACTGCCGGCGAAGCGGATTTAGCGGATGCTCAATTTCAAGTGGAAAATATCATGCGCTTGCGCCACAATATTTATCCGCCACAACCGGATGATTTTCGAGTTGTAAATCAAGCTGAGATCGTTAATACTTTCAGCAATGTGATAGGTTTATTTACGGTTATGGTGGGAGCGATCGCCGGAATTTCTTTGGTGGTTGGCGGCATCGGTATTGCTAATATTATGTTGGTGTCTGTTGTGGAACGCACTAAGGAAATCGGGATTCGCAAAGCGGTGGGCGCTACTAATGCAGCAATTCTAATTCAATTTATGGCGGAATCTATTTTAGTTTCCACGGTGGGGGGAACGGCGGGTATTGGGTTGGGAGTTGCGATCGCCTTTGGGGCCTCGACAGCATTCAAATTTCCGTTTGTGATTTCTGTATGGTCGATCGCGGCGGGTTTTGGGCTGTCTTTTACCGTCGGGTTGTTAGCTGGAGTATTGCCGGCTCGGAATGCCGCTCGCTTAGATCCGATCGCAGCCTTGCGGAATGATTGAAGTTATAGCCGAAGGAAGAAGGAAGAAGGAAGAAGGAAGAAGGAAGAAACATTAATGAACAACCAACCTAAGTTAGACAAATACAAGCAAGAAATCGCAGATTTGTACAGCCGCAGAAGTCAAACCTATGACAATAGCGATTGGCATTTGCAGATTGCTCAGCGTCTCGTTGAATACGGGCGAGTGAGTCGCGGACAGCAGATTTTAGACATTGCAACGGGAACGGGTCATGTGGCGATCGCAGCCGCTCAAAGTGTGGGTCCTGAAGGTCGGGTTATTGGCGTAGATATTTCGGCTGGAATGCTCGATGTAGCCAGAAACAAAGCTCTAGAATTAAATCTCAATAATACAGAATTTTTGCTAGCGGATGCCGAAAATCTCGACTTTCCAGGTAATAGTTGCGAGCGCATTTTTTGCTCTTCAGCCTTCATTTGGATGTCGGATTTGCACGCAGCACTCACTCACTGGCACACATTTCTCAAACCAGGGGGAATCATCGGCATTCATGCCTTCGCCGACACCGCTTTTGTGGGCGGAGTTGTCACGCAGAAAGTAGCCGAAAAATACGGCATTTCCTTCAATATGAGCAAACCCACAGGCACCGTTGAAAAGTGCCACAGACTGCTAGAACAAGCAGGATTTGAGGAAATAGAAATTAAGATTGAGCAAGACGGCAGCTATATCAGTTTGGAAAAAGCAAAAGCAATGTGGGCAGGACATTCCCATCCCGCCCCCGGACAATATCCACCCCCATTATCAACACTTTCTACCGAGCAATTAGCACAAGCCAAGGCTGAATTTGAGGTCGAACTAGAAGCATTGCAAACCGAACAAGGAATTTGGAACGACATCACCACTTTTTACGTATTCGGTAAGAAATAGCAGCCTACAATCTCCCTGCCAAGTTAACATCTAACTGTACTCATCTGCGTTTATCTGCGTGCATCTGCGGTTAAAAAATCCAAATCTACCAGATATCAATTTACACTAAACCAGCTCCAAAAATCTGATTTGCGGTGATGTTCAAATCAGGAAAAGTTTGCGACACAATCCGATCGTTCTCTCGAAACTTGAGGACTTGATATTCACCATCAACCAAGCTACAGACAGAAATTGTCGGTTGTTTGGGATTGCCAAGAAAATTGCGTCCGCCCAAAGCAGCATAATCCACAATCCAATATTCAGGGATACCCATCTCCTCATAATCAGCATATTTCAAATAGTAATCATCGCGCCAATTGGTTGACACAACCTCAATTACCAACGGTATCGACGCACCCAAACTGAGGACAGATTGTTTTTGCCACAAAGTTTCGTTCACCAGATTTGCACGATTTAGCACCAACACATCAGGCAAATAACCAGAATCTTTTTCAGGAGGTCTAACTATCACTTGGTTGGGGATACCGTATGGCAATCCCAGACGTTTGATTTGAACAGCAATTTCGACAGTAAGAAAGCCTGTAACTTCTTGATGTTCGCCTACTGGTTGTATTATTTCAATAATCTTTCGATTGTGCAGTTCGTAGCGTACCGCCGAATTTTCAGGCAGCCACTCCACAAATTCCTCGAAGTTTACGAGTTTGGGTAAAGCTTGAGTCATAGGTTTTCAAAATTACCGATAATATAAATTATATCTCTATCTATCTGCGTTTATCTGCGTGCATCTGCGGTTACAAATTCCAAATCTGCCAGTAGTGCTAGATTCAGACAATTTAAAACACTAGATTTAATCGGGCGCTTTTCATCCCAAAATACGATCGCTGAATAAAAGTTAATTGCCGCCGGTGAATTCAAAAGCTCAAAAGTTTGACGTGCAACACTCTCGCTGTCAAAGCTGAGAAAGTAAACAGTATCATCGAAGATTGCAGGTTTATTAGCTATTTCACCGATTAACCTAAAATCCAATTTTTTATAAAGCCCGCAAATCGCAATTTTCCAAGGTTGGAAGCTATAATCGCCTACTCCAAAAATCGAAAATCGAGGGTTATTTTGATAAATTTTGCTTTTGCGATTATCTAGATATTGCCCGCACTTCTCTAGATAACGTCCGGTTTTAGGAGCTATAGTTTTGATATTTTCAGTTGATTCACCGATGAATTTTTGAGTGACTAGGATATATCGATCGGTAGCATTAATGCGATTTTGAGCAACATCAGAGCCTTTAAATAGCGGAAATAAATAAGTTTCCTCAAGCTCGACAGCTTCCCCAAATCCATTGACAAACAAATTATCAATTTTCCGAAACTCCATAACGCCAGAACAGTCGTGCTTTAAACCCGATCGCCATTTCACCCCTGAATTTACAGCATATAAACTACTGACTTTATTGAAAGAGTCTATATCCTTAATCAGGAGATTTTTTTGATATCCGATTCGGTGGCATTCTGAACTGTGTAAACTGCTAAATACATCGCAGAAGTAGTTTTGTGAGCTTGAGTCAAACTTGCAGTATAACAAACAGGCATCCACATTTGCACCAAAATACTTTTTAGCATCTATTGTGTAAGTTGCACAGCTAGCGAGATTAAGTTTTTTTGAATGAATGTAACTCAATAACTTTCTGGCCACGGAAGTCTTGCAAAGCATTGCCAGAGTGGCGTCACGATTTTGCAACCATTGTATCGCCTGGAGCAGCATCCATTCTGAGATATCGAAGTTACTTTTACCTGTTAGTGCGTCTAAGCCAGTGTGCTTTTGAAAATTACTTTTTTTAGGCAAGTTTTCACTGCCAATAGTTCCTTGTTGTGAGTTGGTTACCCAAGGAAAGTTGCCGAGTACCAGCACCCTATGATTAAAGTGGTTGATTAATGATGTCCAGTCAAACTCAAAAAAATCTCCGTGCTTAACCTCACATCTTTCATCCTGTAACAATTCATGCTTAGCTATTAATTCTCTTAAATAACTTTGATTGATTTCAACCCCGATAATCTTGCTGGCGGATGGAAACGAATTTGCAGCAGCTTTAATGAAATTACCTATCCCGCAAGTTGGCTCAATGATGACTTTGGGGTTAACATCAAGTTCTATCAATTTCCGACACACCATCTCGGCTAATTCCAGCGGTGTCTGAAAATCCCCGTATTCTAGTTTGGTTTTGCGATCGTTGGAACTCATCGGTTAGATTTATAAACTGCGATAACCCCTTCCTGTTGTCCAGCACGTTCAATGACTCTCCCATACTGCAGTCGCCATTGCAACGCATTAGAAATCGTCAAAAAACCTTGCAGTGGTGGGTTTCTCAGTATTTCGTCTGCAATGTTACTTGCTTCAACTTCGTCCACAGGTAAATTTTTGTCAAACATGAAAGCAAGCAAATCATCTTTATTGCCTTCATTGTCTAAAATATTGCGAATTCCACGGGTCATTTGAAAATCTGCTGTTCTTTCCGCACTCACGTAAATTGTATGCAAAATATTCAGCGTTGCAGTTCGGAGCGTACTGTTGTCTGTCTTTTCGTAAACAAAGATAATCAGTGAATATCCCAGCCCAAAAATCTTTTGCCTTGCAGATTTGAAAGGACATGACGACTGCGGTTGCCTAATGCTTGTTACCTTAACGTCAACTAATATCCCTGGGAAATCGATGCCGCTTGCTGAATTACCATCTATAAATTCATATCGCTGCTTGAGATAGAGTCTGAACTTTTGCTCCAAATATGTCCCAACAGCCTTTCCGTCTGTGATGCCGTAAAGCAGAGGTTCTGGGTGTTGAGACTCGGCTGCTGAAAATATTGCCGCCTCAGAACAAAGAATTTCTACGGTCAGAGTCGTCATTTTGATGAACCACCAGATTATTTAATTTGCTGAGCAATTAAACAGTATCATTAAAGATAGCAGGTTTATTAGCTATTTCACTTATCAACCTGAAATCCAATTTTTTATAAAGTCCGCAAGTTATTGTGCCGCTTATGCTGTAACCATTTCGGGTTTGCGATCGGGGGATGCTGGCTCAAAGTACAACACCATGATTTGCTCTGGATGCAGCCCGACAGACTCATAAGTACGTCCGTTACGATCGCTAAATTCAACCTCAAACGCTGCACCATCAGCCAACAGTTCCACCACAGTCCCTACTTGTCCGCGCCAGAGATTGTATTCAGGAATGTCAACGGTCAAGGCAACAACATCTAGTAATTTAATTGTATTATTTACCACTTTTATTACCTCCCGGCACTACAAAGGATAGCAAGTTGTTAATCTCGGAATTTCCGAATCATGCTCAATAATCCAGCCACTGCGAAGGGTTGCACTTCTATTTTGCCATTCAATCGTGAAATCTAGGGTGTAGCGTTGCCCGAACCCATCCCGCCTCCCTAACTGAGCTTCATGACTTTGAATGACTTCAAGCAAAATTTGGCGCAATTCCTCAGCATTGTCAGGTGTCATCCCAAGAATTGACGAAAACAGCCGCGCTTTGTGTTTGCCATCGTCGTGTTCGGGATTTAGGCAGTAGTCACGAAGTTTACGAATATCAACAACTGCATGCTCGGGATTTGGAATGAGCATAGAAAATAGGAACCAGTTAATGAAAAAATAGAGGGCGGGTTTCACATTAAATTAAACTTTAAAAGTCCAATTTTATGCTCTAAACCCGCCCTCACAAAACTCCCTTAATAAGCGTCTTGCAATTCGTAGAAATCAGGGGAAATGTAATCTTTCCGCAGCGGCCAGCCTACCCAATCTTCGTTCATCAAAATCCGTTTCAGATTCGGATGTCCTTCGTAAACTATGCCGTACATATCGTAGGATTCCCGCTCTTGAAAGTCGGCTGCTTTCCAAATCCAGTAGACTGATGGCACTCTGGGATCTTCGCGGGGTACGAATACTTTGACGCGGACTTCTTCAGGCTTGGAAGCATTGTCTGTCAGTTTAGCCAAGTGGTAGACGCTGACTAAATCTTCTCCCGGCCCTTGGTCGTAGGCGCACTGGCACTGCATATAATTGAACCCGTAGGCATACAGTGCTGTTGACATCGGAATTAGGAATTCTCGATCGACCTTTAATATCTCCACGCCCAAATTATCGGCCGCTAAAGCTTCGTGTTCAAAGCCATTTTGAGTCAACCACTGGGAAATTTTACCTGCTTCAACAATTGCAGATTCTTGCTCAGCCACGGTTTACCTCCTGTTTTTGTCCTGCAAGCAGGGCTGGCGGTACTGGCATTCCCATTGCTTCTGTCAATTCCTTCGGCGGCGCTATCCGGCCTGGAACCGACAAGTATTTGCCGTCCAAAATGTCGTCTACTACTTTCATTTTGTGGGGTCTGGTGTAGTAGCGGTGGGTTGGCAGCAAATTGGCCCGTTCTTGCATGGAATTGTTGGCGATTTTTTTCCGCAGTTTGATAATTGCGTCAATAATCGCTTCTGGGCGGGGGGGACAGCCGGGGATGTACAGGTCTACCGGAATCAGTTTGTCAACGCCGCGGACTGCTGTGGTGGAGTCCATGCTGAACATTCCGCCGGTGATGGTGCAGGCGCCCATCGCGATGACGTATTTGGGTTCCGGCATTTGTTCGTACAGCCGCACCAAGATGGGGGCGTACTTCATGGTAATTGTGCCGGCGGTGATGATCAAGTCGGCTTGCCGGGGGCTCGATCGCGGTACTAAGCCGAATCTGTCGAAGTCAAAGCGCGATCCGATCAAAGCTGCAAATTCGATGAAGCAGCAGGCGGTGCCGAAAAGCAGCGGCCACAGGCTGGAAAGTCTCGCCCAATTGTAGAGGTCATCCACTGTTGTCAGGATGACGTTCTCTGAGAGTTGGGATGTGACTTCGGGGCGAATCGCGGGGTTGACAAGTTGCGCTTTTTGTGATTTGTCAGAACTTAAGACCATTCCAAGGCTCCTTTGCGCCATGCGTAAACTAGAGCAATAACGAGAATTGTGATAAACAGCAGGGCTTCTATGAAAGCCAAAAGCCCTAGCTGGTGGAATGCCACAGCCCAAGGATAGAGGAAGACTGTTTCTACGTCGAAGATGACGAAGACCAGGGCGAACATATAATATCGGATGTTGAACTGAATCCAGGCTCCGCCGATCGGCTCGACGCCAGATTCGTAGGTAGTGCGTCGGTCGTAGGGACGACTTTTCGGGCGCAGTACCTTAGACGCCGTGAGGGCGAGGATAGGCACTAGGCTCGAAATTAGCAGGAAGCCTAAGAAATACTCGTAGCCGCTAAGTGCAAACACGGTGAATGATTACTGCCTCTGTGAAAGGGTTCTGTAACTTGTCTTTACATTATATAGATTTTGGGTAGCTAAAATTACGAGTCGATCGAGATTAATCGTCCATCTTCTGCAATAATTTTTAATGTATATTTTAAGATTAGCTGACCTACTCTTTTTGAGCTATGAGCGATCGAGCCACTGAGACTAAGACCCTCGACCGGCACGAGTGCCGCGCCTGCGGCTACGTCTACGATCCGAAAAAAGGGAATCCTAAAAATGACATTGCCCCTGGCACGGCTTTTGAAGATTTGCCCGCTACTTGGGTTTGTCCCGTTTGCGCGGGGCGCAAGTCGGTGTTTCAAAATCTGGGTCAGCAGGAAGGGGTATCGGGATTTAAAGCAAATCAGCGCTACGGTGTCGGTGTCAACGGCATGACCCAAGGTCAGAAAAGTTTGCTGATTTTTGGCGGCTTGGTCGTTGGTTTCTTGTTGTTACTTAGTATGTATGGTTTGCAGTAAAGGGACGATTGTGAGATTTTGGCAACGAATTGTAATGTTATTGGCTGCAGCGCTCATCTGTACGAGTTGCAGCACGATCGGTTCTGTGAGTTACAACCCTTGGCAAGTGATTTCATTGCCGACGTCCGCTAATTTGCAGGATATTGCGTTTACGGGCAACGCTCAGCACGGCTGGGTCGTCGGTTCGGAGGCGACTCTGTTTGAAACTCTTGACGGCGGCACTAACTGGAAGCCGATCGCACTAGATATTGATGAGCCGAAATCGCGTTTTGCGTCGGTGAGTTTTTCCGGTTCCGAAGGCTGGATTGTCGGCCAGCCTTCTGTTCTGCTGCACACAGAGGATGAGGGCAAGTCTTGGACGCGGATTGCTTTGAGCTCTCAGTTGCCGGGTTCTCCGAGTACGATCGCGGCTTTGGGCCCGAATTCCGCCGAGATGACGACGGATGTCGGGGCGATTTACCGGACTTCTGACGGCGGGAAAAATTGGAAAGCTGTCGTGCAGGATTCTTTTGGGGTAGTTCGCAATATCAACCGCTCTGAAGACGGGCAGTATGTTGCGGTATCCTCGAAGGGTAATTTCTACTCCGTGTGGAAACCAGGACAACAAGCTTGGGAACCCCACAACCGCAACAGTTCTCGCCGCCTGCAAAATATGGGCTTTACCAAGGACGGGCGTTTGTGGATGCTCGCCCGCGGCGGTCAGATTCAGTTTAGCGACCCATCCAATCCTGAAGGTTGGGGAAAACCGTTTTTTCCCGATCGCAAAGCGAGTTGGGGTTTGCTAGACATGGCTTACCGGACTGATAATGAAGTTTGGGTAGCCGGCGGCGGCGGCAATTTGCTGTGCAGTTTGGACGGCGGGAAAACTTGGCAAAAAGACCGCGAAGTTGAAGATGTTCCTGCTAATTTTTACAGGATTGTCTTCATGGGCCCCGATCGCGGATTTGTGATCGGCGCGAGCGGTACTCTACTTAAATATCAAGGTTCAGCGCAAGCTGCTTGATAGTAGAATAGTAATAGAGATTGTCTGTCGATTTGTTGTTGAAAGGAGGATTCTAAATGGCCGGTACAACTGGAGAACGTCCGTTTGGGGACATTATTACAAGCATCCGTTATTGGGTAATTCACAGCCTCACAATTCCAGCTTTGTTTATTGCTGGATGGCTGTTTGTGCAAACGGGTTTGGCTTACGATGCTTTCGGAACTCCTCGCCCCAACCAGTATTTCACACAGCAGCGCGAAGAAGTTCCGATTATCTCGGATCGCTTTGAAGCTAAGAAACAAGTAGATCAGTTCATTGGCAAGTAATTTTACAAGGATTTGGAAAAATGACGAGCAGAACGCCAAACAATGAGCCAATTTCGTATCCGATTTTTACGGTACGCTGGTTGGCAGTTCATACTTTAGGTGTCCCAACAATTTTCTTTTTGGGCGCGATCGCAGCAATGCAATTTATTCAACGATAGGAGTTTACAATGCCTGAGCGCGTTCCTAATCCCAACGAACAGCCCGTCGAGTTAAATCGGACTTCCCTTTATTTGGGTCTGTTGATGATTTTTACTCTGGGTATTTTGTTCTCCAGTTATTTCTTTAACTAACTGGTGACGCGAGTTTGATGTCTGTGGTTCGATCGAATTTGTTTAGCTGTGAATTAGCGAGGTGATGGTTATGTTTAGTGAAAGTGGCAGAATTCCTTTGTGGCTGGTAGCTACTGTGGCAGGCCTCGGTGTTCTGAGCATTGTGGCTCTTTTCTTCTACGGTGCTTATGCCGGTTTGGGTTCTTCGATGTAAGGACAATCTGGCATATTGTATTCCTAAAACCCTCCTTTTTTAAGGGGGGTTTTAATTATAAAAGAAGTCATTAGTCATTAGTCATTAGTCATTAGTCATCGGTCATCAGGCAGAAGGAAGAAGGAAGAAGAAGGAAGAACGAAGGAATAAAGAAGAAAAACTTAGGTGTCAGCAATTAAGAAAGTCCTAACCTTCGGGCGTGGTTGCTAGATCGAAAGTGTTGATTATTTGGCAAATTATCATAAATTTGCTGCTTTTGGTCAATAAACCTGTAGGGGCCCGTGAGCCAATCACCCTCTCACAGCACAAACAGGCTAAATAAACCCGTCCCCACCCCAGGAGAAAATCTCGCCAGAAACCGGGTTTCTTTCGAGATATTTA
>NZ_JAUBVK010000018.1:53499-137326 GCF_036705795.1 Microcoleus sp. ARI1-B5
GCCACCCAACCGAGATTTTCGCCAGAAACCGGGTTTGAGAGCCACTGGTGCAATCAGGCCAGAAACCGGGTTTCTTTGGAGATATTTAGCCACCCAACCGAGATTTTCGCCAGAAACCGGGTTTGAGAGCCACTGGTGCAATCAGGCCAGAAACCGGGTTTCTTTCCAGATATATCCATAAAAACTAGATTTTTCCCCGATCGGACCTGCTTTTGAAAATAGCCAAAAGTTGCGAGTAGAATGGTGCAAGAGCCGATCGCTCGATCGTAGTCTACAGCGAAATATGACCCCACCGCAGCCGCCCCGCAAACCTCAAACCGTCTTGGGTGCGATTACCCAAGCAGTCCAGACAATTGCCAAGGTTAATTTTAACCAGCTAGCCCTGAAACCAAATGCCAAAGTACCCGAACTGTGGGTGCAGGATGCGGGTGCAGCTAAAGCTGAGGTTTATCCGCTATTGGGCGATCGATATTTGTTAGGTCGATCGTCCAAAGCTTCAGATATTGTAGTTCGCAATCCCGTTGTCAGTCACGTCCACCTATCCCTAGCGCGGGATACTCGACGGCGAACACCTTTTGTAATTAAAGATGAAGACTCCACCAACGGCATTTACGCCGGAAAAAGGCGAGTTAAAAGTATGTCCCTGCGTCACGGAGACGTGTTCACTTTAGGGCCGCCGGAACTCGCCGCCGCCGTCAGAATTCAGTACGTAGATCCGCCGCCTTGGTATTTGGAACTTGTGCGTTACAGCTTTTACGGCGTCAGCGGAATCACCGCTTTGATAGCGGTGTTGGTAGGTGCTGAATCGACCAAGTTTCATGTGCGGCCTCTGCCGAGAAGTATCAACGGCCCCGTGATTGTTTACGCCCGCGACGGACAAACTCCGCTGCGCCCTCCTCAGAATAACGCTCACCTAGAATTAAAGCGATTGCAGGATTTTTCGCCTTATTTATCCAAGGCGGTACTTGCTTCAGAAGACAGCCGCTACAATTGGCATTTGGGAGTAGATCCGATCGGCGTTTTGCGGGCGCTGTTGACGAATGTTCGCGGGGGAGGAATTCGCGAAGGCGGCAGCACTGTGACGCAGCAGTTAGCGCGGAGTTTGTTTCGAGATTATGTGGGAACTCAAGATTCGGCAGGACGCAAGTTGCGGGAAGCCGTAGTTGCTTTGAAACTGGAGAGTTATTACAGCAAAGATGAGCTGTTGCTGACTTATTTAAATCGCGTGTTTTTGGGAATTGACCTGTACGGTTTTGAGGATGCGGCTCAGTTTTATTTTGGCAAGTCGGCGAAGGATTTGAGTTTGTCGGAGGCGGCGACTTTGGCGGGCATTTTGCCGGCACCAAACAGTTTTAACCCGATTCAAAATTATCAGTTGGCGGTGCAGTACCGCGATCGGGTGATCGAACGGATGCGCGCCATGGGGACGGTTTCTCAGGAAGAAGCCGATCGCGCGAGGCGATCGCGAATTGACATCAATCCCAAAGCCCGCCAATACCTGCAAAGTACGATCGCGCCTTATTTCTACAATTATGTATTTGACGAATTGGAGTTTTTGCTGGGGGAGCAGTTAGCCAGAGAAGGCAATTTTATTGTAGAAACAGGCTTGAATCCCGGCCTGCAAAAAGTGGCTGAAGCTTCCCTAAAAAATGCTGTAGAAAATGCCGGAGCGAGTGCAGGTTTTTCTCAAGGAGCCGTCGTAACTCTCAATACTAAAACTGGGGAAGTCTTAGCTTTAGTTGGGGGCGTAGATTACTTGCAAAGTCAGTTTAATCGGGCTACCCAAGCATTGAGACAGCCCGGTTCTACCTTTAAAATTTTCACCTATACAGCGGCCCTCGAACGCGGCATCCCAGCCAGCCAAACTTATTCTTGCGAACCGCTTTCCTGGGGCGGACAAAGTTACAGCGGCTGCGAAAGAACTAGCGGCAGTGCTGATATGTATCGGGGTTTAGCACAGTCGGAAAATGCAATTGCTTTGAGAGTAGCACAAGATGTCGGTTTAGACAATGTAGTGGGCATGGCCAGACGTTTGGGTATTACATCTCCCCTGCGTTCTTCCCCCGGTTTGGTGTTAGGTGAAAGTGAAGTTAACGTATTGCAATTAACGGGTGCGTTCGGGGTTTTAGCGAATCGGGGTTTGGGGAATCGCCCCCACGTAATCAAGCGAATTATTGACAGCAGCGATTGCAAAGATCGAAATGATTTTAACAGTTGTCGGGTGATTTATGACTATCAAAAAGATGGGATTGCCAACCGGCAGTTAGTTTCTGAAGAGGTAGCGGATACGATGACTGATATGCTGCAAGGTGTGGTGCGGGGAGGTACGGGGAGCAGTGCTGCTTTGGGGTTGGGAGAAGCTGGAAAAACAGGCACGACTAATGATAATAAAGATTTGTGGTTTGTCGGTTATATTCCCAGCCAGCAACTGGTGACGGGAGTTTGGTTGGGAAATGATGATAATTCTCCGACTGGGGGAGGTAGTGCAAATGCTGCTCAGTTGTGGGGGGAGTATATGCGGCAGGTGGCGCGTTGAAATCATTAGTCCTGCCGTCATTAGTCATGAGTCCTGCCGTCATTAGTCATGAGTCATGAGTCCTGCCGTCATTAGTCATTACTTAGTAGCACAGAAATCTGGACTAGCAACTTTTGACTGAGTATGGCGTACTATTACCAATTACCAATTACCAATTACCGCTTACCAATGACTAATGACTACAGATGCAATATTTAAATTTATTCTACAGTCTGAGAAACGGAGCGAAAGCTAACGCTCCCCCCGAGCAATGACATAAATATGTTATGGATACGTCCAGGGCTGATTAATGTTAACTTAACGTTGATTTTTTCACGGCTTGGGTAGCTCGTCTCCAAAGCGATCGCACATATTTTCGTTGGTCGATCGCGTGCAGTACAATAAATGCCAGGAAAGTATAAGCAATCCAGAAATGTAAGTCTCGTGCCAGCCCTACAACCGCTGCATTTTGAGGAAAAATATCTGGCAAGGTTGTAAGCCCGAAGAAATGGATATGCCCGCTTTTATAGGAATTAGAGAGGAAAACTCCGCTCAGAGGAACCGCTAGCATAAACAAATAAATTGCCGTGTGCAGTAGAAACGTGCGAATCCACTCACCTGTAAACTTGGGAAGGCGGCGCGTATACTTGCGCCACCAAACTCGCTGCAAAATGAAAATACGCCAAGTTAGCAATCCAATTGTCAACACCCCAATGGATTTATGCAAAGTATAAGCGTTGCCTTGTAATGGTGTATTGTCTGGCATTTTAACCATCCAAAATCCCCCAACCAACAGCAGCAGATAACAGGTTGCCATCACCGCGTGCATTGACCATAATTGCTTGAAGGCTGAATTCGATCGAGGTTGGGGCTTTGTTGCTTGCGGAACTAATTTGGAACTCATCGACTACCTCTATTGCAGATACTTCAAGCCCGGACAGTTTTACTCCCCGACGCACTTGCGATCTCAGAAACCCGGTTTATTCGCATATTTCTCGTTCCTCGCCGCAAATTTTTCGTATCAACCTGGTTTCTAGCCGCCGATGGGTAAGTCTTGAGTCAGAGAAACTGGGCGAGTGCGCGACAATATCGAGTGCAAATTGACGACGTTTCCGATTACTGCGATCGCAGGTGCGGCAAATCCAGTCGCCTCCACTTGCTCTACAATTGTACCCAAAGTTCCGATCAATTCTTCTTGTTCGGGCCGCGTTCCCCAGCGCACTAATGCTACGGGCGTTTCTGCGCTCAATTCGGCTGCTGTCAACTGGCCGATAATGTGAGGCAAATTGTGGATTCCCATGTATACTACAATAGTTTCGGAGCCGCGGGCGATCGCCTGCCAATTTACCTCCGGTCGATATTTTCCGGCTGATTCGTGACCGGTGACAAAGGTGACTGACGAACTGTACGATCGGTGTGTGAGAGGAATTCCCGCATAAGCAGGGGCCGCAATCCCAGAAGTTACACCGGGCACGACTTCAACCGCAACTCCAGCTTTTACCAACTCTTCCATTTCTTCACCGCCGCGGCCGAAGATAAACGGATCGCCGCCTTTGAGCCGAACTACGATCGCATTATCTCCAGCTTTTTCTATCAATAGCTGAGTAGTTTCGTCTTGTATTAACGAGTGACGGCCTTTGCGTTTGCCGGCATCAATTCGTTCTGCTTGCGGGTTGATTGCTGCCAAAATTTGAGGGCTGACTAAAGCGTCGTAAATCACCACATCCGCACACTCTAACAGAGCTTTTCCCTTCAAAGTCATCAAACCCGGGTCTCCGGGCCCCGCACCTACTAAATACACTTTACCTAAAGACATTTTTCTGGATTCCTTTACGTCTTCTGTGTCTGCTATACAAATACTAGACAAGTCTAGACATTTGCTTCTTACTTCATGGGGAGCATGGGAGCGGTTATCCCTCGGTAAGCTTTCACGTTTTAGCCAAGCGCGATAAATTAATTGCTGCGTTCAAATCCCTGTCCATTGAATGACCACAACTTCCGCAGTTGTAAGTCCTTTCTCTCAGCGGCATATCTTGAATATGTCCGCAGTTTGAACAAGTCTTACTCGAAGGAAACCAACGGTCAGCAATGATTACTTCGCAGCCCAACTTTTTAGCCTTGTATTCTAGCTGACGCTTGAATTCATAGAATCCACAATCAGCTATGACTTGAGCTAGTTTGTGATTGGCTAGCATCCCCGAAACATTCAAATTCTCTACTACTATCGTTGCGTGGTTTTTGCATAAGTAAGTAGTGATTTGATGGAGAGTATTTCTTCTGAGATTCGCTACCTTAGCGTGATGTTTTAAGAGTTTTTGTTTCGCCTTAAATCTATTGCTGGAACCTTTCGTCTTTCTCGATAACTCCTTTGACAGCCTACGCAACTTACTGAGATGCGTTTTGTAATGCCTTGGGTTAGGGAAAACAACTCCTGTCGAAAGCGTTGCCAACTCTTTAACTCCCAAGTCAACACCCACCACATCGTGTTGCTTTACAGTTGGCTCATGCTCCTTGAAGTAGGCAAAAGCAATAAACCAACTGTCGGCGGTACGTGAAATAGTGATTGACTTGCAAGTAGTATGAGGCAATCCTTCATAGGTTTTTACCCAACCGATTGTTGGTAGCTTTATGGACGTACCACCTACCGGAATTGGTTTGCTACCTGCATCAATCGTGAATGAATCATGATGCCCCTTCTTCTTGAATTTGGGATATCCAGCTTTTTTTGAGAAAAACAAGGAGAAGGAATCACCAAGATTGTCGAAAGCATATTGAGTTATCTTCTGGCAAATTCCCGCTTCTTTAATCCATGTAAACTCAGGCTTTACATGATTGTTAAAGAATTTCTTGAGCAGGTATTTATTAGGCTTCAATCCATCTTTATAAAGGTTACTCCAAGTAGCCAATCCCCAGTTATAAGTAAACCTCGCTATTCCAGCGTGTTTGCTCATGACCGTTGCCTGACTCTTGTTTAGCTTTAACTTTGTTTTGATGGATAAAAGCATTGTTCGACCTCAACACTGTATTGTCAGTTAGCTATCAAAAGGTCATCCTCCGTGTAAAAGCGATGACCCGACAAGGTACGTTTCGCGGGCTGCTTCCCAGGAGCGTCCCAGCGCTGAAGGGTTTTTACCGAAAGACTAAGTTTCCTCCCAAATTCGTGAGGTTTAAACATAAATACACCATAGATCAGTCTATAAGTGTACTATTCTGTCTATTTAATCGTCAACTAAGTCCCAACTCTGCGGTTCATTGTTGAATTAAATTCCCTATTAAGTCTGCTAATTCTACACTTGCGCCTAGAGGATTTGCGAGATGAAGCTCTGCCGTGGGAAATTGCTGCTTTAACTGTGCGACATTTTTGGCGATCGCATCTGTAATTCCTCCATTAAATAAGAAGTATGGCACAATTCCTATTTGCTGCTGTCCACCGCGAACCAAACTGTCAATTCGTTCTTCCAAGCTCGGCTTTACCGACCAATAAGCTGTCTCTGCGCCGAGTTGGCTGGCAATTTCTTCAACTGTCGAGTTACCGGACGGGCGGCGACTGCCGTGAGATAGTAAAATCCATTTTGGTAACAGCAAATTGGGGAGAAAAGCTACCTCTTGCATCTGAGTTTTTAGCAAGTTTGTTAATCCTGCTGCTTGGGAACCTAAATGCGGGCGCACTTCAATTTTTAGCCGGGAACCAAAAGTTTTTTGGGCAATTTCCACCTCTGCCGGTATGTCTTCGGCGACGTGAACTCCCGGTAATAAAAATACGGGCAGGATTTGCAATTGAGTCAGCCCCAGCGACAGGGTACGTTCGCCAAAACTGCAAATTTGTTCGTGCAGCGGCGCGGGGCCCAGTTCTAGGGTGGCGGTGGCTACTGCGGGGAACGAGTCAGCCAAATTTTGAGACAGGAGTTGACCTAGGTTTTCCAAAGCTACTTGGGGTCTGGGGTCGCGGCTGCCGTGAGAAACTAATAAATAGGTCGATCGCAATTTCAATATGGATTTGATCTTAATGTTCGATCGGGAAATTTCAAATAATTATACACCGTCGGGTGCGCGACCAGAAAGTTGCTCGACTTTTCGCCGGCATCTCTCAAGTCGCGCACCCCACACAACTACACCACTATCAAATTAAGCTCTCGGGCCTGGTTCGGCGATGTACTGAAAAGTAGGTTCAGAGTTCCAAGGGCCGCGTTCGTCCTTGCCATTTGTAGACAAGTTAAAGTATAGATCCACGGTGGAATCTGGCGGAATATTGCCGAACAGCGGATCGGTGAGTTTGCCCATCGCTTCCAAAGCTTTCATGAACATTTGAGTGTGAGAAATTTCGCGAGTCAGCAGGAAGTGCAGCGTCTCTTTCGTTCCCGCATCCGGCGCTAGTTTAATCAATTCTTCGTAGGTTTGGCGAGCTCCGGCTTCCGCACCGATATTAGCGCGCAAATCGCGCACCACATCGCCGCCTTCGTTGACATAAGCACCCGTCCAAGCTTGACCTTGGCTGTCTAACAGGTGCGGGCCTACGCCGCGCACTGCAAACAATGTGCTTTTGTAAGCATCTGTTTGGTCAACGTTTTTGGTGTGCATTTCGATGAGTTTGCCAACCATTTCTAAGTGACTGAATTCTTCGATCGCAATATCTTGGAGCATATCCTTAATCCCTGGATCTTCACAGTGAAAGGACTGCACCCAGTATTGCAAAGCTGCGGTCAGTTCTCCGGTTGCTCCGCCAAACTGTTCTAGGAGCAATTGGGCAAAACGCGGGTTTGCTTCGTCTACTTTTACCGCAGACATTAGTTGTTTTTTATGAAAAAACACGGCTCGATACCTCTCTTTAGTTCTGTTGTTAAAGCCTGAGAATTGCAGATTTTAACTGTGTTCGCCTTCAGCATCCATTGTGCGACAAGCGAGCGCGTCAAACCTCGCTCGCAGGATACATCTAGCTGGAGCAATTTCTCTGCTTTCCGATAGAGTTAAGTCATTAGTCATTAGTCATTAGTCATTAGTGATGAGTCATTGGTAATCGCTAATTGGTAATCGGTAATTGACTGTCAACTGTCAACTGTCAACTGTCAACTGATTAACGCTGTCAACTGTCAACTGATTAACGCTGTCAACTGTCAACTGTCAACTGTCAACTGATTAACGCTGTCAACTGTCAACTGTCAACTGTCAACCTGTATGCTGTCAACTGTCAACCTGTATGCTGTCAACTGTCAACTGTCAACTGTCAACTGATTAACGCTGTCAACTGTCAACTGTCAACTGTCAACTGTTAACTGAAGCCAAACCGACCTTGACTGTAGTGCAGCCACAGCCGATCGACTGTTTGCAAATCAGGACACGGTAGCTGGTAAATTTGGCTGATTTCTAGCTGAGTTCCCGGTGTCAGGGAGAGAGACTGACACATCACGGCCCAAGTTTGGCGATCGGCTTCTTGCCACTTTTTGCTTGACAAAAAATTCCGCAGTTTGGTATAATCAACTCCCCCGGCAGAAATCACGGTCGGAGCGAGATTTGAAATCGCAGATAAGGACAAAGTTTCTGCCCGATTGGCGGCGGTTTGGGTCGGTGAAATCGGAGGCTCGGGAGTTTGTGGCGCGTTGATATTAGATGAGTTGTGGCTATCGAGGAGAGTAGGGGCGATGGATGGATCCCCGCTACGCTACGGCTTTTTCGGCACAAGCAAATTTTGCTGGCGAATATCTAAAGCTGCATTGATATCTTGCAAAACTTCCGCAGCAAAACTGTACCGCTCCTTGAGATGAGTTTGCAGCAATTTATCTAAAATTGCACCTAACTCGCCGCTAATACTCGTGCCTTTGGGGAGAAACTCGCGCCACCACCAGCGCTCGGTTTTGCAGTCGTACATATCCAACGGCGGAACTTGCGTCATCAGGCGAATGCAAGTAACACCTAAACTGTAAAGGTCGCTAGCAGGAAATACTTTGCCGCGCATTTGTTCGGGAGCTACATAATCTTGACTGCCGATGAGCGTTGCTGAACGGAGTATGGCTGAATCAGTCAGCAGTTTGGCAATGCCGAAATCGATCAATACGAGTTTGTTGTCCGACAGGCGGCGGATAATATTTTCGGGTTTGATGTCGCGGTGAATGACGCGCTTGTCGTGGATAAATTGCAGCACGGGCAATAAGTCTTGCAGCAGTTGCCAAATTGGATTTTCCTCGTATACATTATCGTCTAATTCTTGTTTGAGAGTCGGCCCGTCTATAAATTCTTGAACTAAATAAATATGGCCTTCTTGCTCAAAGCAGGCTAATAATTTGGGAATTTGCGGGTGTTTTCCCAGTTCGTCTAAACGGACTGCTTCTTGGTGGAATAACTCAAGGGCTTTGTTGAAATTTTCGGGATCGCGATCGCGAAAATAAAATTGCTTGAGGGCACAGCGCGGTTGCGATGGGATGTCTTCATCTATTGCTAGGAAGGTTTTGCCGAATCCGCCTCTACCTAAAAGTTGAATCGGGCGATACCGCTGTCTCAGCAACAGGTTAAAGCCGCAGTTTAAGCAAGATTTTGCTGTTTGGTAGTTTTGTGGTTTTTGACATTCTGGATTGATACAGTAGCTCATATCGATTTTAGATTAGAGATTTGAGATTTTGGATTGTGAAGAAGTTTTATTAAATGCACCGCTTTTGTTGTCTCTTTCCTTCGCGGGGCGAAGGAAGAGAGAGAAGAGAATGAGTTGACAATTGACGCAGGGATGGCTATGAGGCTATTTTAATCCGCTGGCCGGAATCGGGATGCTGCCGCAACCTGCAACAGGCCGGGCGGCGCCACTGCTCTGGCGCGGGATATTTGCGGATGGCCTAAATCGAAAATTGTGCTAAACTCAGGCTGTGCCTGGAATTTGAGGCACAATTGATGCGATCGGTTCAGGGACGCTGAAAAATATTTTGAAATATTTTTGCTTTACCCCTAGACTTTTGCTGAGATATGATGCTATAGTTACAAACGTTATGGCGAGCGTAGCCAAGTGGTTAAGGCAGTGGTTTGTGGTACCACCATTCGTGGGTTCAAGTCCCATCGTTCGCCCTTTTGATTTTATTGTGCAGATGCAGGCGCGCGTTGTGTGTGCTGATGCCTGAAAGCTTTTGTATCTCTGGTTTGTATCGA
Source organism: Microcoleus sp. ARI1-B5 (assembly GCF_036705795.1). Lineage (NCBI taxonomy): Bacteria > Bacillati > Cyanobacteriota > Cyanophyceae > Oscillatoriales > Microcoleaceae > Microcoleus > Microcoleus sp. ARI1-B5. Next base: position 63,140 of record NZ_JAUBVK010000018.1, read on the forward strand.
AGTCTAGATCACCCTGGCGCCCCCCTTCTTAAGGGGGGGACAAGAGCGATCGACAGTCGACCCCTACTCCCCTGCGTGATCGGGGGAGTAGGGGGTATGCGAGGGGGATCGAGGCTTCGGAAAAAGTGAGTTGACACCAGTAAGCTGTACGGTGTATGTGCGCGCAGGTTAATCTTTGGGATTTAGCAATTTTCTCAGCATAAGTTCCCATGTGCTAATCTTAAATCCAATCTAAAATCCAAAATCTACAATCTAAAATCAAAATATGCCATCTTTAGTAGCAGAAGATTGGGGATATAAATTTAGCGGCGATCGCACAATTAATAAATTTATTCGGGATATTGAAGGGGACAGCACTTTAGCGAAATATTGCGATTGGGAATGCAGAGATCGTGCGGAACTTCTGATGTCGGAGATAGCCGGCGCATCCCACAGTCTTTTCTACGTGCGCCGCCAAAAGGTAAATGAGAGATTTTCTGAAGAGGAAATCTGGGAATTGATTCTTGCTACGGATGGAGATTATTTTGAATTGCCGGAATTGTTGCAAAAAGCCGATCGCACTTTGCGCTTGCTAGCAACTGTACGCACTGAAGATGGCATCGGCGGCTTAAAATTGCTGGATGCTGGTTTGGTGGCGGTTCCTAGAGGTAGAAAAGATGGCTATGCTTTGCCGGTTCAATTGCGACTTTTGGCTAAAAGTAGATCGCCAATTCCTGCAAAGTCGATCGCCCGCGTCCAAAAAATGCCATTTTGGGACGACAGACACATACCGACTACCGAACAATTAAAAGTTTGGCACACTTTCTTAAATGTAGAACAACGCATCGCCGAAGCGCGTCAATTTTGCGTACCTTTCCGCGCTCACAATTACGGTTCCGGCTTCAAAATCGTTACTTTTGAAATCGATCGCACTTCCGCAACTCTTGACGGCTACGATGAGAATTCCTTACAAGTCGGCGACTTTCGCGAACGGCTCAAACAAGCCAAAAATGAAGAAATTATCTTGTTTGATTCGCCGCCCGGAAGCAGAAGCAGCCGCGATGGCGAGACTTTGGGTAGCATCGCCGAAATTGACTTTGAACGCAGCAAATTACGGATCGAGTTGGATGTTGATTTGGGCGATCGCATGGCGGGCGGCAGATATCAACTTCCCAAACAAGGATTCTTGTATTTCGAGGCGGCGGGCGATATCAGTCAGATCGATCGCAAGAAGAAAGCTTTAAAAATGCTGACCGATGGCCGCGCTCAAAATCCCTATTTGAGCGAGTTTTTATTCGACTCTTCCCAGGCGAGATTGCCCGAAAAACTGGTTAAATTGGAGCGAGAAAACTTATTAAATCGCAATGCTAACGACGACCAACTCGCCGCTGTGGAAATGGTGCTGTCGGCGCGGGATTTAATTTTGATTCAAGGGCCGCCGGGAACCGGAAAAACGACGGTGATTGCGGAGATTTGCTATCAAATTGCGCGTCAGGGCGGCAAAACGCTGATTGCTTCTCAGGCAAATTTGGCGGTTGATAATGCTTTGAGTCGGTTGGTTCACAATCCGGCGATTCGGGCTTTGCGGAAGGGAAAAGCCCATAAGGTGCAGGAAGAAGGCCAGCCGTTTTTGGAGGAAAATGCGATCGGCACTTGGCTGCAAAATACGGCGGCTGACTGCGAACAAAAGCTCTCGCAGCGCCAAATTAATGTCACATCGTTGGGACAGTTGCTGGCAGACTTCGACAGATTTAACGCCTACTTTGCCGCCGAGAGAGGTTTTTTTAAGGAACTAAAACACCTCCACGACAGCAAGGCAGATCTTGAGGAAAAGTTGAGCGCACAAGCTGCTGCTTGCGAAGAAAGTTTAACCGCCAAAAGCGAGCGAGAATTTTTATGTAATGGGCTAGATAATCTGCTGGCTGCGCCGGAGATTAACTGGGAATCTTCAGATGTTGCCGAGTTTATGCCGAAACTAAAACCTTATTCGGAAGGGAATGTTTTAGTCGAGAACTTTATGGCAAATGTGCGGATTTGTGCTACCAGTGCTATTCAAATTGGTTTCGATCGCCCTGCTTGCGGCGCGTTTGGGATTGCGGTTTGGCTGCGGGAAACTGTAGCAGCGCAATTATCGGAATTTAAGGCTGCTTTCGATCGCGCCCAGGATGTTTGTCGCGCTATGTCAGGGGTTGCGGAGTCGCTGCGGGTGTCGCGGCAGATGTCGGATGCTGTGAATCAGCTACAGTTGGGCGATCGGCAAAATCAGACGCACCGCCACAATCTCGAACAGAAAATCAGTAATTTGGAACTGCGAAAAGCGGAAATTGCGGCGGTTGTCGTCAGTGTTGCAGAGTGGATTGAGACGGCTGATACCCGACTTTATACTGTTGTGCAATCTTGTGGGGAAACGGGCGCGATGCTGACGGATGATATGGTAGAATTGCCCGCAGGATTGCTGAAAATTGCGCGATCGCTCAAATTGCCGATCGTCCCGCCGAAGTGTAAAGTCAGTTTGCCCGATTTAGAAAGACTGCAAAAGGCGATCGCCCATGAAGCCAGCGCGGGTTTTAAGGACATTCAAGGGCAGCAGTTCCGGTTTAGCGAGTTTTTGCACCTAAATTTGAGTCAAATGCCGATCGTGCTCGCTGCGGGCGATCGGGCGCAATGGCAGCAACTAGCCAAAGACTTCGCCAGCTATGCCCAACTCAGCCCCAGCCAGCGCAAATTTATCATCGAAAAAGCTGACACTTTCTTAGGTAACATTCAACAATTTTACAGTCAATCCTTGCAGCCGAATCAAATCCAAGCAACCTGCGATCGCCTAGTCAAAGAATTGCTGCACAGCATCCTCGGAAACGCCCGCCAGTGCATAGTTCCCCTGAAAACCGAAACCGAACAACAACTAATTAAACAGCAGCAGTTATTAGATAAAATCGGTCAAACCGTCAGCCAGCAGCAAATATCTGCCGCGCAAGTTCGGGTAGAAACAGCGCAGCAAGAAGCAAACTTAAAAATTAGCGAAGTTACGAATTTGTTGCAAGCAATTGTCGAACAGCCAAACGTACCGGAAAAGTTGCGGATTCTAGCCGCCCAATATCTCGCGCAAAAGTCAAATATTTGGGAGCAACCGCAGCAGTTTGTCAAGCAAGTTGAGGCTTGGAAAACCAGCGCCATTCAGCTTGAAAAATCCATTGCTGACTTAGATCCGTTCGGCATTTTGGAAGTTATCAAAAATACTCTCGACGAGCAATTATCCCCGCTGCAAATTGCCGCCGCAGCTTCGCAGCAGCAACTCGCGGAACTTCAAGCAGAATTGAGCGAAATTACCGATCGACTGCAACAGCAGCAGCCGACAGCAGCATTAATTATTGAAAGAAGTTGGTGGGAGTCAGCATGGCAAACTATCCCCGAAAAATACCAGCCGGAAGTTCCGAGTACCGGATTGTTCAGCGTAGATTTTTTAAGCAAAATCAAGCGTTTATTCAAACATTGGCAGCGGGAATTAGAACGAGAACAAACAGCCCTCAATCGTTCTCAAAACTTTGTCACAGATTGGATTGAAAAACTCCGCAATCCATCAGAAAAAGACCGCAATGATTTAAAGCAAATTTATATTGACAATGCCAACGTCATCGGCATTACCTGCGTGCAAGCCGCCAGCTTTGATTTTAGCAAAAACTTTCCCAGCTTTGATGCAGTCATCATTGACGAAGTTAGTAAATGCACTCCGCCAGAGTTGTTGATTCCGGCTTTGAAGGGCAGAAAGTTAGTATTGGTGGGCGATCACAGGCAATTGCCGCCGATGTTTAATCAAAGTACGATCGATGATATCGCCGAAGACATCGGCTGTACGGGAGAGGAACTTAGTTTTATCAAAGAATCGCTGTTCAAAGTGTTGTTTGAAAAAGCTAACGACGGCATCAAAAAAATGCTGACAACTCAATACCGAATGCACCCGCAAATTATGGGCGCAATCAATCAGTTTTACCAGCAAAAACTCAACTGCGGTATTCTGGAAGCTGACACGAGACGCGCGCACCATCTCGCAGGTGACATCATTCAGGAAAACAATCACGTCCTGTGGGTAAAAACGCCCGTGGGACAAGGGTTTGAAGAGGAAAAGCAGGGTACTTCGCGGTTGAATGTTAAGGAGATTGATGCGATCGAGCTTTTGTGCGAACAGATGGAAACCGCTTGGCGGCCTAAAATGGTAGAGGGTGAACCGCCGAAGGAAATCGGGATTATCACTTTTTACGGCGCTCAATTGAACGCAATTAAAGATAGAATAGAAGCCGAAAGATTTCCTTCTTTGAGCATCCGCACTGGTACGGTTGACATATTTCAAGGGATGGAAAGACCTGTGATTATTGTGAGCACAGTGTGCAATAATATTAGGGGCGATATTGGTTTTGCTAAGGAACCGGAACGGGTGAATGTAGCATTTTCCCGCGCTCAGGAATTGCTGGTAGTTGTCGGCTGTCACGATTTATTTACCCAACAACTAGGTACTGTGGGAAAAATGTATCAGGAAGTTTCAAAAACGGTGCGTCGCTGCGGAGGTTTTGTAGATGTTGCTAGCATCCTCAGCTAAACAAATTGACGCGAATTTAAGTTCGCTAGCGGCACAAATTGAGCAACAAAATCCGGGTTTGTCGGTGTTGGCGGCGCGTCAATTCCGCTTTGCAATTCGCCAAACTCCGCTGGAGGTGGCGGTTAGCGAACCTCGCGAGTTTAATGTGTTGGAAGAGTTTATTTTGCGGGCGGGTGTTGAGTTTGAACCCCCGCCGACTTTGCAGGAATTGGCCCATTTGCTGGGGTTGGATGAGGTTTTTGTGAAGACTGCGGCGGCGACTTTGGTTAATTTGGAGATTTTGGAGGTTGCGGAAAATGGTAAAATTGCGTTAGCGAAGCCCGCCCCTACGGGAGGCTCATCAACGAAGAGGATCGCGCCTTTAGGCCAAGATTTTTTTGAGAAAGGTGCGGTTAGTCGATCGCACGTTCAATCAATTTACGCCATTTCCGATCCTTTAAATCAAACTCTTACCTTCAAGTTCGATGCTGTAGCGACAGAATCAATCAATTTACCAGATTTAGCAGATTTCGTATCGCTCGATCATAAAATTACCGACCTGGCGGATTTAAGCATAGCAGAAATCCAGCCGCTCATCCAAGCTTCGGGCTTAGGGATTCACGTCCCCGAAAACGGCAAAGTCGTGTCTAAGTGCGATGTCATCGGCGATGATTTGGATATTTGGCAAATTGTATCAGTTTTTGTGTTGCTGGATGCGATCGAAAATAAAACTACCATCCAAGCCCGACAGGGAAAACAAATACTAGAAACAGCCTCGAATCGGCTGAATGAGCTCGAATCTCAGCAGAAATTGTTGAATGAATTGTGCAAATCAACCGCAGAAATCGCACAGCCCGAGTCAGAGACAATCCCCGTAAAAAAAACTCGCAAACAGACATCAAAGAAGAAACGCAAAGAGATAGAGTCAGAAAACAAGTAATATGCGGACTGAAGTCCTCACTACGAACTGGTTTGTAGTGAGGACTTCAGTCTGCCTTGGCTAAAAAAATTTGATAAAGTTAGTGTTTTACTGATTGACAATATACTAGAATTTCGCTAGGATTTATAGTTGTATGCGATCGTGCTGAGATTAAATTTGTGTCCGCCAAAGATACCTTCCACGAATCCGTAAAACGGGCCCTTCAAAAAGAACAGTGGGTGATTACTGCCCATCCGCTAAAGTTTAAGTTTGGCAATATTAAATTTCAGGTCGATTTGGGAGCAGAAAGGTTAGTCGCAGCGGAGCGAGGAGGGGAGAAAATTGCAGTCGAAATCAAAAGCTTCCTTAATCCCTCTGCAATTACAGACTTTTATGCTGCATTGGGACAATTTCTCAGTTATCGGCTAGGGCTGGCATCTGTTGAACCTAATCGGAAACTATACTTGGCAGTACCAATTGACGTGTAGAGAACATTTTTTCAGTCTGAATTTACTCAAGCTGCGGTACAACAGTATCAGGTATTTCTAATCGTATACGATTCAACAAATGAGGTAATTGTGCAATGGACAAACTAGCTCAATATCGTCAATACGTTCAGATATTAATCACCCGTTATGCCGAAGATGATGTTTCTGATGATGAAGTCGAAGTGCAACTTATCTGCGACACAGAACGAGATCATTATCAGTGGATGAATGTCGGCTGGGAACACTTAACCCGGATTTATCAAAGCATCATTCACATTGACATCAAAGATGGAAAAATCTGGCTTCAGCAAAATTTGACCGAGGAAAATCCAGCAGAGGAATTAGTTGAAATGGGAGTGCCAAGAGAGGATATCGTTTTGGGATTGCAACCGCCATACAAACGACCGTATACTGATTATGGTGTAGCTTCAACAGTTGACAGTTGACGTTCATGACAGTTGACCTGTGGAGAGCGACCTCTACCTAGAAGGAAGAGGATTGGAGTAATGAATAGTCTGATTTTAATTTCTCCCTCACTCGTGAGAGGCTTTCAACCAATTATTTCTGGTAGCGTAATATAGGTTCGTAGTGAGGACTTTAGTCCTTATAATCTGAGGACTAAAGTCCTCACTACAAACACCTAGATGATCGGTTATTGAACGGACACAATATTACTGAGCCTTAACGCATTTCAGCATCCGCAAAGTAGCCGCCGCCGCGTAATTCCGCTTTGCAGAATCATCGGGAGCAAAACGAGTTCCAACTTCGTTAACAGCGGAAGCAACACCACAATAACCCGACATTTGATTAATAATAGCAGCAGCCCAATGATTCTGAGTATCGGAAAAAGTTTTAGGCGGCTCTTTAGCAACTAAATCCTGCTGCTTTCCCCGCGCCGACAAACCAAATTCCGCCGCTCTCCGCAGCACCGCCATCAATTCAGCGCGAGTGACGGGTTGCGTAGGTTTAAAAGTTCCATCTTTATAACCGCTGACTATTTTATTGTCCCGCGCAAATAGAACTTTTCCGGCACTCCAGCGCGAGCTATCAACATCGCTGTAGGGACGGGTAGAAACATTGCTAGGAAATGTGATATTAGCACCTTGTATTCCTTTCAAAGATTCCAATACTAAAGATACCAATTGCTCTCGCGTAACGGCAAGTTGCGGCCGAAAGGTATTATCTTGAGAAAACCCGGCTACAAACCCAAGGCCCACAGCTTCTTTTATTTCGGAAGAGTAGATATCGGTAGCAATATCTCCGAATGTAGAAGAGCCGGTATTACCGCCAGTATTTCCTCCAGTATTACCGCCAGTATTTCCTCCGGTATTGCCTCCAGTATTGCCTCCAGTATTGCCTCCGGTATTGCCTCCGGTATTGCCTCCGGTATTGCCGGTTTCGCCCGGTGCGGGTTGACTGCTAGTGAAATAAAAGTGACCTAATACTTTGCCTTGATAAGATCTTTTAGTGAAGCGCCAAGCGGGATCGAGAGTGATTTTCATAAAGCCGTTAACATCGCCGTTTGTGCGGCCGATAATTATCGGTTGAGCGTTGGGATCGCTGGGTGTTCCCATTAGTACAACATTGCCGTCAACGCTTTGCAAACTCAGGCTGTATTTTAATGCTAAATCGGTGCCGGCCATGCGAATAGAAAAGCCGTTGCTGTCTGTGGCGCGGCCGCAAATGCCGGTGAAATCAAAAGTAACTAATAACGGATCGACTCTCACGGGATTAGAGCCGCTTTCGCTCCAGCATTGCCGCTTGTCTGTCACCTGTTCTACAATTAGCAATTGGTAGCCGCCCAAAGCGCGGGGTTGGGCGATCGCAATTACTCGGTCTTGGTTAATTTCGGTTTCCTCAAATGTATATGCTTTTGCCGGAACGATCGCCCCGAGTGTTAAGATTGCTGAACCTGCGAGTGCGGCTGCTGCTCGTACCAGTGAATGTTTCATAGTTTTTCCTTCTTTACCCCTTTTTTGGCGAGACATCTCTAGAATATGAAAAGGTCGCGCTTCTCAGACAACAAGATAGAATTTTACCATCTCTTGTTCCGGCGATCTCAAGCGCGATCGCACGAATATTATAAAATTCAATAGGGTACAGTTAAGTCTGATCCCCCCTAACCCCCCTTCTTAAGGGGGGGACAAGAACTCGATCAAAGTCTACCCCTACTCCCCTTCTTAAGGGGGATTTAGGGGGATCTCCAAACGGTGCAATTAAGCCTGATCCCCCCTAGCCCCCCTTCTTAAGGGGGGGACAAGAACTCGATCGAAGTCTACCCCTACTCCCCTTTTTAAGGGGGATGCGAGGGGATATCCGATATAAAAAAGGGTGCGTTACACACTCTTGTTAACGCACCCTAAAACAAACATTCAAAAAGAGTCTTTCCCCTCTAGCGGAACATACTGCTAACAGAACTATCTTCGTGAATCCGCCAAATAGTTTCGCCCAGCAAATTCGCTACCGAAAGCACCGTCAACTGCTCAAAACGGTTTTCTTCAGGTACGGGAATTGTATTTGTAACAATTACCTCTTCCAAGACTCCGCTAGACAAACGCTCGATCGCCGGAGGTGAAAAAACCGCATGAGTAGCACAAGCATATACCTGTCTCGCACCCTCGCGGCGCAACAATCTCGCGCCTTCGGTAATCGTCCCCGCAGTATCGATCATATCGTCCACTAACACGGCTGTTTTGCCTCTGACATCCCCGATGACGTTCATCACTTCGGCGACGTTGTGAGCTTGGCGGCGCTTGTCAATAATTGCTAGGGGAGCATCGCCCAGCTTTTTGGCAAAAGCTCTCGCCCTAGCGACTCCGCCAACATCCGGCGAAACCACAACAATATCCGTCAACTGCTTGCTCGCCAGATAATCCAACAGCACCGGCGAACCGTAAACGTGATCGAAAGGAATGTCAAAATAACCTTGAATCTGAGCTGAGTGCAAATCCATCGCCAAAATGCGACCTGCCCCAGCTTCAGTAATCAAATTAGCCACCAATTTCGCAGTAATTGACTCTCTTCCGGCCGTTTTGCGGTCTGCCCTAGCATAGCCGTAGTAGGGAATCACGGCAGTAACTTGTCTGGCCGAAGCGCGGCGACAAGCATCGATCATAATTAACAATTCCATGAGGCGATCGTTTACCGGACAGCAAGTTGGCTGAATCAAGTAAACATCGCAGCCCCGAATCGATTCTTGAATTTGAACGTAGAGTTCCCCATCAGCGAACCGCTTGCGAACCATCGGCCCCAAATCGATCCCCAGATAGCGAGCCACCTCTTGGGCGAGGGGAACATTAGCAGAACCGGAGAACAGCCGCAGACGGTCGTGAGCAGAAACCGGCGGCTCGGGAAGCGGAAGCGGTAAAGTAGCAGAACGGATCACAGCAGGCCTCTTGCAAGACGTTTATTTTACCGCCATCTTACCATCGGAAACTAGAAATATTCAGCCAATTTTCTGATAGATTTAACTTTCGGGGCGGCCGCAAGTGTGACGTTAGGCGAACTGAATAGGACTGGCATTCGTATGTCGGAGAAACTGGTTGGAGCTGGGACTGGAAGTGCAGCCGCCCAAAATTCTGTCGAAGGCCGGAGTCCGGGTTCAAGGCGATAAAAATGCCACCAAGAGGCAATAAACTTGAAAAATACTGTAAAAAAAGTTAAGAATCTGAAGCATACTCCGGATTTTTGATATAGCAAACCCAGGTAGAAATCGATGAGCTTAAGAGAACGCATTGACGCAGAAATCAAAGCAGCCATGAAGTCCAAGGACAAAGTTCGCTTGGAAACTGTTCGCGGCATCAAGAAATTTATTCTCGAAAAAGAGGTCAGCCTCCGTCCTTCGGGCCAAGAGACGCTGACAGAAGCTCAAGAACTGGAAATTTTGATGCAAATAGCCAAACAGCGCCGGGATTCGATCGAGCAATACCGCAAAGGTGGCCGCGAAGATTTAGTGGCACAAGAGGAGGCGGAGTTGGCAATTCTGGAAGAGTATTTGCCGGCGCAGATGTCAGACTTCGAGGTGAGTCAAGTGGTTGAGGAAGTGATTGCCTCGGTGGGCGCTACTTCTGCAAAAGATATGGGCAAGGTGATGGGCAAGGCAATGCAGCAGCTTAAAGGCAAAGCAGACGGTAACAGAATTCAAGACATGGTGAAAGCAAAGCTTAACAGTTGACAGTTGACTGTTGACTGTTGACTGTTGACTGTTGACAGTTGACTGTTGGTAGTTGACCTGTGGCAGTTGGTAGTTGGCAGTTGGCAGTTGACAGCAGTCATCAGGAAGAATGTAGCAGCCTCCTAATTTTTCGCCTTTGCGATCGCCCAAAAAAACGAAATGTAGGGGCAAACCCCCCGTGGTTGCCCATTCTTCTCGATCGCCCGCTTGCGCCTAATTTCTCAAAGTTGCTCAAAAAGAAGTAAAATGCTAACTTTCATCGGGACTGGGAACTACAGACAGTGAAGTACGATCTTGAGCATTAAAGATTTAACATTCTAAGTCGGCCAGCGCTCGCCTATTTTTTAACAGTTTCTACTTAAACTTATGCAGCCACCTATTGCTATTGGAACTCTCCTACAAAACCGCTACCGCTTGGTGAATATTTTAGGTCAAGGGGGATTTGGCCGCACTTATTTAGTAGAAGATTTGGGGCGGTTTCAAGAACGCTGCGCCCTGAAAGAGTTGATTCCGGTGCAAAGCGGGCCTTACGTTTTGGAAAAATCGAAGGAATTGTTTCAAAGAGAGGCGGCAATACTTTACCAAATTGCACACCCGCAAATTCCCCAGTTTCGGGCAATATTTGAAGAGAATCAACGTTTGTTTTTAGTGCAGGATTACGTGGAAGGGATGACTTACCGCGAACTGTTGCTCGATCGAACGAACGCAGGCCGCCCCTTCAGCGAAGCCGAAGTCTTAGTATTTATCCGGCAAATGCTGCCGGTACTGGCTCACATCCACGCGCGCGGCATCATCCACCGCGACATCTCCCCGGAAAATATCATCCGCAGGGAAAACGACCAACTGCCGGTACTGATTGACTTTGGAGTGGTGAAAGAACTCGCCACTAAAGTTCAGTCTCCCGAAGGAACAGCCCACGCGACAACTGTGGGTAAAATTGGCTACGCGCCGATGGAACAGTTGCACAGCGGGCGCGCAACGGCCAGCAGCGACCTGTATGCTTTAGCTGTAACGGCGATCGTCCTGCTGACGGGCAAAGAACCGCAGGAATTGCTGGATCAAACGACGCTGCAGTGGAATTGGCAGCAGCGAGTGCAGGTAAGCCCGGGTTTGGCTTTGGTGTTGAATCGGATGTTAAGCCGTTCTCCGGGCGATCGATATCAATCTGTCAGCGAAGTCGCCCAAGCACTCGACGGCAAAACCAATCCTCAATCTAACGCGCCAACCGTACCGCCCGCGCCAGCAGTCGTGCCGTCAAACGCTTCCCTAATACCAACGGTAGCCGTGGGCAGGCCGCCCGCTCCCGAGCCGATGGTGCCCCTAAGTGCCGGCCCGCAAAACCAGCCAGACCCGCTAATTGAGCCTGCTGGTGGCTCTTTTTGGGACAATCCCGTCGCTGCGATCGGACTGCTAACAGGCTTAGTAATCTTGACAGGCTTCGGTTCCTGGGCCTTAGTAGGCTCATTTCTCAACAAACCGACGCCCAAAGCCACTCCGACAGCGCCACCACCAGCCATAAATCCGACGCCGAGACTGACTCCGATACCAAACCCGGAACCTTTGCCAACTCCAACCCCACAACTGACACCAGCGCCAAGCCCAGAACCTTTGCCAGCGCCAAGCCCAGAACCTTTACCCGAACCAAGCCCAGAACCTTTACCCGAACCAAGCCCAGAACCTTTGCCCGAACCAAGCCCAGCACCTTTGCCGGAACCAACCCCAGTGCCAGAACCGACGCCAGAACCGACTCCCGCGCCGACTCCCGCGCCCAAACCGACGCCCGCGCCGACTCCGGCGCCCAAACCGACGCCCAAACCGACGCCCGCACCGACTCCGGCGCCCAAACCGACGCCCGCACCGACTCCCGCACCGACTCCCGCACCCAAACCGACTCCCGCACCGACTCCAGCGCCGACTCCCGCACCCACTCCAGCGCCGTCGCCGGAACCTGCACCGACTCCCGCGCCGTCGCCGGAACCTGCACCGACTCCCGCGCCGTCGCCGGAACCTGCACCGACTCCCGCACCCTCGCCGGAACCTGCACCAACTCCCGCACCCTCGCCTTCACCCTAGTTCTGGCAAAATTCCCCTAGACTGAAGTTGAAGCCAATTACTTACCAGAAAGAATTGGTTTAAAGCCCCAAGCTTTTTCGGGAGAAATTAAAATCCGACTATTCATTACTCCAATCCTCGGACTTCCAGGTAGAGGTCTCTCTTCCAGGTCAACTGTCAACCCTTCGACTTCGCTCAGCGCAAGCTGTCAACTGTCAACTGAATGAATAGCTATTTGCCAATGAACTCGCTGCTAATTGCTGGAACTGATACCGACGCGGGCAAAACTGTTTTGACCAGCGCTCTGGCTGCTTATTGGCAAATGTATTTTCCCGATCGCAGTTTGGGAATTATGAAGCTGTTGCAAACCGGAACGGGCGATCGCGAACTCTACACCCGTTTATTTAGCCTCGACCAATCCCCCGCAGAACTCAATCCGCTGCACTTTAGCGCGCCTCTAGCACCGCCGGTTGCTGCGGAACGGGAAGGGAGACCGATCGAACTCGAAAAGGTCTGGACGGCGCTGCAAAGCCTCTGTGAGCGCAAGAATTTTGTGCTGGTCGAGGCTTTGGGAGGGCTGGGTTCCCCTGTAACGCGGGAACTGACGGTGGCCGATATTGCCAGGGATTGGCGGCTGAGGGGAGTTTTGGTGGTACCTGTGAGGTTGGGGGCGATCGGGCAAGCTGTAGCGAACGTTGCTCTCGCCAGACACGCGGGTTTTCAGCTTAGAGGCATTGTGCTCAATTGCGTTCAAGCTTGTTCGGAACAAGAAATTGCCGATTTGGCGCCGATCGATTTGATCCAGTCCCTGACTCAAATACCCGTGTTGGGTATTTTGCCACATTTAGATGACCCGACTGACCTTGCTAAGTTAGCTAAAGTTGCTTCCCAATTAGATTTAGAGCGGTTGCTACCAGGGGTTAATTTAGTTCCTCAGACTTCTAAATAACCCTATTCTAAACACCTCTCTTTCTGATTCTTCTCTTCCTCTGCGTACTCTGCGGCCTCTGTGGTTAAAAACTAAGATTTTATTTGAACCGCAGAGAGCGCAGAGAGCGCAGAGAAAGAAAAGAGAGAGTTTCACAAATTGTTATAAGGAGAATGAAAAATGGTTTCTACTTTACCGAATTTAACCTCTGTAGATTTATCTCAGTTGCGGCTGGAGATTAGAAATTTGCAGCCTCAGCTAGTCGAATGGCGCCGCCGCTTGCACCAAAAGCCGGAATTGAGTTTTGACGAGAATTTAACGGCGCAGTTTGTCTCGCAAAAGTTGCAGGAATGGGGAATTGAGCATCAAACTAATATTGCTAAAACGGGTGTTGTCGCAACTATTGACAGCGGCAAACCCGGGCGGGTTTTGGCAATTCGGGCGGATATGGATGCTTTGCCGATTCAAGAGGAAAATGAGGTGGATTATCGATCGCAGCATGACGGAATTATGCACGCTTGCGGTCACGACGGCCACACTGCGATCGCCCTCGGTACAGTCTGCTATCTCGCCAAGCACAAACACAGCTTTTCGGGTAAGGTAAAATTCATCTTTCAGCCCGCCGAAGAAGGCCCGGGCGGCGCAAAACCGATGATTGAAGCGGGAGTTTTGCAGAATCCTGATGTTGATGCGATCGTCGGCTTGCATTTGTGGAACAATCTACCTTTAGGCACTGTAGGCGTCCGCAGCGGCGCGCTGATGGCGGCTGTCGAAGTTTTTGACTGCACGATTTTTGGCAAAGGCGGGCACGGCGCAATGCCACATCAGACTGTGGACTCGATCGTAGTTACAGCCCAAATTGTCAGCGCTTTGCAGGCAATTGTAGCGCGGAACATTGACCCGATCGACTCAGCGGTAGTAACTGTCGGCAAATTCCACGCAGGCCACACCCACAACGTCATTGCCGATACCGCTCAAATCGGTGGCACGGTGCGCTATTTCAATCCTGCATATCAAGGTTATTTTGCAAAGCGAATAGAACAAGTAATTGCCGGAATTTGTCAGAGTCACGGCGCAAATTACCAACTCGATTATTGCGCCCTTTACCCGCCAGTTATCAACGATTCGACCATGGCCCAATTGGTGCGCAGCGTAGCAGAATCGGTTGTAGAAACTCCTGCGGGAATAGTGCCGGAATGTCAAACAATGGGCGGCGAGGATATGTCGTTCTTTTTGCAAGAAGTCCCCGGCTGCTATTTCTTTTTGGGTTCTGCTAATCCCGATAAAAACTTGGCTTACCCGCACCATCACCCGCGCTTTGATTTTGATGAAACGGCGCTGGGGATGGGTGTAGAAATGTTTGTGCGTTGCGTGGAAAAGTTTTGTGCGAATCAATGAAAGATTGTGTCATCCGGTGGGGGCGGGTTTATGAGATTATTGATTTTAGGCAATGATAGTTTGTAAAACCCGCCCCTACAGCAATCATATCTATTTAACCCGATCTCTTGCACCCTCCGTCAAAAACCTGTAGGGGCGGGTTCACCAAAAGATTTAAAGAATGCAGACAGCTTAAATAAACCCGCCCCCACCCCGCGCGAGAGTCTTTTTACCGACTTTGAAAGATATTCTGCACCATTTTTTTATCTGCACTCGCCGCCGCCTTATCCAATTCTGCAATCTCCCCCGAGTCCAACTCCCAGCCCAAAGCACCAATATTATCCCTCGCCTGTGCCGCAGATTTAGCTCCAGGAATTGGAATAGTTTCTTTGCAGATGCACCAGTTGATTGCTACCTGCGAAACAGTCTTGTTTCTGAAGGCAGCTATTTCTCGCAAACAGCCCAAAAGCGATCGCATTCCCGGAAGTAGCTGCTTGCACGCCAAACCTCGGATACCTTTAGGAAAAGCGCCGTTTTCCGAATATTTCCCCGTCAGCAACCCCAAGGCTAAAGGACTGTAAGCAATTAATTTTATCCCCAATTCATCGCAAACCTCTTTCAATCCGAGTTCTGTTACCGGATAGGTGGAAAGTAGCGAATATTGCACTTGTAAAGTAACAATTGGAATTTGGCGCGAGCTAAATCTTTGATGCACCCATTTCAGCCGTTTCGGCCCGTAATTAGACAAGCCCACACCCTTGACCAATCCTTGCTCGTAAAGGTCGGCCAGACCGTCCAAAAGAGCCCCCTCTTGCCAAGGAGCGTAATTAGCTGTAGACCAGTGCATTTGCACCAAATCTACATTTTTTCCGAGGCGGGAAGCCGAGGCTTTTCCAGCAGATATCATTGATTGTCGCGTCAGTCTCCAAGGATAAGCCGCTAGTTTTGTCGCAATACAAATACTGTCTTGATGTGCACCTTGATATTGTTGAGAAAACTGCCCTAAAAGCTGCTCGCTGCGTCCGTTTAATTTCCCGGTTCCGTAAGAATCCCCTGTATCGAATAAGGTGACACCATTGTTAACGCAAAGATTGAACGCGGCTTGCAATTCCTCGTCCATAGTTTCATCGTAACCCCAAAGCAGTCGGTTGCCCCAGGCCCATGTGCCGCAGCCCATTTTGGGCAGTAAAATTTTTTGGTTTGTTTGCATTTTTATTGATGGTAGTTGTTGGTAATACGGATATTTTATAGGAACATAACTCGGTATCCCCTAGCCCCCAGCAGAGCTGTTTCATTCTGCCACGGGCCGCCAGGGACTCAAGTCCCTGTCTAATAGCATAAGTCGGTTAAAACCGACTCAAATAGTAATCTCAATTTTGAAAAGTAGAGTTACACATATATTCTGCGCTAACTCTATATAAAAACAGGTTTGATAGAATTGCTACAGTCGTCTTTAGACGACTTCAGCTATGAGACAGGGGTTTAAACCCCTGTCGGACTGTCGGACTAATGGCACACCCTACAAAATTACCAATGACTAATGACTTTTTAAATCTTTTGCGTGGTTGGTGATGGCGAAGGCGGGCTGTTTTTTGTAGGTTGCTCGGGCTTAGCTTTGGGGTCGGGTTTGGGTGGGGGAGGCGGAGGAAAAGTTGCCGCACGTCTCGGTATTTGTAGCGCTGTTCGGAATGCAGAAGACGGGAAGAAGGCACTAAATTGAGAAAGTCGATCGCCAATTGGTTCTGGCGCATCTTCCCACAAGCTTTCGTAGTAGAAGAAAGCAGCACCTAAGCCGTATTCTTGGACTGCTCGCACTTGGGATTGAATTTGCTGCATCGGTACTGGGCGATTTCTTAAACCTGTCATAATCCCAACTCCGGTGGGAATTTTTTGCTGTGCTTCTCGCATTTCTGGACGGTTAATCTTGTCCACAAATGATTCTAGATTGGGACGGTACACTTGCACGATGAGTTCGTCGGCAATATCCAAACGCACCCAAGCCAGCCAATCTTGCAGGTGATGTTTGTAAGCAAATTCGTAGTAATTGGGAGAAATCGAGAAAATTGCATTGGGTTTGACTGCTTTGACGGCTTGATTTAGTTGCGACATAAATGCCGTGATTTTATTGGCTCGCCACTTCACCCATGCTGGATCTTGAGAGTCGGTTGGAGGTGCTTTTTTGGTTTCTTTGGTATACAAAGCAACTGTATAGTCGTCGTAGCCAAATTCTGAGGGCAAACTCATGTGATCGTCGAATTGGATGCCGTCGGCGTTGTATTGTGTGGTGATTTCTAGTACGAGTTCGGTAATAAATTTCTGCACTTCGGGATGAAAGGGATTGAGCCAAACTACTTCGCCGCCTGCACCGTTTGATGTTTGGCTGCCGTCTTGTTTTTGGGTCAGCCAATCGGGATTGTTTAATGCTAATTCTGAGGTGGGAGGTGTCATGAAACCAAACTCGAACCAAGGAATTACTAGCAGGCCTTGGCGGTGGGCTTGGGCGATTAAATCTCCGATCATATCTTGTCCGTCTAACCCTCTATAAACAAAGGGTTGAATGTCTCTTTGCTGGGCGACTGGGCTGGGATACATTGCATAGCCAGAGTTCCAGACTACGGGATAGATTGTGTTAAAATTTAACTGCTTTAATTGACCGATCGCATCTCCGAGTTTGCGGCGATCTCTGAGGATGTCTTTGTCGTTTGTCGTCATCCAAACTCCGCGAATTTCTTGGCGGGGTTGCTGGGCGATCGCCCCGATCGCGTTATTGACCAGCAATACTATAATGAATGAGAGGGCAAACAGCAGTGGGAACAAACGTTTAATCGATCGCTGCCAACTGCGAGGAATGATGCGTAATGTCATAATTTTGAATGGTGAGTTAGCTATCCAAACACACCCCGGCATAATTTGGTGATAAAATTAGATCGCTCTACAGTCTACAGCTATTTGTGCTGATTGTGCGATCGCAACTGAGCCAAATACAATCTGCGATCCAGAGGGTAAGTGAGAGCATTCTCTAAAACTGCTGGGAAATCATTAATTACGCGCTGCAAGCTCCCCTGACCCGACAGTGCTGCCTGCCAGAGTGCGAGTGCTGTAGAATATCGGGGAAAGAACATTTCGATCGAACATCTGTAATTGTGAAACATTTAGTCTTAATTGGCGGCGGTCACAGTCATGCTATTGTATTAAAAATGTTCGGCATGAAACCGCTGCCGTCCGTGCGTTTGACTCTGATTAGCGATGTCCTGTACGCGCCTTATTCGGGGATGTTGCCGGGGTACGTTGCCGGGTTTTACGATTATGATGAATGTCACATCGATTTGCGATCGCTCGCGGAATTTGCCGGGTGTCAAATATTGGTCGATCGGGCGATCGCGATCGACTTTAGCAAAAATCAAGTTATTTGTCAAACTCGGGTTCCAGTTAACTTTGACGTGCTTTCTGTGGATATCGGCAGCACTCCCGCGACTCTATCTGTGCCGGGGGCCGCAGAATACGCCATTCCAGCTAAACCCGTACCGGAGTTTTTAGCTAGCTGGAATCAGTTAATTTCCGAGCAGCAAAACTATCCCGAAAAACCGCTGCGAATCGCGATTGTCGGTGGCGGTGCTGGCGGCGTAGAATTAGCATTGAATATGCAATCTCGTCTTGCGAAGGAAGAAGGGTTCGGCAGCGAGCAATGTACGGGCTCTAACGGATGGATGCCTAAGGAGACAGGAAAATTTAAGCAAGAAGAAGGATTAGAAATTAACTTGTTTCATAGCGGGGCACAATTGCTGCCGGGACATAACAAACGGGTTCGTCGCCGCCTGAAAGAAATTCTGATTAATCGTGGCGTTAAACTGCATTTAATGGAAAAAGTCAGTGCTGTGCAAAATCAAAAAATGATGGAAATAGCATCCGATTCTCAATGCCCAATGCCCAATGCCCAATGCCCAATGCCCAATGCCCAAATATACTGTGAATCTGGTTTGAGCGTTGAGTGCGAGATCATTTTTTGGGTGACACAAGCATCCGCCGCCCATTGGATCGGAGAATCTGGTTTAGCAACTGACTCAAACGGGTTTATGCAAGTCAACGACTGCCTGCAATCAGTCTCTCACCCCAACGTATTCGGGGCTGGAGACATCGCCGCGATGGTTAATTATCCCCGTCCCAAAGCAGGCGTGTTTGCCGTGCGTCAGGGCAAACCGCTGTTTGAAAATTTGCAGCAGTTTTTATTGCAAAAACCGCTGAAACCCTTTGTACCGCAGGAACAATATTTAGGCTTGATAGGTACTGGGAATAAAAGGGCGATCGCCTCTCGCGGCTCTTTCATGTGGGAATCGGCGCTGCTGTGGTACTGGAAAGATTGGATCGATCGCCAATTCATGAAAAACTTTACCAATCTGCCCAAAACCAACAATACCAAATAACAAATTAATATCTAATCCTCTCTCCCCCTCTCTTCCTCTGCGTACTCTGCGCCCTCTGCGGTTAAAAAAAATCAAACAATCCTTAAAAATTGCTATACTAATATCAAAAGTAAAAAACTAAGTATGTTCAGAAAAATTGGATTTTGGCTGCTGTGGATTGCATTCAGCACCTACGCCTTTGTATTCGCACCACCCGACAGCCCCGAAACTCTCGCACTAATTACCAATCTTGCTACAGGCAAAATAGCAGGGATCAACCCTTTAATTGTAGCTTTGTTCAACATCATGGGAGTCTGGCCGATCGTCTACAGTTGCGTGCTGTTTGCTGACGGCAGGGGGCAGAAAATACCTGCATGGTTGTTTGCCACTTTATCCTTTGGCGTCGGCGCATTTGCCTTGCTGCCTTATTTAGCCTTGCGCGAACCGAATCCAGAATTTCGTGGTACTAAAAACGTCTTCTTAAAAATATTAGATTCCCGTTTTACGGCCATTGTATTAACTTTGGGCGCTGCTGCTTTAGTTGCCTTTGGCTTGACAAAAGGCGATTGGTATGATTTCGCTCAGCAGTGGCAAACCAGCCGTTTTATCCACGTAATGAGTTTAGATTTTTGTATGCTTTGCCTGCTATTTCCTGCCTTATTAGCCGACGATATGGCGCGCCGAGGAATGCAGAATGCTACAGCATTTTGGGCAGTAACTTTAGTGCCGCTGTTCGGGCCGCTGGCTTATCTGTGCACGCGGAAACCGCTGCCGGAAACTAATCCTAAAATTGTTACAAATTAGACAGCAGTGCCGGGAATGCTCAGTTTAATCTAGGAAGCGATCGGCACTAATCATATCAATTTCGGTCAATTATCCGTAATAAAATTAGTTCGCAGCATCGGACTAAAGTCCTCGGAAAGAAGGACTAAAGTCCTCAGTACGAACCTGTAATAAAATTAGTTTGAACGTGAGGAGTAAAGTCCTCGGAAAGAAGGACTTGCATTCCGATGCTGCGAACCAGTTGTAAATAATTATCTCCTAGTCTTGAGCAAATGAAAAAACATCCGATCGTTGGTATCACAACTTACAACCGCAGTCAAGCCGGCGAATATTGCCTCAACGGAGCTTATATTGATGCAGTGCAGGCGGCAGGCGGTATTCCGATTTTACTGCCCCCGAACCAATTAGATCCGGGTAGTATTTTTGATGCCGTAGATGGTTTGATTTTTTCAGGCGGCGGAGATATTAATCCAGAACTTTATGGCGGTTTTGTCGATCGCACTGTTTACTCGGTTAACGCAGAACGCGACAATTTTGAGTTAAGCTTAGCTAAGCTAGCTTTGAGGGCTGACATACCCGTTTTGGGGATTTGCCGGGGAATGCAAGTCTTGAATGTAGCTAGCGGCGGGAATTTGGTCGTTCACGTGCCGGATGCTTACGGAGATGAGGTTAATCACCGACAAGAAAACCCGATTCGCGCGATCGAGCATATCATTAAAATAGATCCCGACAGCCGGCTAGCAAAAATCATGGGTACAACCTCTACAAACGTTGTTTCTTGGCACCATCAAGCCGTGCAAACAATGATTCCCGGTTGGCAAATTGTCGCCCGAGCACCCGACGGTTTAATAGAAGCAATCGAATACAAATATCACCCTTGGATGGTAGCAGTTCAGTGGCATCCAGAAATGTCGCCAAAAAGTCTCCCCGACTGCGGAATTTTTCGGGCTTTCGTCGAAACAGCCGCTTCAAAATATATCAATTATACTAAATCAGCATGAAAAGTTTCAGCCGTTGTTTGCATCTTTTTCGCACTCTCTCTTTGTGACTTCGTGGCGGTAGCGAAACATATCTGTTAAGCGCATTTCCACCCACCAACCTAACAGCAAATCGACAATCGGGCCGCCCGGTATCGAAAATGCGATCGCATCCGTCAATCGGGTCTGGCCATTTTCTGCGGTAAACTCGTGTCGGTGAGTCCAACCAGCCATCGGCCCCTCAGTTTGTTCGTCCACAAACAAGCGATATTGTTCGCACTCTGTGTGAGTCGCCACCCATTTTACCGGAATCGGCCCCAATAACAGCCGAAATTCTGATACAGCACCCACACCGAGTCCCCCTTCGCGGCGAATGATTTTCACCGGCTGCCAAGGCGGAGTCAACATTTGCAGAATGTCCGGCCTTTCGTAAAAGTTCCAAACTGTTTCAACGGTGGCGTTAATCAGCGACGAGTATTTAAAATTGGGCATTGTATCGTTGGGTTAGACAGTTAATTGCGATCGCGCTTCAGCATTGGCAGTATTATCCTCTGTATCAGTACAAACAGCAACAGTTAGTTTCAATCCCAAAGCATTCAGCCAAGTTCCCAGATTGTAAATCGTATCGCGGCCTTGCTGCGACAGTAATTCCTCCAGTTTTTTTAAGTGCAATTCATATTCTTCTGGAGTCATTTTTGGTTGACCCAAAGCTTCTGCTACATCGCCCAGAGCAAGTTTGAGCAATGCTTCATCAGGTTCTTCGCCTTCATCTAATTCAAAATGAGTTTCGAGATAGACAGCCGCATAACTGGGGTCTTTTAACCGCGCCATCAAAAAATCATGATATGGTAAACTTTTAGGCATTTTTTAACTCCTATAATTTGTCCAGTATTCTATTGCTTGGCGAATGTCTCTGTCTTGAGTGCTTTTATCTCCTCCGCACAGAAGAAGTACAATTGTTGTTCCTACTTCTCCAAAATAGATTCGGAAACCAGGGCCATAGTCTATCCTTAATTCAAAGACTCCTTCTTCAACTGATTTACAATCTCCCAAATTTCCCAAAATCACTCGGTTAAGTCTTTTATTGATAATTGTGGGAATTTTGCGATCTCGGAATGAATCACACCAGTTATCAAACGGCACTTGACCGTCTGAGGCAACATAACGCTGAATTTCTTTGGGTTGGACTTCTGGCATAACTGTATTATAGTACGTTGCTCCTTATTTTATCTTGTTCAGTTAGCTTTTTATCTACTTACTTGCAAAGATGCGATCGCACTTTCGCAGCCCCCCATTTCCTAACTCGTCAACTGCAAATCCTCCGTTTTAAAATGAGTCATCGCCTCAGCCAAATGCTTCTTCAAAGTCGCCTCCGGTAGCGGCCCTTTCAAATGACTCCAAGGCAAAACCTGATTTAATTCCCACTCTTGAAAAACATAAAAATCCATTTCCGGCAACTCTCCCCGCAGCTCCTTAAACGCCCGCCGGTAACTGCCCAAAGTATCCCCGTAATGCCGCACTAATTCCAACAGCTTAGACAACCTGCGATCGCCCTTCGATAGCAAACCCTGAATTACCGACCAGTTATAGCTTTCCGGTCTAAATTCTAAACCCAACTTCCGCATTTCTTTATCTAAAAACTTCAGCCTCTTCTCCGCATCTTTATTCACACCAAACCACTGAAAAGGAGTGTGAGATTTCGGGACAAAAGTGCTGCACCCCAGAGTCAAGCGCAAACCCGGAACCGCTTTTCTAATCGCTTGCATCATCGCCACCGTCTCCTCCAAATCCTCCATTTCTTCCCCGGGAATTCCCGCCATCCCGTAAAGTTTAATCCCCTTTAAACCGCCAGCTTTAGCATTAATAGCAGCTTGGATAATTTCCTCGTTAGTAAGTTTTTTGTTGACAATCTTGCGGAGGCGATCGCTGCCGCTTTCCACCGCAATCGTCACAGATTTGCTGTCTCTTTTTGTCAAAATTTCTGCCAATTTAACTGTCACCGTATTCGTCCGTACCGAAGAAAGACTCAGCCGCACGCCGTCGTATTTCGGATGATTCAAATGATCCAGCAACGCTTCAAATTCCGGGTGCTGAGTCACAGAAGCACCCAACAAACCCAAACGATTAGTCACAGCTAAACCGATCTCGATCGCCGGAATTAACGAACCCTCCAAACTCGCAGTTCTAAACGGCAAAGTCAGATAACTTGCCAAACAGAAACGGCACATTTCTGGACAACTCCGCACCACTTCCACCATGTAAATATTTTCCCAAGCCGCTTTTTCTGTCACCACAGTAGAAGCAGATAAAGTATTGCCGCGATAAGTCTGTTTTTCCACCATACTAGGAATTGCCGAATCCACAGGCTGAATCGATTTAATCCCCTCAGTCGCATCCAAATAAGTTACTTCGTACAAACTGGGAACGTAAACCCCCGGAACTTGGGCTAAATGCCGCAATTTAGTTTGTCGGTCGGCGGTACGGACTTCTTTACAAGCATCAATAAAATTATCAATGAGATTTTCGCCATCTCCCAGCAAAATCACATCAAAAAAATCTGCAAAAGGTTCGGGATTAGCCGTAAATACCGGGCCGCCACCGAAGACTATCGGATGGTTGTCAGTTCGTTTTGACGCCCAAATTGGAATTTCTAGAGATTCCAATAAATTGAGAATATTTACATAGTCGAGTTCCCAAGAAAGCGAAAATCCCAGTAATTCGGGATGTCGGGGAAGTTGTTCGCTGATATCAGTAAATAAACGGCCCACTTCAATATCCGATCGCACAGCCAAAGTTGCCCACACTATCTGATAGCCGAGACTGGTGATGCCAACCGTGTACTCGTTGGGAAAAGCAAAAATCGTCGGGATAGCATCAGCATCGGGGGTTGCTGGGGCAAATAGCAGGCGTTCTCGGGCAAAAGGATTAGGAGTCACGGGCAAGTTTAGCTTTAATAATAGGTCTGTTCCTATCTCATTTTAAGCCATTATCAAAGTTATTGTAGGGTGCGTCATGTCTGAATGTGACGACTACAAACTAAGCATCTCCCCCGCTGGGCACCCTACGGTTAATTAGCTGTTACATCCGTTACATCCGTTATACAATCCGTTGCCGAACTTCCTGCTTCTGGCGTTACTCTGAAATAGAATCGCTATCGTCCCGGTTTCTCGGCGGCGGTGCACCGTGAAAAGTTGCAATCAGCAAACAGATAATCCCAGCATTAATAAACACATCTGCCAGATTAAATACCGGGAACCGAATTATCCGAAAATCGATAAAATCTACAACGTGGCCCGAAACAAATCGATCGATCCCGTTACCCAGTGCTCCCCCCAAAATCAAACCGTAGCCAGCTTGTTCCCAGCGATTAATTCGCGGCCCGAACCAAGCCAGCACCATCAATCCCACACTCACGCCCAAAGACAGCCAGCGCAACCAAACCGCCCCGCCATTGCTGAACAAACTAAAAGCCGCACCGGTATTAACAACATAAGTGAAGTGAAATATCCCAGGTAACAGCGGCTGAGTCTGTGGAGGAACAGTCAAGTCAAAATTTTGCACCACCCAAAACTTGCTCAGGTGGTCTAAAACTAAACTGATAATAGCAGCAACCCAGAATAAGGGATTTCTTTTAAAACGCATGGATTCGGGAATAGAACATAGGGCATCGGGCACGGGATAATTTGCTCAAATTTTGCCGGTCAAAATTGTCAGCAGAATGCTGTGCAGCAAAGCAATCCCAGCCGCAGCGAGATGACTCTCCCGTTGCGCAATGACAGTATAACCTGATTTGACACAATTACCAATTCCCTTTTTCCCAATTCCCTAATTCCCAATTCCCCATTCCCTTTTTCCCAATTCCCTAATTCCCAATTCCCAATTCCCTTTTTCCCAATTCCCTAATTCCCAATTCCCAATTCCCTTTTTCCCAATTCTTGATTCCCCAATTAATAAAACATCAAGCGGCGCAAAGTAAATGACAACAGTGCGATCGCACAAACCACCGCCAATTGTCCCGGCAGGGGATAAACCGAATATTTCAGAATCTCATCAAATAAAGATGTTTTTTTACCAGGAATCAGCAAGTAACTAAAAATTAGATAAATTAAGCCGATCGCGTGAACCGTAAATAAACCGCACAAACAGCTAAAAGCCATCGATTCCAGCCGCGAAGCCACCTTAAAAGCCACCCAGCCGCACACCCAAGCACCAGGCACAAAACCCAGCAAATACCCAAAACTCGCTTCTTTGAGATAGCCGATGCCGCCACCTTGAGCAAAAACAGGCCACAAAGTCAATCCTAATACCAAATAGGCAATTTGTGAGAGAGCCGCAGCATTTTTGCCGCCCATGCAGCCTACTAGCAATACTGCTCCAATTTGATAGGTAACACCTAAAGAGTACGCCTGAAGTCCGCGATCGTCCCAAAACCCGATCGGCATTGTGACAGATGCAGGCAAAAAAGTGCCTCCTATCGTTAGGAGCAAACCAATAACAGCCCAGATTAATTCGATAGGAGCAGGCATTATAGCAGATGTTGAAGGAAGTTCGGCAACGAGCAAGGTACGGGATGTAACGGATAAAAGTCAAGCGTGAAGTCGAGAAATGGAAGTCGGTCTTCGTCAGATGCAAGCTTGAATGCCCGCAGCTTTTAAGTTCTTTATACTAGCACCTTGTCAAAACAACCACCATTGTATGGTTTTCTGGTTCTTAAGCCTGAAGCTTTTGATAATTTAATCTGGGATTTTTCGCGATCGGGCGATCGCATCCTGGTTTCCGTACCCATTAATCTTGCCCCTATCTTATCAACTTACAATTGTCAAGTTCATCAATAAAGTTTATAGATTAATAATATTAATATTAAACAGTGATAAAATGTAAAGATTCTTAACCTAACCTTTACTTTGGCGCGATATGCTGGTGCGGGAGACCCGTATAACGATCGCAAATTTTCTATACCTATGCTTTTTCGTCTCAACCTGATTAATCCAAACCGTGTTACCACAGCAATTTCCGCTATGGCGATCGCCCTCAGCTTAGCAGCTTGCGGCGGCGGCAGCACAACCAGCAGCAGCCCCAGCCCCGGCGACACCGCAGCATCCCCCGGCGCTGCCCCCGTGGCTGCCACCGGCACAGCAGCCAACACCAAACTCGCCCTCGCCTCAGACGTAGCTATAACGGCAGCAGGCGCATCATTCCCCGCGCCCATCTACCAGCGTTGGTTTCAAGACTTCAACAAAATCAACCCCAAAGTACAAATTAACTATCAATCAGTAGGCAGCGGCGCCGGAGTCGAACAATTCACCAAAGGCACAGTAGACTTTGGGGCCAGCGACACCGCCATGAAAGACGACGAAATCGCCAAAGTTCCAGCAGACAAAGGCGTGCTCTTGCTGCCCATGACAGCCGGCAGCATCGTCATCGGCTACAACCTGCCAGACGTACCCGAGCTCAAACTGCCCAGAGACGTTTACACAGAAATCTTCCAAGGTAAAATTACCAAGTGGAACGACCCCAAAATTGCAGCAGCCAATCCAGGCGCTAAATTGCCAGACCAGAATATCACGATCGTCCACCGTTCCGACGGTAGCGGTACCACCGCCGTCTTCACCAAACACCTGAGTGCCATCAGCCCCGACTGGAAAACAGCAGTAGGCGACGGCAAAACAGTACAGTGGCCCGTAGGCGTAGGGGCAAAAGGCAACGAAGGCGTCACAGCCCAAATTTTGCAAACCGCAGGCAGCGTCGGCTACATAGAATACGGCTACGCCAAAAACAACAACGTCAAATTTGCATCTCTGCAAAACAAAGCAGGCACATTTGTAGTACCTAACGACGAGTCAGCTTCTCAAGCTCTAGCAACAGCGCCCCTGCCGGAAAACCTGCGAGCATTTATCGAA
This sequence comes from Microcoleus sp. ARI1-B5, assembly GCF_036705795.1. Classification (NCBI taxonomy): domain Bacteria; kingdom Bacillati; phylum Cyanobacteriota; class Cyanophyceae; order Oscillatoriales; family Microcoleaceae; genus Microcoleus; species Microcoleus sp. ARI1-B5. Next base: position 89,687 of record NZ_JAUBVK010000018.1, read on the forward strand.
GACCCCGAAGGCGCTCAATCCTATCCAATTGTCACCTACACTTGGATGCTCGTTCCCAAAAAAGTTGCTGACCCCAACAAAGCTAAAGCCATCGAGGCAATGGTTGAATACGGCTTAACCGAAGGTCAGAAAGTTAGTTCCGAATTGGGCTACGTTCCTCTGCCCCAAAGCGTCAAAGAAAAAGTTGCTTTGGCAGCCGACGGCATCAGCCCCGACTACAAGATTGAGATTGGCAAATAGTAATTGAAGGAAGTTCGGCAACGGATTGTTTAACGGATGTAACGGATGTAACGGATAAATATTGAATTCAAGCGTGAAGAAGTCAAGCGTGAAGAGGGAAGAAAGAAGGAAAAAAAGAGATATTTCTGTAGGGGCGGGTTTTACCAGAAATATTTGTTAAAAAGTCAGGGAATTAATCAACCCGCCCTTCTTTTATATAAAAATCAGTGCATGAGTTGTCAACACCTTCTCTTCTCTTTTCTGGTCTTCTCTTCCTGCTTGTGGAACAGGCATCCCGCCTGTGCATTTCTCTAGTTCATTCTAAGTTTTTCCCGATGAGGTTCAGGTAGGGTGCGGTGTGCATTGAACCCCATATAATTAGATTCAGGTAAGGTGCGGTGTGCATGAAACCCTACTAAAAAGGCTATTTTTTCTTAAGGTTTTTTGGACTTTGTGTCCCTAGCGCGTCTCAAGTAAGTTCGGTCAAGGGCGAGCTATGGCAAATTACCGATTACCGATTACCGATTACCGATTACCGATTACCGAACATACCTCACCGCCCTTGAGAAAGGCTATATGACTTCAGATAATAACAATGCTCAATCTGACAGCCGTTCCCGCTCTGTGATAGAAAAGTCCTTAGACCAAAGCTTTATCTGGCTGACTCGGATTTTGGGAATAGGAGTTGGTGTAATTTTGCTGGTAATCGCCCTCACGGTTGCTTACAGGGCTTTACCTGCTATTCAACAGTACGGTTTGGGCTTTCTGTTTGGCAGCGATTGGAATCCGGTTAAAGAAGAGTACGGCGCGCTGCCGATGATTTACGGGACGATCGTCAGTTCGGCGATCGCGCTCCTAATTGCGGTACCATTAGGAGTAGGGACAGCGATCTTCTTGAGCGAAGATTTTTTGCCGCTGCCAGTGCGGACAGCTTTAGTTTTTTTAGTAGAACTTTTAGCCGCCATTCCCAGCGTAGTCTACGGTTTGTGGGGAATTGCTGTATTGATTCCCATAATTACCAGCATCGGACAGTTTCTCAACGGTAACTTCGGATGGCTGCCGATTTTTAGCACTCCACCAGTTGGCCCGGGAATGTTACCCGCCGGAGTAATTTTGGGAATCATGACTTTGCCCATTATTACTGCTATTTCCCGCGACTCTTTAGCAAGTCTCCCGCCCGAATTGCGGCAAGCATCTCTAGGTTTGGGAGCTACTCGCTGGACAACAATTTTTAGAGTGCTCGTACCGGCGGCTTTTTCCGGTATTGTCGGCGGAATTATGCTCGGGCTCGGCCGCGCGATGGGAGAAACAATGGCAGCTACTCTGTTAATTGGCAATTCCAATCAGTTAAGTGCTTCTGTGCTAGCTCCGGCAAATACTATTGCTTCTCTGATGGCAAATCAGTTTGCCGAAGCCTCTGGCTTGCAAGTAGCAGCTCTGATGTACACGGGGCTAATTCTGTTTATTCTGACGCTGATTGTTAATATCTTGGCAGAGTGGATTGTTTCTCAAGTCAGATCCAAGTACAACTAAAAGTTGGCCGCAATTTCCCATACAGTTTTGATTTATGTCAAATATAGAGTCTGGCGCTCGCAATCCTTTTGCCTCGAATACAGGCAGCTTGAAGAAAGTTAAAGGCAGTCCGCAATCGCTGTTCAATATCGCGATGACGGTACTAGCAGGAGCCTGTTTAGCAATTAGTCTTTTGCCTCTGTTTGCAGTGCTTTCCTACGTCGCCGTACAAGGTTTTAGTCGCCTGAATTTAGACTTGTTTACCAAACTGCCGCCCCCGCCCGGACTGTCTGGAGGCGGTATCGCGAATGCAATTGTCGGTACTTTAATGACCGTAGGAATTGCTTCTCTAATTGCTGTTCCTTTTGGTGTGTTGGCCGCCGTTTATTTGTCGGAGTTCAGCAGCGGCAATATCGCTCGCTGGGTGCGCTTTGCGACTAATGTCCTCAGCGGAGTTCCATCGATTATTGCAGGGGTATTTGCCTACGGTTTGTTCGTGGTAAATATGGGAGGTTTTTCGGCAATTGCAGGGGGCGCGGCGCTGGCCGTGCTGATGTTGCCGACAATTGTGCGGACTACTGACGAAGCTCTACAAATCGTCCCGCAAGATATCAGATGGGCGTCGGTTGGTGTGGGTGCTTCTAATTATCAAACGGTGTTGCAGGTGGTTTTGCCTGCGGCAATTCCGGCGATTTTAACGGGTGTGACGCTGGCGGTTGCTCGCGCTGCTGGTGAAACTGCTCCTTTGATTTTCACGGCGCTGAATTCGCCTTTTTGGCCGGCGGGATTTGATAAGCCAACTCCGAGTCTTTCGGTTTTGGTGTACAACTTTGCAACGGTTCCTTTTAAGGCACAGAAAGAATTGGCTTGGGCTGCATCTTTGATTTTGGTGTTTATGGTTTTGCTGACGAGTATTCTTTCTCGCTGGGCAACTCGCCAAAAGGTTTATTAGTCAGTTGACAGTTGACAGTTGACAGTTGACAGTTGTCAGTTGTTGGTTGTTATTTGTAATTGGTCATTTGTAAAATTCGATTGGAGTATTAACTGTATGATGAATTTGGAAAAAAAGACGGAAACTGTTTTGCGGACTGAGAATATTAATATTTTTTACGGCGCTTTTCACGCGGTAAAAAATGTTTGTATGGAGATTCCTAAAAATCAGATTACTGCTTTAATCGGGCCGTCTGGCTGCGGTAAAAGTACGATTCTGCGATGTTTTAACCGCCTGAACGATTTAGTTAACGGTTTTCGTTTAGAGGGCCGAATTGATTACCAAGGTCAAAATCTTTACGCTCCTGATATTGATGCTGTCCAGGTGCGCCGCAAGATTGGGATGGTGTTTCAAAAGCCGAATCCTTTCCCGAAGTCGATTTATGACAATATTGCTTACGGTGCGAGGGTGAACAATTATAAGGGGGATATGGATGAGTTGGTGGAAAAGTCGCTCAAACAAGCTTATTTGTGGGATGAGGTAAAGGATAAGTTGAAGCAAAGCGGTTTTTCTCTTTCGGGGGGCCAGCAGCAGCGTTTGTGTATTGCTCGGGCGATCGCGATTAATCCTGATGTAGTGTTAATGGATGAACCTTGCGCTTCTCTTGACCCGATTTCGACGATTAAGATTGAGGAGTTGATGCGGGAACTCAAGGAGAAGTATACGATCGTGATCGTTACTCACAATATGCAGCAGGCTTCTCGGGTTTCTGACTTGACTGCTTTTTTCAATGCTAAACTTTCTGACGATGGGAAGCGGTTTGGCTATCTTGTGGAGTGTGACAGGACTGAGGTGATTTTCCAAAATCCGAAGGAAGAGTCTACTATGGATTATGTCAGCGGCCGTTTTGGTTGATTTGTAGGATTCTCCAACAGGTCCAAACAATCGCGCTACACAAACGATCGAACCAATTGGGACATAATATAACTGAAGAATCCCGGTTTCTTGGAGAAGCCGGGATTCTGGGTTTTATGTTTAAAAGCTCGATCGTACTTTTTGCAGATACAAGCCGGTGATTTTTTTTGGAAGAAGTTCTCGAAAAGCTCACATTTTCTTCATCCAATGCTTTAATAGGTTTTCTTTGACCATGTTTTGCCGCATCACTTCTAGCAGGTATTCCTGAGCTTGGTCTTGGCTCAAGCTCTTGACTTGTTCGCGCAGCACTTGCAATTTAAACTGCTGTTCCATGCTGAGGCTGGTTGTAGGCATATCCATAAATCGCTCCTCCAGTGTGTTACATGAGATAAATCGAGACCAGATAGATCGAAATGACGTTTCGCAGGCTTTGTTGTGTCTCCTACATTGTAAACTATCATAACATCTGCTTGACAATATGTCCAAAGTACACATTTTGAAACTAATTTGTGTCGCAAAAGTACATCTAAGTGGGGGGAGCTTTATCATAAAACAGGGGTAAAAACCGGGAAGCCTAAGCCAAAGGAGCTAGTTTGTATGGATGCAATGGAGTTTTTTCAGAGCAGTGCTGGGGAGTGGCGATCGCAGCGCAGCACTCACCACCTGGCTTTCCGCCAAGCGGAGATTGGAGATTCAAATATTCAGGTAACGGCGCTGGCTGCGGATGACGCGCGGGTGGCAGAGATTTGCCAGATGCACTCCGTCGATCCGAGTCGGGCTGCTGGGGGGGCTTTTGTGACTTGGCACGGCACGATGGCGTGGGATAAGGATGATGAGAATCATAAAGGGTCTACGGTGTTCGCGATCGTCCCCGATCCTGAAAATCCGCGGCAGGGTTTGATGTTGCGGGAACGGGGCTATGCGGAAATTGTGCCGGTGGCCGGGCGTTTTGAGATGGATGATGAGGATGCGCTGCTGCTGATTACGGAATACGAGACGATGAGTTCGATCGAGCGTTTCTGGTTTGCCAATCCCAACGTGCGGATGCGGACGAGTAGCGTCAAGCGCTTTGGCGGTTTCAGCACTTCAACTTTTTGTACCGAAGTTCGGGTGGAACCAGACTCGGATGCAGCGGCCGGGGCCGCTCAGAAGGAGCCAGTTGTCAGCGAGTTTTACTCAGCTCTGGGCTGGTAGTTTTCGGCTCGTTCCCGGCTCGTTTGCCTCGTTCCCAGGCTCTCTCTGCCTGGGAATACTCTGACGGCGGCTCTGCCTCCCGTTTGACGAGGCAGAGCCTCGCTTATCGGCCGATAGAGCCACTTTTGGGGAACGATCCCTCTTTCTGCATAACTGCCCTCTTCCTTCTTCCTTCTTCCTTCTTGCTTCTTCCTTCTTCCTTCCTTCAAAGTCAACAAATGTTACAGATTGTTGCAAAAATTCAGGAAAATCAGATTTAGATTGCGAGAATCCCCTAATCTGTATGTTGGTTAGTTGTATCGTTATGCTGGCAGCTCGCGGTATCAACTATTTTGAAAATTTGAGATAACGGAGATTTTAACGTGGCGCTTCCTTTATTAAGCTACGCCCCCAAGAGCCAAAACCAGCGCGTTGCTGGTTATGAAGTAGCGGGCGACGAGCAGCCGAGAATTTTCACAACTGAAAATGTGCTCTCGTCTGGAGACATCGAAAATTTGATTTGGGCTGGATATCGCCAGATTTACAGCGAACACCAAATCCTCAAGAGCAACCGCCAAAAGTCTTTGGAGTCGCAACTCAAGTTCGGCCAAATTACGGTGCGGGACTTTATTCGCGGTTTGGCGACTTCGGCTCCTTTCCTAGAGCGGAATTATCAAACTAACAGCAACTATCGGTTTGTGGAAATGTGCGTGCAGCGCATTTTGGGCCGGGATGTTTACAGCGAGCGCGAAAAGATTGCTTGGTCGATCGTGGTAGCAAATAAGGGGCCTCAAGGCTTTATTGACGAGTTGGTCAATAGCGAAGAGTACCTGGAAAAGTTCGGCTACGATACCGTACCTTACCAGCAGCGCCGAATTTTGCCTCAGCGAGTTGGAGGGGATACTCCTTTCAACTTGAAAACGCCCCGCTACGGTGAGTACCACCGTTCGCAGCTTGGCTTCCCGCAAATCATCTGGCAGACAAGTGTCCGCCGTTTTGTTCCTCAAGAACAGCAGCCGAAAGCTGGCGATCCGTCGAACTATTTGGGTATGGCGCGCAATATGCCCCTGCCTGCTACTCCGCCGCAGCGGGTGGCTCTGGCTAATATCAATATCGACACGATGGTTCCCCGTCGCCGGTAATTGATGCTGTCTGATGCAATTATTTGTGTCGGGCGATCGACTGAATCGATCGGCTTTTAGGCTGAGAGAGTTTTGAGTCTTGAGTTTTGAGGTTTGAGTTTTTTGATAAACTTGGAATCCAAAACTCGAGACTCATAATTTTTTGTCATTAGGAAGAAGGAAGAAGGAAGAAGGAAGAAAAATAATTCGACCTTTTCTCATTGTCAACGATAAGTGCATAGGTGCATTTATGCAGCCGCAATATAACGAAGGTGCTGGAAAACCATTGCGTCGCCATGCTCAACAGCTTCGTACCAAAGCCTTATACAGGTACGGTGCGGCAACAGGGTTGGTGTTGTTGCCACTGCTGGTATACGGAGTAGCACCTTTTGCTCCTTTATTTTTGGTCGCGGCTCTTTTGATAGGGGCATTAATCGCCCTTCCGTTGATTGAGGACGGGAAAACGTTTTGGAAGTCGTCTCAGAGATTTGACCAAGGGGCCTGTGGTGAAGAAAAGACTCAGCAAGTTTTGGAATCCCTAATCCAATCTGGATGGATAGCTGAGTACAACTTAAGATTGCCGCAAGTAGGCGATATCGATGTGTGGCTGCGATCGCCTAAAGGGGTCAATTTTATCCTTGATGTGAAGTCTCACTCAACCGAAGTTCTGTTGGATGGCGATGTGCTCAATCGTCGATATTACGGGAAATTGAGAGATTTTGAGAAAGACTTTCTGGCACAGATTGCCAAAGAAGTCACGGCTATCAAAAAAGCTAAGAAGTTAACCAAGGTCACTCCAGTAGTTGTATTTAGCGATGCCAAGGTGAGTTTTAGCAACAAAAAGAAGATTAGGGGTGCTTACGTCATGGAACTGGGAAATCTGGTGTCAGGGTTGCAAGAACTCGATCGCACCTATAAAAGTAGATAAGATTGGGAGGAAGGAGATAAACGGCTACATCGATATGTTGGACATCAACAAATTTGTATATAGTATTACCACCCCAGACTTGCACTAGCATCTAAGTGACACTTGTGCTATAAAAAACAGTTAAGGTAGAAACAATATCCTGGAGGGAATCTTGGACAATACAGCCAAGGTAGATGCAATTCTCAATGCCTGGTTCGACTACATTGATTTGGATGATTACAGTAACGCCCGGATTGAAGTAGCCAATCGGGATAAGTTAAAAAAGGATGATATCAGGCTAGTAGGCGATTGTGTATTAATTCCGGAACCTATTTTTTCAGAACTGCAACATAAAGCCACCAAAAAGCAACAAAATCAGCAGGACTCTGTGTGGGTTTTATCCTTTCCGCAAACTTTTGATGTAGAAGAGGGAAAATCTTATCTTTGTCCTCTGTTTAGTTTGGATGTTACATCTATTCTTAAGGGAAATTATCAAGAAGAAGGATGGAACCTTGACGAACTAAAACTCATAGAAGCAGGAGACAATTTAACTAAATTTCTGGGAATGGATGATGAACAGCGCGAGAAATTGATTACTAAAGATGGGCTGCGACTGTTTCTAAAAACAACATTTGCAATTGAGTTTCAAACTTATGAGGAGTGGATGCGACAGGTGGTCATACCAGGCTCTCGTCGCCCGGTTCAACGGCAGCCGTACTTGTTTAAGTTTACAGGAGGCCCATTTTCAGGGAAACTCAAGAAAGACCTGAAAGACATTAAGGCAGGCTCAAAAAACTGGTCGAAAGGACATCCAGCTTATGAGTATCTGTTCGGTGCGCCTCAACTTCCGAAACACGAAGTTACTTACATGGGTGCTTTCCCGACCCACGCACCAACTACTTCACAATTAACAGCACTGAAACACGCTCAAAGCGAACCTGTGACGGCGGTCCAAGGCCCACCTGGTTCTGGGAAAACTACCCTCATCCTTCATCTTATCGCTCAACAGGTAGTCAATCGCGCACTCAGATTAATTGATGGAGAGGAGGATATCAATAATCTCACAGTTGTTAGCAGTACCAATAATAAAGCCGTTGACAATGTTATTGAAAAGATAGATGAATGGTTAAATAACGATGGTTTAGAACATGATTTTCTATATATAAAAGGAGGGAGTAGAGAGAATATTGAAAAAGCGGGAGGTGCTCTCGATAATCTACAACAAGGACTTGAATATATTCAACAAAATAGTTTTAACGAAACAGTTTTTAATCAAAAAAAGCAGGAAATAAAACACAGAAAAGATGACATTTTATTAGAGAAGTCGAAATATTTAGCAGCACGCCGTAAAAGAGCTTTAGATGAAGAACGACTGCCTCATCTTCGGAAAGAGATACAAATACTTCAACAGCATTTAGATGAGGCAATAGCTACTAGAAGCAACTTGCAAGAACTAGCAGAAGATTTGGCAAAATATGAACAACTACCAAGTGAAGCTTATCGCAAAATAGAACGGCACTTTAATAATGTGGAAGGACACATAGAGAAACCAGAAGGAAGATTACCTTGGTGGACTCGTTTGTGGCGCTGGATAACTGGGAGAACAGAAAAACAGATTATAACTAAGGCCGTTTTAGCTTGCGAATCAGCAATTGAAATTACATTCAATACTCCTTTCCCTGTAGGAAATCCCAAAAATCGCCACGAATTTATTCGAGAATTAGAGAGGGTTAGGGAAAAACTAGCAAAAGCAAAAGACCTACAACACGTACAAGCAAGCTTGCAAACAAATGCTGAAGATATAGCCAACACAGAGCAACAAAAAGATGGAGCGGATAGAGAGTTAACTTCCTTAGAAAATAGTTTGGCAACTCCATTGGAAGACTTTTACGCTTCCTTTCATGAAAAGTTTCACGCTCGACACCAAGAACTCTTTAAGCTATCGCGGGAATTTCTGACTCAGCAAGCACTACAAGATAAGGACAATGTACAAAAAGCTTTGAAGTCATATTTAGATTTTCTTTTGGTAAACTCTAAGGCGCTTAATACGTTTAAAAAAAATCAAGATGAGTATTTTAAAGCCATAAGTTTGATATTTCCAGTCATTAGCAGTGGGTTGCTCTCACTACGAAATATGCTACCGCGCATCTCTGAGTGTGTTGACCGCACAATTATAGATGAAGCTGGAATGATTCCACTGTATCAGAGCTTTCCGTTGCTGGTGCGATCGCGCAAGGCTATTATTGTCGGAGATCCTCTACAAATTGAGCCTGTAATTACTTTAAGTGACCAAAGACGCGATAAATACCGTCAAACAGCATTTCTTGACAGAGAATTAACTGAAAGTGATTACCATTGTTACAGTCCGGAAGAAGAATATAGCGCTACTACCTATCATCGCGCCGCCGGAGTAACTGGAGAAGATGGCAATACAGGTAATGGGATTGGCTTGATGGAGCATTACCGTTGTCAACCTAGCATTATTCAATATTGTAATGCTATTGCTGGCTATGGCTTAGAGATCAAAACGGAACCAGTTGATTCTTTATTGGAATCCCACTTAATTGCTTACGATGTTGAGGGAAATATCCGCAATAATGTTAATGAGGAAGAAGTTACTGCTGTCTGTGAAATAATTCAGCATTTGCTCGATCAAGGTTACTCATTAAAAGATATCGGTGTAATTTCAGCCTTTCGCGCTCAAGCTAATGCTCTGACGGAAGCTATCACTAAAATATTCCCTCTATTTAATAGAAAGTTCGTGGGAACAATTCACACTTTTCAAGGTTCCGAGAAAAAAGTAATTATCCTGTCTACAAAAGTATGCCGCTCGCAGGATAATGTTAGTTGGCTTAATAAGCGACCTAATCTTCTTAATGTTGCCGTGTCTAGAGCAAAAGAACTATTTATCTTGGTGGGCAATCTTTATAGACTAGAAAAAGGAAGATTGACCCGTCAGCTTGTTGAGCATATTCGATATCGGGGTGTTATTTTAGAGTATAAATCGGAGGCAGAAATTCCGCAGCAACAGCCTGGAGCGACTCCAATTTATGATTGCGACCATTTAACAATTTTTAGAGAAGCTATTGAGCAAGCAGAACGCGAAATTTTGATTGTCTCACCTTCGATTCGGGGTAACGAACCAAAATGGTTTGTGACTGAGATTGTCTCGGCGTTGCAAAAAGGGGTTAAGGTTACGGTAATTTACGGAAAGAAAGGTAACGAAGATAATGATAATAATGATGCCCAAGCTGAAAAAGAGTTGAGAGATTTATTTTCCCAGCATCCAGGTTCACGTTTAATTCGTTTAGGTAAAGAAATACATATAGAAAGCAGAGGAACCAATGAAAGAAGTTTGGTTTGCGACGATAAATTGGCTATTATAGGAAGTTGGAATTGGCTTTCTCACCCTTACAGAGAGCAGTGTAGAAGGTTATTAATCAATCCCAAAGTTCAAATCCGCCGCGAGATGAGCATACAACTTTCTGACTCATCGTTTATTGCGGATGTCAAGGCAAGGATTTATAAGTTAATTACATAGTAATCAGCAAATTTTACATACAAGAAAAGATAACCCGAAAACCAAATTCTTTGTCAGTAATGGTTGCATATTCGGAAAAGCGAGATGCAGAACGACACTCATGAGGAAAATAATTCCAAGAACCACCCCGCAAAATTCCATATTCCTCATTTCCATTATTGAGCCATGCACTAGCATCTAAGGGTGCTACTTGATAATTTTCGTGTTCATAGTCAGCGCACCATTCCCGAACATTACCGTGCATGTCGCAGAGTCCAAAAGCATTAGCTGGAAAACTACCTACCTCAGTTGTCTGTTGGCGGTAAACGCCTAATGGTTCGCTAATATAAGTTCCTCTGTACAAAAGAGCGTTAATTTTCTGGTCTTGTCCGCAATAGTTTGCTAGATGTGTCGTAATTGTTTTGCCAAAATGAAATGGGGTTGTTGTTTGAGCGCGACAGGCGTATTCCCATTCAGCTTCACTGGGTAAGCGATAAAATCGTCTTGTTCTCTGCGACAGTCGAGCGCAGAACTCCTCAGCATCATACCAAGAAACCCGTTCAACGGGTCTATGATCTCCTTTAAAGCAAGATGGATTGGGATCGAGGTCATGCTTGATTTTTGGTCGGGATGCGATCGCTCTCCACTGTGCCTGAGTGATGGGATACTTACCCATAAAGAAGGGTTTTACAGTAACTAGATGTCGGGGACGTTCATCCTCGCGGGATTCAAGTTCTTCTTGGGGCGCTCCCATTGTAAATTTACCACCTGGGATGGAAACCATTTCCAACTCAACTGCGTCGCCCAAAATTTCGACAAAGTATTGTGCCTGTTTTGGGCAACGTTTAGTTTCTCGCCCTTGAGCATCCACAGTTACCACTTCAAACTCAAAAGTTGTGGTGTCGGGAATTAATGATGTTAGCGGCTTCGCCGAGATATTTTTTACCGATTCATCCTTTAAATGAGGAGTTTTATCTGGCAGATTTAACTCATTTAGACGATAACTCGCTCTATCGCCATCCCAACTACAACTTTCAAAATAAATGGGCAGTTGTTTATTATTCAAGCTGGTAACTTGCTGTTTAACTTTCTCAGAAATTACCTTCATATTTGGAGGCCAAGTTTCTAAAGGTTCCTGTTCTAGTGCCTCCCTGACTGCTTGAGAGAAGTATCCTGTTTGACATTTAGTGTTAACTATTGCTTTCTCTCCTTCTCTAGCGGCCAGTAACACAAACTGTTTATAATCTCGCATAGGCTGACCACTAGAGAATTCTTTCCCTTTTAAATTAGTTGGTCGTCCGTCCGACTCCAACAAATAATTAGCACACGCATCAAGAATGCAAATATGATTTTTAATTCCAAACAAATTTGACTTTAATAAAAGAAGCAAAGAATTTAAATCCAAGTTCCGCCAATTTTGCGATGTGGCATCAGCACATAGTAGCCTGCGTTCTCGTTCGGAGGAAAGCAAACCATGGCCCGCCCAAAAAATATAAAGCAAATCTCCTTTTTGTTTAGAAAATTTATTTTCTATTATATTGGATAGATTTTGCTCGGTTGCTTCCTCTACTGTGAAATCTGATTGCTCAAGTAGGGGATTATTTTCTTCTAGCGATGACAAGCAAAGCTGGATATTCTCTTTCGGTACACCTCGCTTACACAGCCAGTCGGCGAACTTGAGAGCGTCATTAGCAGGGCCACCGACATTCCAAGAAGTATTACTGTATTTCTCGATACCCACAACTAACCCATAAGTCCGCCCTGGTTTAGCAATTATCTGCATCATGGCAGTCTGGGAATAATCGCTTTCCATGTTGCAGGATTTTCCCAGTAAGCGCTGTGCGATCGCGGAAACGGTTGTTTGCTATCTACCAACACATCCTGCACTTTATTCGGGAACACATTAGCACCAACGTAACTGAGAAAATCCCGTAAATCGTATATATTCAACCAAGCTGGAAAATCCTCTGGTAGCGGTTCACCAAATTCTAAACTGTGTAGGGCATTAATCTCATATAAAAAGGGTGCTTGGGAACCAACTGTCACTAATAGCGCCACTTTTTCCAAGTGTTCTTTGACGAGCAAATCAACGCAAGCAATTCCTCCCAAGCTATGAGCTAGCAAAACTACTGGTGGTTCAGCTTGCTCAATAATTTCTCGGATAAATCGGCGAATCTTTTCTCCTCGACTCTGATAAAGCAAGATATCGCAAGGAAAGGGTGAAATTGCATCTGTAATGCTGCCGCGCTTGCGCTTTATCGCAAACGTTGTTGGATGCGCCAGTAAAGAAAGAAGCTTCCACACCCCGCCTCCTAATCCCAACTCCGGTTCTCCCAAAGCACAACTGAGCGTTTGTACCACTTTATCCCGCAAATCAGCCTTGGTGAGAATTGACGGATACTTCTCCTGTTGTTCGCAGTAAAACATTGCCTGAGCGACAATCGCTCTTGCTATAGCATCACAATACTCACTTAAGGAGTCCGATGCTTTTTGCAAAGCTTCATGATAGGCTTCACTGCGAATAACTGCTTGTAGTGCTTCATCAAACACCAAAGCAATTCCCGCATCAACCAAAAGCGCTTGCAGTTCGGGTGAAGGCTCCAATCTTTGCAACAGAGAGTCTAATTCATCACTGGGTTGTTCTGCAAAAGGATTAGCAGAACCTTCCTCACTCGGTTTCAGTGACAATAACTGTAATTCATAGAGGGGGTCACGGTATAGCTGTTCCCACAGCAAAATCTCCTTATCTTCTTCCTCCTCTTCCGACAGCGCTAGTGTCGCATCATACAAAGGTATAGATGCCCCTTGAGCATTTAACTTGGTTCCCAACATTTCGCCCCACAAACACGGGACGACTTTGATATCGGGACGTTGGATACCAAGCTTTTTTTGAATTAGCGCAAAATTTTCCTCGTATTGAGTTGGTCGTACCCCTGTGCCATGTACAAATACAAGAGTTGTCATTGTTTTACAGATACTCAAAGGGATTCTATACCACTTTAGGGTTGCTTATCAAAAAAGTAAAGATTCTGCTCCCGTTATAGCAGCAGACAGAGGCAGATGAGGACAAAAATTGGATCGAGGCTCTGCAAGCGTCTGATGGCTACTTGTCACAATAGCTTTGGCGACTGCTATACCAATTATCAAATATGAGCTCGCAAGCGCAATATTTTTAGCAGGGTGTTGAATTGATCGGGTTCGGGCGCGATCGCCTCTATTAATTCTCCGGTTAAAGGATGCTGCAATTGCAGCCGCCATGCGTGGAGGGCTTGTCCTGTTAAATTGACGCCGATAGAACGGTTGCTACTGTACATCGGGTCGCCGACTATGGGATGTTTGATTTCGGCTGTATGCACGCGAATTTGATGGGTGCGACCGGTTTCTAATTGATAGTGAATTAAGCAATAGTTGCCGATTCTTTCTTTGATTGTCCAGTGAGTAACTGCGGGGCGGCCGCCTTTTTCTACTGGTACTACTGCCATTTTTTTGCGGTCTGTGGGATGCCGGCCGATTGGTAGGTCTATTGTGCCTTTTTCGGTGCTGGGAACGCCGTAAACTATGCCTAAATATTCGCGGCGGGCGGTTTTGCTTTTGAGTTGGGCTTGTAAATTTTGGTGGGCAATGTCGGTTTTGGCGATCGCGATCGCACCTGTTGTATCTTTGTCTAATCTGTGGACGATTCCGGGGCGCTGGACTCCACCGATTTCTGCGAGGGGACAGTGGGCTAACAGGGCGTTGACTAATGTGCCGTCTTGATGTCCGGCGGCTGGGTGGACGACTAATCCGGCTGGTTTGTTGATGATAATTAGGCTGTCGTCTTCGTAGAGGATGTCGAGGGGAATTGCTTGGGGTTCTAATTTTGTGGGCTGGGCTTCGGGTAATGTGATGTGGATGCGATCGCCCGTTTTGACTGATATTTTTTTCGAGGTGCAGGTTTCGTCGTTGACTTTGACGTTGCCTTGTGCTATGAGGGTTTGGATTCGCGATCGGGATAAGTCCGGTATCTGGTTTGACAGCCAAATATCTAGTCGCTGAGTCACATTAGTTTGATTAAATTCCTCTGTATTTTCTACTGTATATATCTGTGCGGCAGTCTCTGTTTCTATCATTTATTTTTTACTGTTTTTTCCCGATTTTATAAAGTAGGAATTATCCAAAGAGAAGACGGCGGTTCAAACCGCGTCGATAGAGACAAAACCCGCCGGACGCCGGTTGAAGACAAAGGCAATTAAGATTACGCGCTCCTCTCTTTGTCGGCGTCCGGCGGACATCGTTTGTATAGCAGCGGTTTCAACCGCCGTCTCATCTTTTATCCTAACATCTTTTAGTCTAATTGTCAATTTTATCGACAATTATCGCAGTGGCCGCACCGCATTGATTTAGATTCCTTGGTAAAGCCAAAAGCTTGCAGCAAAAATTGCCACCTGCACTCCCGATGTTTGAGATATTTTGCCATTTCTTCGGCGGCGGTAAAGTTTTGTTTGGCGGCTTTTTGCGGTGCGGATTTGTCGATCGCATAATTGAAAGGATCTGACCATGTTAATTGTCCGCTGCTGTGTAGAATCGAAAGGGCGAGATCGCTTTCTGGAAATTCCCGCCCCACAGCATCTGCATCGCCTTTAACTGGCAGTTGTTTGGCTAACTGCTGCGCTTCTCGGTATTGCGATCGCAATTTGTCTTGAAAAAATTGTGCTCTTTGTTTGTCATCGGGATAAAGCAAACCCGTCGGTTCGCTAATCAACGTCAGGGCGATCGCAGATTTGCCGTCGCGTCCGCCTCTACCAATTTCCTGAATGTATTCCGATAATAGCAAAGGTGCTTGAAAGTGAACAACCCACCGGACATCCGGCTTGTTAATTCCCATCCCGAAGGCGGAGGTACAAGTCACAAATTTAAGCTCATTGTTCAGCCAAGCTGTTTCTATTTTTCGGCGCGATTCGGCACTCAAACCTGCGTGATATGCTGCTGTTTCATAACCGGCACCTTCCAGCAAATCTGCTAAATTTTCGCTATCTTTTCTCGTGCGGACGTAGACTAATCCGGCTTCTTTTGGTCGAGCTTTGATAAAATTTAATAACTGCTGTTTGCGTCCCCTCGCCGTCCAGACTGTCTGCACTTGCAGGTGCAAGTTAGAACGGTACGGACTCAGCAGAAAAGCTTCTGGCTTGTGCAGTTGCAAGACATTTTTGATTATTTTTTGTGCTTCCGGGTTGGCGGTGGCGGTGAAAGCTGCGATCGCAATTTTACTGCCTTCGGGCTTCGCTTTCAACAAAGCCGATCGCACTGTTCCCAAACGGCGGTAAGCCGGCCGAAAAGTATCGCCCCACTGCACTAAACAGTGAGCTTCATCTAATATTAAACCGTTGATTGGGATGTGCGGCTGACTGATAATTTCCCAAACAGGTTTGCTGAGCAATGTTTCGGGAGACAGGTACAGCAATCTCAACTTATTTTGTTGCAGCGATTGCATAGTTTGTCGGCGCTGCTGTGTTGGCAATTGACTGTGCAGGAGGGAAGCGGGTAGATTGCGAGATCGCAATTCTTGCACTTGATTTTCCATCAGCGCGACTAACGGCGAAACTACCAAAGTTAAGCCTGTTTGTAACAAAGCTGGCAGTTGAAAACAGATTGATTTGCCGCCACCAGTCGGCATAATTATAATTGTATCTTTTCCGGCTAATAAACTGCTAACTATTTCTCCTTGCGGCGGCCGAAATTCGTCGTAGCCCCAGATTTCTTTGAAGGAGGCGCGGGCTTGATTTAATGATGTTGGTTCTGGTTGGTATTTCATGTGGTTTAGTGCCAAAATCAGACGTAAGGTTCTTATGGCGCACTCTACATAATTAGTGAATCTGAGGCCGTAGGGTGCGTCAGCAACAATACGAGCTGTATTTAGCAAAGATTGTACAACTGACGCACCCAACAATAACTATTCCTAAAATTATCTGCGTTGCATCGTCGGTTGCATCTGCCTAGAAGGAGCGGTTCACCGGCTCGCATCAAAGATTTATGCAATTGCTCGTCTATTTTAGATTTTGAGTTTTGGATTTAAGACGATCGTCCATTCTAGAACCCTGCGAATCTCCGAATTTATCGAGCAATCCCAATCCAAAATCCAAAATCCCAAATCTCAAATCGCCTAAGACTCGCCGTCTCGGCGCCCGAGTTCGTACACGCCGCCGCCAATACAGGCGATCGTACCCATAGATACCGCCCAACCAGTGCCGAGAGAAAATTCAACGCCCCAATTGCACAATCCGCCCGCAATCAAAAAGGGCACAATGCTCAACAGCGAAGCGTAAAAGGTATTTTGAGCTTCTCTGGCTTGGCGGGTTCTTTCGTACTCCGCTTCCGAGGTGTAGAGGGATCTTTCGGCAAAATTCATCCAGCGGTTGAGTTGCAGGATTACCCATTCTGTGAGGGGCGACAGGCCCCAGTACAGGGCCAATGACCACAATGAGGTACCGGCGATCGCAGTTGCGTCTATGGCAAAACTAAAGGGGAAAATTTCAGTAAGCATTGCTTGATATGTGTGTTATGAATTTGAGATTTTAGACGGCATCCAAAATCCCGGACTAAACTATAGTGTCAAGCAAAAGCTCGATCGAATTCAACCGCAGCACGAATTGGGCTGGAAAAATATTCTCCGTTACCCGCAGCATTTAACCCGAAGCCTTGACACCTGTTCTGTATGCAGTAAGATACACGTTGGTCAACTGATTCGCTAGTGGGTAGAGCACGCGAGGCAATCTTGCAGCGAATTGGCACATCAGACAACGCAGATTCGCAAGTACATTAAACTTTCAGGAGTTAAATAAATCGTGCAAGACTCTACAAGCCTCTTAGCAGCAAAACGCTTTTTTCGTCCCAAATCCCTGCTGCTGGTAGCAGCTTCGATCGGCATTGGTTTACTGGGTATGGGATGGAGGCAGGAGTTAGTCCGGGCTCAGCAAGCCTCACCAGGCAAAGTCGCTACGGGTAATTTGTGGCAGGAAGCTTCTTTTCCAGTCGAAAATTTTGAAGCCTACAGTTCCCCCTTCGGCCCCCGCGGCGGGGATTTTCATTACGGTTTGGATATGGCGGCCCCGGAAGGCAGCTATATCCGCAATTGGTGGGGGGGTCAAGTGGTGGAAGTTTGGGAAGATGGCAGGTGCGGTACTGGTATGGTGGTGCGATCGGGAGATTGGGAGCACATCTACTGTCACCTCAGAGGCCGCGTGGAAACCGCTAACGGCGGGCGCTATTATATCGATCGCGAAGGCGGGCTGCAAATTTGGCAAGGTCAAACTGTGCCGGCTGGTGCGAGAATTGCCAGAGTGGGAATGACCGGCCGCACGACCGGCCCTCACCTGCATTGGGGATTGAAGTACGGCGGCCGCTGGGTAGACCCGGCTTTGGTACTCCGGGAAATGTATTCCCAACAGTCTTAATTAGTCATTAGTGATTAGTCATTAGTGATTAGTCATTAGTGATTAGTCATTAGTGATTAGTCATTAGTGATTAGTCCTGCCGTCAAGAGTCCTGCCGTCATTCGTCATTCGTCCTGCCGTCATTAGTCATTAGTAGGAAGAGGGAAGAAGAAGTAGTACGCAATGCCCACCGAACCCTTACCAATTAACAATTGGCAATTACCAATTACCAATTACCAATGACTGCTGACGGCAGGACTAATGACTAATGACGGCAGGACTAATTCACGTTGGCGCCAACTCTTTTTTTGTCAACTCGGCATATCGAGCGACAATTTTGCGGAATTCCTCACCGTCGATCGTTTCTTCATCCAACAGCGCTTCGACCAGTTTGTCTACCAAATGGCGGTTTTCGCGGATAATCCGGCGGGCTTCTTCGTAGCAGTGAACGGCGATTTCCCGGACTTGCCGATCGATCTTAATTGCCATTGCTTCAGAATAATCCGATCGCGAATTCCAGTCCCGGCCCAAAAACACCTCATTGTTGGGACTTTCCAAAGCCACAGGCCCCAAATCCGACATTCCGTAAAGCGTTACCATCTCCCTCGCTAGCTTGCTGACTTCTGTGATATCGCTGCTGGCGCCGAGAGTTACCTCGGCATCGCCGTAAACTTCTGCCTCCGCCGCCCGTCCCCCCAAAGCTACTGTAATCCGGCTTAACAGCCACGCCCGACTCCTCAAACCTTCGCTGTCGATCATTTCGTCGTCGAGCACGTAGTTGGCAAAGCCTGCAATGCCGCCGGAACGGGGAATGATCGTTACTTTTTCTAGCGTGTCGGTATTTTTGAGCATCGTTGAGACGAGGGCGTGTCCGATTTCGTGGTATGCTACAAGCCACTTTTTCTTACTGTCGAGCAGCGGGTTGAGCGTCAGCCCGATCGTGATTCGGTCGATCGCATCGTTAACTTCTAAGTTACCAATCGTGTCTTTGCGCCGTCTCGCGGTGAGAATAGCTGCTTCGTTGAGCAAGTTTGCCAAGTCAGCGCCGGAAAAGCCGGGAGTGCGGCGGGCGATCGTATCTAGGGCAACTTCTGCGTCGAGTTTTTTGTTGCGCGCGTGCACTTGCAAAATCCCCAAACGCCCTTTGTAGCTGGGCAAATCTACCGTTACTTGGCGATCGAACCTGCCTGGCCGCAGCAAGGCAGTATCGAGCACGTCGGGGCGGTTGGTAGCTGCAATCACAATCACGCCGCTGTTACCCTCAAAGCCGTCCATCTCTGTCAGCAACTGATTGAGAGTTTGTTCGCGTTCGTCATTTCCGCCGCCGATACCCGCGCCGCGCTGCCTTCCTACGGCGTCTATTTCATCGATGAAGACGATGCAGGGCGCATTTTCTTTAGCTTTGCGGAACAAGTCGCGGACGCGGGAGGCGCCGACTCCGACGAACATTTCCACAAATTCGGAACCCGAGATGCTGAAGAAGGGGACGGCTGCTTCGCCTGCGATGGCTTTTGCCAACATTGTTTTACCTGTTCCCGGAGGCCCGATTAACAGAACTCCTCTGGGAATTTTGGCGCCGATGGCGTTGAAGCGTTCGGGTTTTTTGAGGAAGGTGACAACTTCTTGCAGTTCTTCTTTAGCTTCTTCGATTCCTGCTACGTCGTCGAACATCACGCCGGTTTTGGCTTCCATTTGGAAACGGGCTCGGGATTTGCCGAAGTTCATGGCATTTCCTTGCGATTGGGTCGATCGGCGCAGGATAGCCATCAGCACTGCCAGCACTGCAAAAATCACTAGCAAGTTTACTACTAAACTGACTGCTGCGGTGTTGTCTGCTGTTTGTTTGACTTCAAAGTCAATCTTTTTGGCGCGGATTTGCGAGTAGAGTTCTCGGTTGTTGTAGTCGAAGAGAGTAACAATTTGCGCCTGATCGCTTTTTTGATCTTTTAGCTTAACTTTGGCAGTTCTTTGGATTTCGTCTATTTCGACTTTACTGACTTGCCCTTTTTCTATGTTGTCGATCAGTTGGCTGTAACTCATGGTGTTGTTTGGCGCGCTGTCGGCAAAAACAGGGGTCGAGAGCAATATTCCTTGAGAAATCACCAAACTCCCCAGGATGCGCCAAAGATTCCGTCCTGGAATTGATTTTTTAGGATTCTGGCTCGATTTGTCTTTGTTTACAGCTAGATGCCCCAGCCATGCGTGTTTCCAAGAATTTTTCATATTGCTGTGCCGCTTGTTGATGACTGCCAAGATTGACCGCTTTTGGTTTGCTACGTTCGTTTATTTTAACAAGATGCCGGGTGTTGAATAGGTTTATCTGTCGATGACATCTCAAGAGGCCGCTCAAGATGCTGGATTTTGAACCATTCGAGTCTGTTTTCCTTGTACATTACAGTTCGCGATCGTACTCTAAAGCTAGGCAGCAAAGGCGACGAGGTGTTGCAAGCTGCGTTGGTTCAAGCTTGCCTGGGGTTGCCACAAGGTGAGAGCGAGTGGATTTTGGAGCGCGAGCTAGCATTTGCTTCTAGCTGCGAGGAAATGGCGCGAGGAGTGCTCTACCACAAAGTGAACAAGCTGCGGGGCGGGGTCTGGAGTTTATTGCCGAGCCAGATGTCCCGGATGCAGCTTGAATTAATTGTCAAACCGCGATCTATAGCTATCGAATAGTTCATCGATTTTATGAGGGTCAGATACAAGCGTCCCCCGCTCATCCCGGAACGTGCGATCGCGATCGCCCTTAAAAGAAAGCCAGTTGAAACTTGTTGTAACAGCAAATTTCGCATCAGATATCAGAATTTTTGCGTGCGTATCCCCAAGGCGCTTGAGGAGAAAATTAGTTTTATACTGATTCCCTAATTTTTGAAGATTTTTTTCAGCTTTAATGTCGGATTCGTACTTTTTATCATCGTTCTCTCCCAAACCGTACCCAATGAAAACTTGTACTCCCCGTTTGAGAAGATTCTCAAACTGTTGAAGAAACCGCTTATCCACAGAACTTGCTCGAATCCAAGGAGAGATAATCATCAGACGTTCTTGGCTATCTTGAAGAGCCTGTTCCAGGAGTGGGCGGTGTTCGTACATCTCTAGCCAACGCATAGGAACCGCTGCTAAGAGAGAATCTAGTTTGACTTGGAGTTTCTCTATTTGTTGTTGTGCCTCTTGAAGTTGTTGCTCAAGAATGAGTTTTTCTTTATTATCTTCAGTTCGTTCGAGGGTGTTTCGAGTGATTTCTATCTGAGCTTGAGCCGCAGAAACTTCTTCTTTAATATCCTCAACTTGTTGTAAAGGAGCTTGAGCAACAAATTCATGTCCTAAAACTTCTTCAGCTAACTTTCGGGGTGCGCTTTCCTTTAAATCCTCTAATATGCGAAGTTTTTTAACGCCATTGGTACGAGCAAAACTTGCTTCATGTTCATTGGAAAGGACATCATCAATCGCAAAGGCTACCTGAACATTATCACTATCTTTTGCCTTATAAATTAGCATCAAAGCAGGTTGAAAAAACCTCTGCCTGCGCTCAAGAGCTTTCAATGCTAAAAGGTCGCGCTCTTGCTTAAAGTTAGCTTTATTTGAGCCTTCTATTTGGCGAATAATTGCGTCCACATCTTTAAGTTTAAGATCGGAGAGTTCTGGTGGCTTTTTGGGAGATGGGTCAATTTCTATAATGTCTTGATTGCGCAAGTCTTTTTGCTTCAGTAAACGATACTCTAATCGTCCGTACCAGCGAGGATATCGTAAAAGCCCATCAAAATTTATATCAAATGTTCGCTCTTCGGGAACAATAATTTTGGCATCGCGGAGTGTTCCTTCACCTTTCTTAGTCAACTTCCAAACTTGCATCAAAGAGCCATCAGGAGCTATGAGGTCTATATCCTCACTAATCCTTAAATTTATCATGGTCTCTCTAATAATAAGCGGTTCGAGACCTAGAAATCCAGCAATATCTGTTTCATAAGATAAACCAGCATTAATAGCTTTCAACACATATTCTTCTATCGGGGGAATCGGTTTACGAAGTTGAGTTAGAGCTTGAACGGTAATTTTATAAACAGGCAAACCGACTTCTTTAAAGCTAACAAGATCGAAGCCTGTACGATTATCGTAGCGACGTAGTTCTTCTGGGGTGAGAGAAGTAGTTGATTCTTCTGAATTCATAAGTTAGGCTCTGTCAACATTGGTTATGTATTCTGTACTGCCGGAGTCCCGCCGGAGGTTAAAACCTCCGGCTAATAGCTCAAGTCCGTTAAAACAAACTAAATATTATTATTCAGTCCGTTTTAACGGACTTTTGCTATTAGCCAGGGAATTTATTCCCTGGCGGGTTGAGGGAGACTCGACTGGCTCCATTAGGGCGCAATTTTCAGGGTGACGTTCAACATAATCCAAAACTCGATGTAATGGGTTATCGCGTGAGGTTCGACAGAAGTAGTGATCTCCCACGATTACTAAGCCAACTTTACCTCTAGATAAAGCCACATTCAGTCGTTCTGCATCGCGCAGAAAACCAACTTTACCTTCTTTGTTAGAACGAGTCACAGAGTACACTGCAATATCAGCTTCGCGTCCTTGGAAAGCATCCACTGTATTACACTCAACTGTTAATGCTTGCCAATTGTTTACTTCTGAATCAAGGTTACGATTAAGTAATTTTAGCTGTGCTGCATACCCAGTCAAAACAGCGACGCTATATTTTTTTTCAGTTTCTACTGCCATCTGATTTAGCTGTTTGAGAAATTGAACAATGACTTGAACTTCACAGGCATTGTTAAAGCTAGAACTAGCGGACTGTTCGCGACAACTAGGAAGTTTCGTTGTTGTCAACCAACAGACTGGTTGCGGTAAAACTTTGGTAAGGTCTTTATCTACATCAGTTCTGGCACTTTTTAGTTGACCCTCGTAAAAGCACTCACTAACAAGATTGCCGATTGGTGCAACCATCCGATGTTGGATTGTCAACATCTTGCAACACCCATCTGGGAGCGTTCTGAGCAGTCGGTCGAACAGGGTTTCTCGGATATCATCCTGAGTGAGTTCGTATTTGTCCAGAAAGTCAGAATCTCTGCTGACTTCATCTCGAAATGGTGGGAGTTGTTTGGGGTCGCCAACCAGTATCCAGCGATGCGATCGCGCAATTGGAACCAACACTTCTGTAGCCGTAGCTTTTGAAGCCTCATCGACAATGCACAGGTCAAATTCTATGTCTTGAATATCTCTAGGAATTCCGATGCAGGTTCCTGCTACTACTTGCGATCGCTTAATTAGAGGAGCATTGAATTTCTCATTTCGACCAAACTGATCGAACCATTCTGCCTGAATGGATATCAGTCGCTGAAGCATCTTTGCATCTGGTGCATTGTGGTCGATTAGCTGATTTATCCGCCCTTCTATCTCCTCAACTGATAGTTTTAATAGCTTATTAATACTAATTTCTGTTAATTCTTTTAACCGCTTGGCTTTTTCTTTCTGTTGCTCTCGCGCTTCTTTTAATTGCTTGCGCACCATGCTAATTTCAGCTTCAATACTCTGACATTCCTCTAGCTTATCCTTGGGGATTTTAGTGGCCAACAATGAATCAGGGTTTTCTGGGTCGTAATTTATTGCTAGTATTTCATCTAAATCCTGCTTCCAGATATTAATCTCTCCTCTGAGAGCTTCAATCTTTGTAACTAGATTCCTCATTTCTTGAAATAGTGTTGCTATTTCACTATCATGCTGAGAGATACCCCGTTGCGCTGACCAATCATTAATAAATTTCTGTCCTTTAGCGATCGCACCCTCTCTCCACTGTTCCATCTGTTCTTCAAGTAAGAGTGAGTGAACATTCTCTGATACCCGTTCATGGTTGCCAAGTCGCACCAATTTCAAGCTAGGATTTTTAGCTTGAATCCTTTCTAGTGCGTTATCCAGTGCTACATGAGTTTGTGAACTGAGCAGAATTCGAGCATCAGGATTAGCTTTAACAGTTTGCAGAACAACTTCTGTTATAAATGTTGTCTTTCCTGTTCCTGGTGGGCCTTGGACAATTAGAAAATCTTCTGTCGAGAGTGCAGCTTTAACAACTTCCTGTTGTGATTCATTGAGAGGTTGAACAAACTGGACATCCACCTCTACTTTAGGAGTACGGACTTCTTGGGGATTGACAAGTAAATGGCGAATATCTAAGCGTACTGCGCGGTCAAATCGAATGGCATCGAGGGCAGTTTTTTGTCGATTTAGGGCAACTTCAGCAGCACGAGTATCAAAGCGTAGCTCACCCGAAGGTGGGAGTCGGTCTGGTTCTCCGTATTTGACATAAAGAACCAATTGGTCACTAATGACTGCTTCAACATCTCCTCCCACTATGCTAAATCCTTTTGAGTTTGTCACATGGCGGGGTTGTCCAGCCATGTCATTTTCTGGAAGTTCTGATAGTTTAAATGTGACGCGGTTTCCCTCACGAGTAAAGCTTGTGTATTTAATTGGTTTCTCTCGGTTTTTTTCCCATTCTGTCTTGGCTCTGAGAATCTCCCCCCAAACTCGGAATAAGCGTTGTTTTTCTTCTTCCGCTCTTGTCTGTCGGAGGTTCGCTTCATGTTCTTCTACTGAAAATTGAAGTTCCCTAATAACTTCCTCGGCTTCCCATCTAACTTGAGGAATACCAAATTTGAATTCGTAGGGTGGAATCCATGCACGTTCTCGATTTTGTTCTAGTATTGCACTCGAAAAATCTTGGGCGTTGATGATAACTAAATGCTCTCTCTCAACGGCAATATGGTATCTATAGGAGAATCCATATATAGAATAATGATTTTCAGAAGAGCCTTCAGCAGCAGGATTGTCTGCACTATTTTTTTTGGTAGAGATTCCGCAACCACTATTCAAATCTTCTAAAATAATCTTTTGAATAGTTGTTTCTTGAG
This sequence comes from Microcoleus sp. ARI1-B5, assembly GCF_036705795.1. Lineage (NCBI taxonomy): Bacteria > Bacillati > Cyanobacteriota > Cyanophyceae > Oscillatoriales > Microcoleaceae > Microcoleus > Microcoleus sp. ARI1-B5. The sequence continues at coordinate 114,296 of NZ_JAUBVK010000018.1, forward strand.
ATATATCAAGTATATTGCGAAGGTTTTTCAAAGCTGTGTTAGTAAGTTGCAGGTAACAAGGGCGTTTTTTGGTTGACTGGGTTTGCGATCGCTTTCCTTGAATAGCATTAAGTTCAGCTAGCAGTACCTCTGCATTAGGCTGACGCTCTGCGGGGTCGATGGAAACAGCACGCTCGATTACTTCAAGGATTTCAGGTGGTGCATTAAACGCTTTCAGTGCGTTGGGGATACTATTATGATCTGTGAGTTCAATATTGGTCAGGCACTTCAAAACCAATACACCAAAACTGAAAACATCGCGGGTGTAGGTATAGGAACCATCGTCTGTTTCTGGCGGAGTGAATGTACGGGATACAAACTCTTTGAGAGTAATGCTTGGTTGCAAATAGCTCTTAAGCTTGGATATGCCGAAGTCAGCGAGTTTGAGTTTACCGTCACTTCCAATTAAAATATTGCTAGGCTTGATATCCCGGTGTATTATTCTGCGACTATGGGAAAAAGCCAAAGCCTCCAGCACCGGCCAAGCTACCGCTTTCCAGAATGAATCCCATCCGTCTGGTGGAGATTCTTTCAGAAGTGTTGCCAAATCCTTCTCCATCCACTCCAAGACGAGAAAATAGTTACCCGTAGTTTCATCCTTGCCAAAATCGAGAAGTTCCACGATTCCCGGATGCTTTAACTCTTGAAGGGCTTGGGTTTCACGTCTGAAAGACTCGGCTAGAATATCAGCTTCAATCTGCCCCTGTCTGAATTCTTTGACTGCAACCAGCCGTTCTTCGAGATCGTAGTCTCTTGCGCGGTAGACATCAGCCATGCCGCCCGATCGCGGGTTGGGGGATAGAGCATAGCGATCGTTGATGAAGCGAGGTGGCATAACTTAGCTACCCTAGAAGATTTCTTTTTATTTGTAACACAGATCCCCATTAGGCAGGCTTTTCAGCCGTTATCTGTTGCTTGGATTGCCTTGAACCTGTGGTTTTTTGTCAACTACCAAAGCTTGTTGCAATTGGAAAAAATTCCATAAATTAATCCGAAATTAACTGATTTGGCTATCCGTCTATCCTCTGCCGTTACCTCCTCTAATATCAGCGAGAGGATTTTTGACAGAAACCGGGTTTTTTGCGTCCTCGACTATATGCGTGTATCTGTGTCCGCATCGGTGTCATGCCGCGCTTCACTTGACAGTTGCCGATCGAACTTGCTAGACTAATCATAGTCGTAATGAGTACGCTTTATTCGGGCAGTTATTGTTTTTGAGTTTTATGGTAAAGATTGTCGGCATTGGCGGAAGTTTGCGGGCTGGCTCCTACAGCCAGTTAGCATTGAAGGTAGCAGCAGAGCGGGCGCAGAGCCTGGGCGCGTCCGTAGAAATCTTCGATTTGCGATCGCTCGATCTCCCCTTCTGCGACGGAGAGAATGATTATCAAAGCTACCCCGATGTGGAAAAGCTGCGGAATGCGGTTAAGCAAGCCGACGGCTTGATTTTGGCAACGCCGGAGTACCACGGTAGCGTCAGCGGTGCTCTCAAGAATGCCCTGGATTTGATGAGTTTCGAGCATTTGGACGGGAAAGTTGCAGGTGCGATCAGCGTTTTGGGAGGGCAAGTTAACAGCAACGCGCTTAACGATTTGCGAATTATTTTGAGATGGGTGCACGCTTGGGTAATTCCCGAACAAATTGCGATCGGACAAGCTTGGAAAGCTTTTAGTCCTGACGGTAAATTGTTGGACGAAAAACTGTCTGAAAGGTTCGATGAATTTGCTATGAGTTTAGTAGAAAACACCCAAAAATTGCGAGGAGTTTCTTAGCCGGCGGCTTGATGAAGCCAGTAATCATGGGAAATGGTAATGGGTAATTGGGAATTGGTAGTAACTAACCAATAACCAATAACTAATGACTATTGGTAATGAGTAATTTGTTATTGGTTATTGGTTATTGGCAATTAGTAGTTTGTAGCAACCAACCAATAAGTAATGACTAATGACTAATGACTAATGACTACTGACTACTGACTACTGACTACTGACTACTGACTTCAAAATGGCATATCGATCATGTCTCCGAAAGGATGCGGTACGTCGATCGGCATTCTTCCGGGTTTTGACTCGTACTTGTCAATCCACTTTTTGGCCAATTCCAAAGCTTCCTCCTCAGTTTTGGCATTTTGGACGGCGACGTGGCGGTTGCCGCGGCTATCCCAAACCTCCACGTAGAATACTTTCTGCGATTGAATAATCCAACCTTTATAAGTGTCTGCTGGTTCCATAGTTAAAATCCTAAAATCATCGGGCGGGGAGTTCCCAGGGCGAGCTAATTGTAAATATTGCCCCGTGTAAAATGAATTTTACGGGGGTTTCTATAGTATTTTTGGAAAAAAGTCAGTTTTACGGTTAACCTCATGACTAGACTCCTCAAGCAATTATTTAACTGGAGAAATTATCTCCAACCAGCGGCGGCGGCGATCGCGATCGCCCTGATCGCGTCCCAAATCGCGGTATTGCCGGCATTGGCGACTGGCGTGTACGAAATGCCGGTGTTGTCGGCGGGCGATCGAACTTGGGTGTGGGACAAAGGCGACGTGCTCAGCCGCAGCACCGAAAGCAACATCAGCAGCGTGCTCGACACCCTGGAACAGAAAACAGGGAAAGAAGTCCGGTTTGTCACCATCCACCGCTTAGACTACGGCGAAACGACTGCCACATTCACCGACCAACTGTTTCAACAGTGGTTTCCCGAAAAAGAAGACCAGACCAATCAAATTTTACTCGTTCTCGACACTGTTACCAACAGCGCGGCAATTCGCACCGGGGAAGGGGTGAAGTCCCTGCTAACCGATGAAATTGCCCAAAGTGTAGCTGGGGAAACCGTGCAAGTGCCGCTGCGGGAAGGCAATAAATACAACGAGGCATTTGCCGCCGCCAGTTCCCGGATTGCAACTGTGATGTCCGGCGAACCCGATCCGGGCGCGCCTGAAGTTGTTGACAACATCCAAGTGGAAAGCACCTTTAAAAAAGCTGAAGAAACAGACCAAGGTAATGCCACAGTTATTGTGGTTGTGCTGTTGGTGTTGGCTACAGTGATTCCGATGGTGACTTATTTCTGGTATCAAGGTTTTTCTTAAACAGTTGACCTGGGACAGTTGACCTGGGACAGCGAGGTTTTTAAACAGTTGATGCTTGGACTAATCTTGAACGTATTCTCGATCGTTCAATAATGCAATTTCTGCCCGCACAAATTCCCGTCCCAGATAAGCCGCGTGATCTAACACAGTCACCGGGCTGGGGCGGGTTTCTTCTAGGATTTTAACGCACAGTTCTTTGGCGGTTCTGCCGCTAAAAAGTGTGGACTGGGTGCGTTCAACCTTGCCGCGGGCGGGGATGGGTTTGCCGGTTTCGGGATCGACAGCCAGGCCGCGATCGTCGATGATGTTGGTGAAGTGTTTGGCGCAAATTAGGCTGGTGGCGCGATCGATGTAGATGATGAAGTAGCCGCCGGGATCGAGGTCGAGGTGGCGTTTGGAGAGGTTGTCATCGATGGCGGTGAGGTTTTCCAAGGTTTGACTCATGGTTGGGGAAAGGCAGTAAATAATAGCTGTTGTTTGTTTTGCTATTTCTAGTTTAGTGGGCTGCGGGACAAGTTTGGGAGGTTGGTTGGTTGAATGCGGGGGAATTTTTGGGCGATAGACAATTTCTGCATCTAGCCCGATCGCTCCTATGCTACAGTCGAGCGGTCTGGACGGAGAAATTGGTGAGTGCAGGATTTCTTAAGTTGCGATCGTTTGTAGTTGCCCTCAGACAGGCGCTGCTTGAAATACGAGTACCGCACTCCAAGCTGCCGCTCGCTAAAAATAACTATTATCTCTGATGCAAAATCGGTTATTATTGGATCGATCACTTGTTTGTGTTAAAGCTGAGCTGAAATGAAATTTATAGATTTATTTTCGGGAATAGGAGGTTTCAGACAAGGTTTTGAAAAAATTGGCTTTGAATGCGTTTTTTCCTGCGAAATCAACAGCAAATGCCGAGAAGTGTACGCAGAAAACTTCGGCGAAATTCCTTTTGCAGACATCAGTAAAATCAATGCCACAGATTTAGAAGACTTTGATGTTTTAGTAGCCGGGTTTCCGTGCCAACCTTTTAGCATCTGCGGCAAAAAGCTGGGTTTTGAAGATACTAGAGGCACGCTATTTTTTGATATTTGTAAAATCATCAAAGTAAAACAACCTCAAGTAGTGGTTCTGGAAAATGTCAAGCACTTAATCCATCACGACAAGGGAAATACCTTAAAAGTAATTATTGCCAGCCTTGAAGATTTGGGATACAGCGTGAATTACAAAATGCTGAATGCTAAAGACTTTGGAATTCCTCAACACCGTGAAAGAATATTCATTCTTGCAACTAAAGGTAAAAAATTCAATTTTTCTCGACTTAAAAGCAAGTTTCCGCCCCAACTCAGGGAATTTCTAGACGAGACAGGAGATTTTGAAATATTGGACAAATCCGAGTATACTTTAATTGAGTATCCGAGAAAGCAAGATTCGGGACTTTTGTTTGTAGGTTACAGAAATAAAGGTACTTGGAAAACTGGCGTGAGGCCGAATACAGAACATTTATCGAGAGTTCACAGACAGCCCAATCGCATTTATTCGGTAGATGGAGTGCATCCGACAATTCCTTCGCAAGAAACATCGGGCAGGTTTTTTATCTACTTTCCCGAGCAAGATATGGTGAGAAAGTTGACGCTGAAGGAATGTTACCGTCTTATGGGTTTTCCTGAAGATTTTAAAAGTTATCCAAGTGCGGGGGAAAGTTACAAGCAAATTGGGAATTCGGTTTGTGTACCGGTGGTGGAGGCGATCGCGCAAGGAATATTAAGTCAAAATTTATTGTGAAATGAGCCCAATCAACCACAAAGAAAAACTGAAGAATATATACAGCTTGTCCTTTTAAACGGAACTTCTCCCCGCGTCCGCCCTCCAACCTTTTTGAAAAAGTCGGAGAGCTAAGCCAGAAAAGCTTTAACACAAGACCTCTTGCAAAAATAATTAGGAGGGGCTCTGGTGCCCATCAATTGATGAAAAGGATTTTTGCAAGAGGTCTATAGAACACGACCCCGCCTTACAAACTACCTTCGTTCACGTCAGTGTATTGATAGTTGTAGAACTCTGTTCCGGTTGCCTCGTTGATGATTACCACCCGTCCAGCACCGCGATCGTACATGACCCGAACCCGTCCATCGGAACCACTAAATTTATTGCCCGATGTGCGCGTCAAAACACCGGAGAAGTTGAACTCTCCTTCTGTAATCCGCACCGCAATCTGGTTGGCATTGCGGGTAGTCATTTCCGTGACAGGAGTCCCCGATGGTTGGCTGGGTGAAGGTTGACTGGGCTCCTTAGAGGAAGCGGTATCCCAGTAGACGTAGATCGATTCATTGGCGAGTCGATAAATTTGCCCCTTGTCGCCCAGTCCAGACTGCCGATAGGCGGCACGACCAGTTTGGTCGCGATAATTGCCTGGTTCATTGCCCACAGGGGTTAGGTAATAGTGGCTACCATTTTCCAGTTCGATGCTAACGGCACCCTGCCGTTGCGAAAAGGTACAGGAAGCGGAAGACGTGGCGCGATCTTCTCCTTTTGGATACACATCGCAGCGGGCCTTCACCGTGTCTGCTTTGGCACTAATGGTAATACCGAAAGAGGCGATCGCCACTGCCACTGCTAAAAGCGAATTTGCAAGCTTCATTCCAAGAAAATCTCCTAATTATTCTAATTATTAAGGGGGAACAACGAATCAGGATAGGCGAATCGATCGCACTTACCTTCCATCGTTTTTTTCACAACATCAAGCATAGGTTCAGGACCACCGATAGCCAGAGAAGCTTGACAAAATCGAAGTTTACCGACACGGAGTTGGCTTAATGCGATGAAATGCGATCGGGAGTAAGCGGATTAAACAAGAGGTATCATAATCCAAGGTAATGATACCAAATCCGGGTTAGCTATATCTCTGACCCACACCTCAACAGCCTTCTGTCGCACTGATTCCGCCTACATTAAGGCTCAAACTCTGATTCACTTTGAGAATATTTATCTGTCATACCTTTTTCAACCACTCTAGCCAATAAACTAAGGTTGCTGCTGAAGTAATATCTTTCGAGCCATATTCCTCATTCTTCTGATGGTAAATGTAAGCTTTCTCATCAGCATTATGCGGGCAGAACAAGCGTACTCTCCGATCGGCATTTACATTTTGCCAAGCAAGTCTGATACTACCTTGATCGTCTGTACCAGTGGATGCTTTAGGAAAATTATCACCCAAAATATCATAGGTTTATACAATCAATTTCATCGCTGTTCTGAAAGAATACTCAGTCGGTCTCAAAATCCCGTACTCATCCTCTTGCTCTAAATCTAAAAGTTCTAGCAGACGTTCGACAGTGATGCAGAAATTCGATCAACCGCTGTTGCTACTGCTATCAGTAGTTTGTTCCTTTGCTAGAGTCATAAGATTAAATTCATTAAGCCGATCGCCAGTTTCATTTTAACACAGCCTCATCCTGTGAAATTTGCACTCAAAACTCCGATTGTTGACTGTCGATCGATATTTGCAATGACACAGCAGTGCCGTGTCTAAATCCGAATATATTTGTAGGGAGACAGCACTGCTGTGTCCGCGATATTCGCAAGGACACGGCACGCCGTGTCCCTACCGAAAACTTAAGCTGGAACTTGGATTCTTTCACTTCCCGAAAGCTCAAACGCCGCGTGAATTGCCTTCAAAGCTGTGACACCTTGTGCCTCATCCACAACGCAGCTAATCTTAATCTCAGAAGTGGCAATCATTTGAATGTTGATTTGGTGTCGCGAAAGCGCTTCAAACATCTTCGCCGCCACTCCAGGATGCGCTACCATCCCGGAACCAACTACGCTAACTTTGGCAACTTCTGTATCCACTGCAACTTCGCCCCAGCCGAATTCAACTGCTGATTTTTCCAGGACTGTTTTAGCGGCGGCGGCGTCAATTTGTGCTACGGTAAATGCAATGTCGCGTGTTAAGATGCCGTCGATATTGTGGCAGCGCTGCGATTGAATGATTGTGTCTACGCTGATGTTTTCTTCGGCTAAAAGTCCGAACATTTTTGCTGCTACTCCGGGGCGATCGGGCAATTGGCGAATTGCGAGACGCGCTTGATTGAGATCCAACGCTACAGCCCTCACTGCGGGCGGTTTTTGGGATGATGAACGCAGCCCGACAGGGGAGTTGGCGACATCAAATGCTTTGCAAAGTTCGGCAACTGCCCGATCGCACTCCCCAGCATCGATCGTACAACTAACTTTCACCTCGGAAGTGGAAATCATTTGAATGTTAATTCCCGCATCGGCTAAAGTCTTAAACATCTCGGCGGCTACCCTCGGCCGCCCGATCATTCCCGCACCCGCAATGCTAACTTTAGCTATCGGCCTTTCTTCTGCTCTCACTTCCGGTTCCCCCAATTCTGGGCGAGAATTTTTGCCGAGGGCGGGCACGATCGCATCTGCAACCGCAACAGCTTGATTCAGCGAATTTCGCCTGACAGTAAAGGCGATATCGTTAGTATTTCCTTCGTGAATTGATTGGATAATTAAGTCTACATCGAGGTTTTGCTGCGCGATCGCACCAAACAACCGCGCTGCTACTCCCGGGCGATCGGGCAAACGCAACAGCGACACCCCCGCCTGATCCAAGTCAAATTCCACCGCATCGACCGCTTTTGCGAGCTCCAAGCCCTCCAAAGGCCGGGGCTGCGGTGGGGGGGACACTACCAGCGTACCGGGGGCGTCGCTCCAGCTAGAAAGCACTACCAGCGGCACGCCGTAATTCTTGGCAATTTCTACGGCGCGCGGGTGCAGGACTTTTGCGCCCAAACTTGCCAATTCCAGCATTTCGTCGCAGGTGATTTCGTCCATCAGTTGCGCGTCGGCTACCAAGCGCGGATCTGTAGTCAAAATTCCGGGCACGTCGGTATAAATTTCGCATTTGTCGGCCCGCAAGGCTGCGGCGAGGGCTACTGCTGTGGTGTCGGAACCGCCGCGCCCCAAGGTGGTGATTTCCAATTCTCCGGCGTCGGCGATGCCTTGGAAACCGGCAACGACGACGACTTTACCGCTGTTTAACTGGGTTTCGAGCCTGGAAGGATCGATCCGCAAAATCCGGGCGCGGGTGTGGGCTGCTTCGGTGACGATGCCGACTTGGGCGCCGGTGAGGGAAATTGCGGGCTGTCCCATTTCTTGCAGTGCCATGCTTAAAAGGGCGATCGACACTTGTTCCCCAGTGGAGAGCAACATATCCATTTCCCGTTTGTTGGGATTTGCGGAAATTTCTTTGGCGAGTTTCACTAAACCGTCGGTGGTTTTCCCCATTGCTGAAAGGACGACAACTAGGGAGTTTCCAAGCTGTACTGTTTTGACAACTCGTCTGGCTACTTCTAGAATGCGATCGACTGTACCAACCGAGGTGCCGCCATATTTCTGAACAATTAGTGCCATAGGACTTTACACAAAAGTGATGCAATACTTTACTTAACCCATTAATATACGCAAATTCTGGATTATCATCGATGTTTATCTTGTTTCTGAGGAGGCTGATTGTCGATCGGGCTTTTGATAGCAGTAGGATTTGTGCACTCCCAATCAAGAAACCGGGTTTTTTACTCTTATTGAGAGTTTTAAGCGAATATTTTGGTTGAAAAACCCGGTTTCTCGCTAACTGCGTAAGTCCAAAGAAACCGGGTTTTTTACTCTTATTGAGGTTTGTAAGCGAGTATTTTGGTTAAAAAACCCGGTTTCTCGCCACTACTGGAATCTGCGGCTTATTCGCCTTCTAACTCTCGCAAACGCGCTTCTAAAGCTTGTATTCGCAACTCAGCTTCTATGCGCCTTTGTCGTTCTTGTTCTGCCGCTAATTCGGCTTGTTGGGCCCGTTCCTCCGCCGCCGGCAGCAAAGTCCCGGAGGCATCCCACCAGCGCAGCCAAGGCAGTTCTACGCCCTGATAAACTCCTTGCCAAATGCCTAGTTCGACTCCTATTTGTGCGATCGGGTAATGTCCGCGATTATTTGGTGCAGCTAACTCGAAGCGGTCTTCGACTAAATGATAGACTTCAACTTGGGCTTTTTGGACTTCATAAATCCCGTAAAAAGCAGGTCTAATTATCCGCTCGTAAATCCAGAATTTGCCTTTTCGAGGAGTCCTATCTCTTTCTTCGCTGCCATCGCCCGACACAAATTCTATTACAATCAGAGGTGGCATTAATTCCCGCCACATTACATAGGAACGGCGCAGATTTCCGTCAAGAGTTGGCGGCACGTCGGGTACGTAAAACCAATCAGGTGCTTCGGCTCCTCTTTCTGGCGGTTCCGGGGGTTGGGCTACTCGCCAGTAAATACCGGAATCTTGACCGATGCAGTATTGTCCGTCGGGATGAACTTGGTCTAGAATAGGTCTAATTGATGTTGTTAATAGGATGCTTTGAGGGTGTTCTTGAAAGTTTTTCACAAAAGTACCGTCGGAGTCGGGTAATTGAGTGTGGTCTGGAAAATCTGTTGCTAGGAATTCGGGTTTTTCGGTGACATTCATCTTGACCTCTTGAATGTTGAAAGATTATCTGGCATTCACTAAAAGTCGGTTATTGGTTATTGGTTATTGGGGATGGGGAAAAAGGTAATTGCGGACAAGGTAATTGCTTGAGGGCACCGAGCACTTAATTGACAGTCGCTATACTTAGTTCTTTGTCAGTTCGAGATTAATAGTGCTATTATATCATGGTTGGTCTCATGTTGCTCTCTAGGAACTTTTCAAGAATATGAGTCAGTACAAGTTAATTATTTTCGACTTCGACGGCACTTTGGCAATTACTCACAAGGCTATTGTATCTTGCATTACCAAAACTTTTGAAAATTTCAATATTGCCCCGCCTGATGCGGATACAATTCGAGCGACGATCGGCATCAATTTAGCAAATAGTTTTAAAATCCTGCATCCGGCGATCGAGGAAAGCGCGATTCCCGAATGGGTTGAAATTTACCGCTCTTTTTATCGGACGGAAGGTGAAAAGCAGCTCGATTTATTTCCCGGGACAAAGCAAGTATTGCAGTTGGCGAGCCAGTCGGGATTGAGCCTGGGAGTTTTTAGCAACAAACACGTGAGTTTTGTTAATTTGTTCCTGGAAAAGTTGAGAATTCACAGTTTTTTTGATTTAATTTTAGGTGATAACGGACAAATTATTCAAAAACCAAATCCGAGTGTTTTCTATTCGATTATTAAACCGCTGTTCCCGGAATTGGATAACAGTCAGGTTTTAATGGTTGGCGATACGGCGGTTGATTTGCTGTTTGCTAAAAATGCTGGGATAGATTCTTGTTGGGCGGGTTACGGATATGGCGATCGCGCTGAGTGTCTCGCCCTAAAACCAACTTTTGCGATCGCCAATATTTCGGAACTAGCTGCGATCGTTCAAAATTCTTGAGTCGGTTTGTTTCAGCAGAGTTTGAATCATTTAAGTAAGTTAAAAAAAAATAATGACAAATATTTCATTAGATCCGGACGCTCTATTTTTTGGGTGGGATTTGAAAATAAATTGCGCGCTCGCCGGCCACCAAGTAAACCATACCAGAGATAGAGTGAGCGCGGCAATAAGTATTATAAATTAAAAGCAGGGAGTTCAGATTTTTTATGGTAGGATTGACAGCAAAAATTCAGCATAATAGCTTTGTAACTTCTGCCTTCGGAAAACAGGACAATTCTGTTAAAGTCAAGGGTGTGCAGCCAGTCGAAATCGACAAGAAACTCAATCTATAAAAAATTATGCAGATCGATATAAACATTCCTTCGGAAAACCTATCGCCGACTCGTCCGGGCCCCAATCCACCGAATTTAATAGAAGAAGTATGGAGGCTGTACGATCGCGCCCTGGCAGCTACCAGCAACGGCATCGCGATCGCGGACGCTAAAGAGCCAGACAGACCCATAGTATACTGTAACCCAGCTTTCGAGCAGATTACAGGCTACGCTCGCAGCGAAATCATCGGGCGTAACTGCCGCTTTCTGCAAGGCCCGGATACCGATGCCGCAGCCGTCGCTCAAATCCGCGCGGCCCTGCAAGAACAGCACGACTGCAAAGTAGTTCTGAAAAACTACCGCAAAGACGGCACCCCCTTCTGGAACGAACTCACCCTCTCGCCGGTGCGCGACAGCAGCGGGATTGTCACCCACTTCATCGGCGTCCAATCTGATATTACCGATCGCAAGCAAGCAGAATTCGCCCTCAAACAAGCCGAGGAAAAATACCGCAGCATCTTTGAAAACGCCACCGAAGGCATATTTCAAACCGCCCCAGACGGGCGCTACCTCAGCGCAAACCCCGCACTCGCCCGAATGTACGGCTACGATTCCCCGTCAGAACTGATCGCAAAATGTTCGGCAAACAACCTTTACGCCGATCGCACCCGCCGCGCTGACTTCATCGCCGAAATCAGCCGCGTCGGCTCCCTGAAAGAGTTTGAGTCCTGCGTTATCCGCCTCGACGGCAGCACTACCTGGATCTCGGAAAACGTGCGCGAAGTTGAGGGCGAAAACGGCGAACTGCTTTACTACGAAGGAACCGTAGCCGAAATCGCCGATCGCAAGCGCGCCGAAGCAGCCCTGCGCGATCGAGAATACTGGCTGAAAACTGCGATCGACGCCGTGCCCGACGCCATCAACCTCACAGACAGCTCCGGGCGCTGGCTGATTGCTAACGACTGCGCCCTCCAACTTTTGGGCCTCGATACCGCAGACTATCAGGGCAAAACTACCGCCGAACTCGCAGCCGCCGCCACGGACAGAGTCAAAGAAATCCTGCTAACTTGGCAGGAAACCGACGAAACCACCTGGGAAGCAGCCACTCTCACCTCCACCCGCCAAGTTGTCCCCTTACCCACAGGCGGCAGCAATTTGTTTGAAGTGCGGAAAGTGCCGCTGTTCAACCCCGACGGTTCCCGCAAAGGCATGGCAGTCGCGGGGCGGGACATCACCCAGGAAGTGGAAGCAGAGGCAGCTTTGCGGGACAGCGAACAGCGGTTTCGGGCAATTTTTGAACGCGCTGCGATCGGCATGGCAGTCGCTACCCTCGAAGGCGTTGCGATCGCCACTAATCCGGCATTTCAAGCTATGCTGGGGCGATCGTCCGCCGAACTCCGGGGCGCGGGCCTCGACGACTGGGCGCACCCAGAAGACGCACAGTCCGATCGTCCTTTGCGCCAACAGTTGGCAGCAGGTTCGCGCGAAGCTTACCAAATCGAGAAGCGCTACCTCCGCTGCGACGGCAGCACCAGGTGGGGACGCCTCAGCGCTTCTGCGATCGAGAGCAGTCAGGGAACGCCGCAGTTTATTTTGGAAATGGTGGAGGATATTACCGATCGCAAACTTGCCGAATCAGCTTTACTGCAAAATGAGGCTAAGTGGCGATCGCTAATTCTCAACAGTTCCGACATCATTACCATTCTCGACTCCGGCGGCCGCATTGTTTACGAAAGCCCTTCTGTAGAAAGAGTTTTGGGCTACGAACCAGAGGAACTCATCGGTCAAATTGCCCTCGATTTAATTCACCCTGACGACCTTCCCTCGGCGATGTCCGACGGCGAAAAACTGATGGCAAATCCCGGCGATCCGATCGCCCTCAAAGGTCGGTTCCGGCGCGCTGACGGTTCTTGGTGTTTTCTCGAAGGCGTGGGCATCAACTTGCTAGCAGACCCCACTGTGAGCGGAATTGCGATCAACTCCCGCGACATGACGGCGCGCAGGCAAGCAGAGTACCGCCTCAGCAAAATCAACGAGTGCTTTTTGGGATTCACCACCAACGCGGCTGACAACATCCAGCGCCTGACATCCTTAGCCGGCGAGCTTTTGGGCGGAAGCTGCGCCATCTACAGCCACGTCGGTGACGGGCTGCTGCGCGCGATCGCGACTTGGCAAGCGCCGCCGGATTACCCGGAGGTCGAGATCGCCGAGAACCACGTCTGCACCGACGTATGCCACAAAGCAAGCGATCGGCCTGTGGTCATTTCTGACTTGCAGAACACGATCTACGGCCAAACCGATCCCGCTGTCATCCGCTACCAACTGCAAAGCTATCTGGGACAAGCAGTGCGGCTGGGCGACGATTACGTGGGTGCGGTGTGCGTTGTCTACACCGAGCCTTTCGCGCCCACAGAAGCCGACTGCAAGCTGATCGGAATTATTGCCGCGGCGATCGGGGTTGAGGAAGAACGGGCCGCTTCTGCAGATCGCGATCGCCAAAAATCCCAAGAACTGCAAACAGCTTTGTACGAATTGCAGCAAACTCAAATGCAGTTAGTACAAACCGAAAAAATGTCTTCCCTCGGACAGGTGCTAGCAGGAATTGCCCACGAAATTAACAACCCAGTTGGCTTTGTCGCCGGCAACCTCTGCCACGTCCGCGGCTACGTTCTCGACTTGTTAGACATCGTGCAGATGTATCGAGAAGAATACCCAAATCCCCCAGCAAAGATTCAGAAAGAAGCCGAATATATAGACTTAGAATTTCTCGCAGAAGACCTGCCGAAATTGCTGAATTCGATGCAGACAGGATGCGAGCGAATTGTAGAAATCATTCAAACTCTGCGCAATTTCTCGCGGACCGACGAAGCAAAATTCAAGTCTGCCGACATTCACGAAGGTTTAGAAAGTACCTTGTTAATGTTGAACAGCAGGCTGAAAGCCAAGGCACACTGGCAGGGCATTGAAGTGATTAAAGAATACGGAGAACTGCCGCAAATAGAATGTCATCCCGGACAGTTAAATCAGGTATTCATGAATATCTTGGCAAATGCGATCGACGCCTTGGAAGAAAGCAGCAGCCAAGCCCAAAACACCACTGATTTTACCTTTCCTACAATTACCATCAAAACGGAAACGATTGATGACAAGAGCATTTGCATTCGGATTAAAGACAACGGCCCTGGCATTACCCAAGATCGGATCGTGCGTTTGTTTGACCCGTTTTTTACCACAAAGCCCGTAGGCAAAGGTACAGGTTTGGGTTTATCAATTTCGCACCAAATTGTCGTTGAAAAACACAAGGGCAAATTGCAGTGCCTCTCGGCACCGGGTAAAGGTACTGAATTTATCATCGAAATCCCAATTAGATAAGCTCATTTCCCCGACTTTGTACCTGGGAAAATGGTAATTTTAGATTATTAAATAATTGGCAAGAATTGATTCTGTAAGAATTAGTAACTGACCTACAGTTGCTTTTTTATTTTACAGCTATTAATTGAGGCATGATATCGTGTCCGCTCGATTAACCGCAATCAGACTCGATCGCGCGTGCGGACTTTAGTCCGCAGCTTTTTGCGGACTAAAGTCCGCACGTGCGTTCCGTTTTTGTTATGGTAATCGATCCGACATGATATCATATCATTAAAGTCCTCACGCTCAAACCTTCTTGATAGCGGGTAATTTACCGCACACGATATAAGTCATTCCCCAATCTAAAATCTCAAATCTCAAATCTCAAATCTCAAATCTAAAATCCTATGACTTGTGCCGCGTCTTGTTGTATGCTGAGGTTATCAGAGGTGTCAGTCGGGCTGCTATTGTCGGCACTGTATTGTCGGCACTGTATCGACTTCAGTAGCTTTTTCAGACTGAGGAAAGTTTGAAATTTCTAACTCATTTGGGGGCAATTTACGAATTGCCCCCCTTACTTTTGGGGCTGTTGCTGCGATTCATGCTCGGGATAGCTTCGCTCGCGCGCACCTTTGCTGTATCTTGTAGTAAAGCTCGATCGACCCTTCAATCAATCCCGAGCCCTTGCCGCCCATAGCTGCGACGCTTCAACCTCAACCCCCATCAGCCTTTCATCTGACAAACTCCCTCGATCGCGCAACTTCTGGACTTGAGTTATCCTGAATTTGACCCATTGTGGCGGCTTTACGCCCCCAGCCACACCACAAACCCACAAAAGACAGCAAAGAATAAGATAATTTTATTATGAAATTGAGCAATTGGCAATTACGCAAGGCGTGTCAACTTAACGTCTTATGTAGTGTCGGTCTAGTGTTTGACGATTCTGCCCCGATCCCCCGGCGCCCCCCTACAACCAGGGGGGGACAAGAAACATTCTTGCGTCAACCCCTACTCCCCTGGTTGTAGGGGGATGCGAGGGGGATCTAGACTAAGCTATAAGCGAGAGATACAAAGGTTTCCAGGCAATTCCCCAGGACCTATTCCCCATTACCAATTCCCAATTCCCCATTACCAATTCCCAATTCCTAATTCCCAATTCCCAATTATCAAAATGAAATTCTTATTAGTCACAGATTTAGACAACACATTAGTCGGAGACGACGCAGCAACTCAAGTTTTAAACCAGCGCTTGCAATCAAAGCGATCGCAAATTTGTTTAGTTTACGCTACCGGGCGTTCCCATGCTTCAACTTGCGAATTAATTGCCGACAAGCAACTGCTAGCACCGGACTATACGATCGCAGGTGTAGGCAGCGAGATTTACCAAGACGCAACCCTAGATTTAGATTGGGCCCAATATATTTCTCAAGATTGGGATAAAATGGCGATCGCCTCTTTAGCTCAGCAGTTTAAGAAGCTTAAACCCCAATCCCTAACAGAACAAAATCCTTGGAAAATCAGTTATTGTCTGGAACCAGCAGCAGAAAATACCTCGATTATCCAGACCTTGCAGCAAAAATTAGCCGCATCGGGACTGGCAGCTCAAATAATTTTTAGCAGCAATCGCGATGTGGATATTTTACCACAAACTAGCAATAAAGGCAAGGCCCTGACTTATTTACAAAAGCGCCTGCAAATTCCATCTGATGCAACCTTAGTTTGCGGCGATTCCGGCAATGATATCAGTATGTTTGAACAGGATGTTCGGGGAGTAATCGTTGCTAACGCTCTGTCAGAACTCTTAGCATGGCATCGCGAATATGGCACAAAAAATCATTATTTAGCTGGCTCTGCTTGCGCTGGGGGAATCCTGGAAGGAATGGCATATTTTTGGGGATTTTGATGGCACAAAATGCGATCGCACCCGCCCGCGCCCCAAGTCCCGCAAACCCTTAAAATCTGTTGGGAATCTCCACCGCATCTCGATCGAACCTGCGACTGCGATACCATCAGCTTGTACTCGCTTGCCGCACCGCACATGGAACAAAATACTTTACCAGTAGAAGTGATTCTCTCTCACCCCCGCCAATCCCTAGGCAGCATTCGGCTGGATTGGACACCGCAACCGGGGAACTATCTCGATTTAGAGGGACAAACCTACGCTGTTTTGGAACGCCACCACCGCTATCAATTCAAATCCGGGCGCTACCAACTGCAAAAAATTGCCTTGTACGTGCAGTCTGCCGCACCGCCGACGGAAAGAACATTTGTCAGCGGCATCTGGGTTATGGGAGATGCTACCTGCCACTTTAACGCTCGATCGGAAATTCTGCGCTGTGCAGTCAACCCCAACGGCCCCTGCGAGGGCTGCCGCGATTACCAAAAGTGCTGAACGCGATCGAGTACACAGACAATTCTAGCTCGATCGCCCAACCGAGAGTGCCGAGGCTCTCGGCATCTGGCTCAATTACCGCAAACTATCAAAACCAACTACCAACTCTCGAACCGAATTTAACTTCTTCCCGAAGGCAGTAATCTACCTTCTGATAGCTGTGCAGCAAGTCGCCAATGCCAGTATGAATCAAATTTTCTATCTGCAGCAACTGCTCTGAAGAACAGCGAACCTGGACTGTGTGGTTAGCAGACTCGCCGGAGCCGATCGCCATATATCTATTAGGAACTCGGCTCAGCACGTAAGCAATTAAATCCTGCCGCAAGCCCGAGGGCGAAAAAGCTTGTTGGTAGGGATACTTGGGATAAGACTCCAAGATAATTTCTACTTCTTCTGTGACTGCGCGCAAGGTAATATTGACAAGATTTTTCTGCATTTTCCCCCTCCCCAGATACTACTTAACTTAGATCTTTGTTGCCCCGATCGAGTTCCTCTGATTTCTGCGGAATTTTAGCGAGCTAATACCGCACATTTTTCTTCGGTAATAATCAGATCCCCGTCAAAACTTACCTCTTCTATAACCCGCAACACGTAGCAGGGAATCTTGTCCGATAAAATAGCACTTGCCACCGCGCCGCTGTGAATTTCTAATACGGCTTCGGCCGCAGCTTCAAACATCAGTCGCTGCCCCGGAAACACCACTCTTTCAAAGTACCAATTAGGAATATTCCCAATCCGAACCACCTGAATTTGGTTGGTAGCATTTGCGTAGTAGCACAAAATTTTCCTGTTACCTTTAGAATATAGCTGATCTGACATTCTAAAAATCTCCACACTCTTTAAAAAACTTACTCAAATTGGGCTTTGCCTGTTAGTGGCAATTGCCAGTTTTGCTCTTAACAAAATGACTGACTTATTTTCAGGGCGTTATTCGAGAGCGCGAATCACATCCACAGTGATTAATTTCTTTGGCATTGAGTTTTGCTGCCAACACTTATAGGACTTGCGCAGAAACCCCGTTTTTCCCGGTTAAAAAACCCAGTTTGTTTGGTATGCAGTACCTAACGCCTGACGGATTCAGGTTGGTTGTGCTGTCGCACTCCTTAATCGAAAGTACCGTCACTCTTCCCGAACTCCCCTGAAAACAGCTTCGTTCTTTGGCAGCGGGATGCAGCAGAGAGTGCGACCTTCAACTCAAGAACCTGGAATAAACAGTATCTAAAAAATATGAGGGAATTATGAAGACCCTCATTTTTTTTGATAAATATACTTTTGCGGAAGCAAGGATTGCAACATTTACGCAGAAACCGGGGTTTTTACCAAAAAAACTTCCGTGCATCTAGGAGTCCGAGTTAAAAAACCCGTTATTGAGGCAAGTCAGCGTAACTTTTGGAGCAGTCCCAGAGCGTGTAAATACGGCGGTTGTCGATCGACTTTACGGGAAACAAAAGACCCCGACTCCCTGAACTCATCTCTGGAACTTCTAGGGAATCAGGGTTTGAAGTAACCAATCACCGATCGATCTCAAAGCTAAATCAAAAAAATGAGGAAATTCTGAAAACAGCCGGAAAAACTAGGACTTTCCTGCACGCAGAAACCCGATTCATTAACATAATTGCGAGATTTTAGCAAGGGAATGAGAACAATAAACCGGATTTCCGATCGCCATCTGGCTGTAATGCCCCTTAATTCTTCAGTCGGTCGAGGACACGAAAGTTTGTGTAGTGGCGGTTTCAACCGCCGAGTCTTGTCTCGCATTTTTCCCCAGCTTAAAGCAACAGTTCCCAACCGAGAATTCCCGCAACTTGCTGTGCCAAACCCAAAGGATCGAAAGGCTTAGCAATCACCCCCGCTACGGGCAAATCAGCAAACTCGCTCAAATCCATCGCCTGCACCTTAGCAGTCAGAAAAATCACCGGAATCCCCCGAGTAGCAGCATTTTTTTGCAGCAAACCAAACAGAGTAACTCCGTCCATATCGGGCATCATCACATCGAGCAGAATAGCGTCAGGGACTTCAGTTTCAGCTAAAACCAATCCTTCGTGGGCCTCGGGCGCAATCAGCACCCTCCAGCCGCCTAAATGTTCCAGACAAGCCTGAATCACGCTGCAAAGGTTTTGTTCATCATCGATTACCAGAATGCGCTTTGCTGACATAATTAAAACCAAAATTTTAAATTAATCATCGTAAACCGAAACATGACTTACGCACGCGAGATGCACCTACTTAAACCGAGAACTAAAAAATCTAAATATATCCCTCACTATTGGTGTAAACTTCAGAGTAAAACCTTTGTATCTCTGGTTTGTAGCCTCTTGCCCGATCCCCCTCGCATCCCCCGATCGCGCAGGGGAGTAGGGGTCGACTGTCGATCGGACTCCAGTCCCCCCCCCGCAACGATTCGGGGGACGCCAAAGAACGCTCTTGTCCCACCCCCTACTCCCCTTATTAAGGGGGGCGCCGGGGGGATCGAGACCTAATAGTCAAACAGTAGATCCCTACTGCATAAAACTTGAAGTTGACACCAATCAACCCTCCCAAACTCATGCTCCCCGCGTACATTACCACGAACCAAGCAATCTAACTTTTCCCCCCTTCCCCATCCAGCGGTGCAGGCACTGTGAAATAGAAACTGCTACCTTCTGAGACAACACTTTCGGCCCAAATTCTGCCGCCGTGCTGCTGCACGATGCTGCGACAGATAGCCAAACCCAAACCCGTACCTCCTTTTTGGCGGGAGTCAGAAGCATCGACCTGTTGAAACCGTCCAAAGATAGTTTCTAGTTTATCAGCAGGAATCCCCCGCCCTCGATCTTTGACTTCAAATAAAACCCGTGAAGCGTAGCTATCCCCTAGGGAATCGCCCAAATCTTCAACCCTGACAGTTACTGTACTCCCCGGAGGCGAAAATTTAATCGCATTGCTCAACAAATTTACTAGCATTTGAACAATCCTGTCCGGGTCAGCCCAAATTTGTGCAGACGAAGGCAAAAGCGACAAATCAATCTTATTCTCAGCAGCCACAGACATCACAGCTTCTGCCGACTTACGCATCAAAACCTGCGCGTCGCACCACTGCTTAACAATGGTAACTTGGCTCGAATCGAGCCGCTCTAAATCGAGAATATCGTTGACCAAACGCACTAACCGTTCGGTATCGCCCGACGCAATGTCTAACATCTGTTTGGCAGTTTCCGGTTTGTCTTTGAGCACCCCAGCCGCCAGCAAACCTAAAGAACCGCGAATAGAAGCAAGCGGCGTTCGCAGTTCGTGGCTGACAATCGAAATAAACTCATTTTTCATTTTTTCAATTGCCCGACTTTCTGTGATATCTGTGACTGTGCCGACGTTACCGATTAGTTGACCTCGGTCAGAAATAATCGGAGCTGTTTTCATCCGACAAAACCTGATTGTTCCGTCTCGCTGGATGTGGCGGAATTCGCAGGAAAATTCCCCATCTAGCGATCGCGATTGGGACCACTGGGACAGAATTAGTTTCAGGTCTTCGGGGTGAACAAACCGCATCCAGCCGTTTCCTAAAGCTTCTGCTGCTGTGAAACCACCAATTGCTTGACAGCGCGGATTTGTATAGGTACATTTCCCCTCAGCATCTATTTTGAAAATGCCGACGGGGGAACTCTCGCTCAAAGAGCGAAATAAAGCTTCGCTTTCCCGGAGTTCTGTTTGAGAAATTTCCAGTTCTCGGGTGCGCTGCAAAACTCGCATTTCTAACAGTTCGTTGAGCTGTTGGAGGGCGGCTTCAGCTTGTTTGCGATCGCTAATATCGCGCTGCACTGCCACCCAATGGGTAAAGCAACCGCTTTCGTCAGCTATGGGCACAATGCTCAATTCTACCCAAAATTCTGTGCCGTCTTTGCGGTAATTGATCGAGTCAACCCGCACCGGCTGCCAGGTTTTCAAAGCTCTCCGAATGCGATGGAGACTTGCCCTATCTGTTTTTTCTCCTTGCAAGATGCGCGGCGTTTTGCCCAAAACTTCTTCTAGCGTATAGCCGGTCATCCGCGTGAAAGCTGGGTTGACATACAGAATTCGCGGGCCCGGTTCGTCAATCGGTTCAGCTTCCGTAATTAACACCGCGTCGTTAGTCGTGGTAACTACTAATTCTAACAGGCGCAATTGTAATTCTCTAGCTTTGCGATCGGTAATTTCTGTAACAGTCCCCACCATCCGCACAGCTTCGCCCGTTTCGCTGTAAAAAAACTTACCTTTTCCCTCCATCCAGTGAATGCTGCCATCGGGCCAAATCACGCGGTTTTCGTGACAGTAATCCGAGCGCTGGGCTCGCGCCCGATCGATCGCATCCTCCACACCTTTTAAATCTTCCGGGTGAACGCAAGCTGCAAAACTTCGATCGGTTCCGTCAAAAGTTCCCGGAGCCAACCCAAACAACTCTTCGTGTTCCCTCGACCAAACAATGCGATTGTTCTGCACGTCCCAGTCCCAAAATCCGATTTTGGTAGCCGACAAAGCTAAGTTGAGCTGCTGGTTGATTTTCCGCAACTCAATGCTAGCAATTGCCACTCGCAGTTCTCGGGCGATTTCGATTTCGCACCCCTGCCAAGGCAAAGATTTTGACCTCACAGTTTCTTGCCACAAGTCAAAGGAAGTGCGAGGAGACATCAATGGGCTGCCATCCGGTTTAAAATCAATTGGCCAGTCTGGTTTACCGGCCCAGTTGACAGTTTGAATTGCTTCGGGACGGAACCACAAAATGTAATAATTTTGCATCTCGGACATGGCAAGCACCAGCAAACCGCTAGCAACTTTTTTAAATTTATCGGCAGGCGGATACAGTTTTGAGAGACAATCTGTATGAAAAACATCATTCTTATTTATTTGAGTTTTTATCCAAGCAATTAACTTTTCGATTTCTGCCAATTCCGGGGTTTGGCCGATGGTGATTAAATTTTCATGGGCACAAACAACTCCACCGGTAGCGCCCACTAAGGCCAGCAATTCATCTCGGGATTTAAGTAAACCTTCTACAAAGCAGTTTTCTAGAGAAATTTCCGTGATAAATTTATGGCAAATTTCTTTTAAATAAATTGCATAGTCCCGGTCTTCGCTATCTTGTTTGTAGCTGAGCTCTAGATTCACAAACTTTGCTACCAGTTCGCAAGCCGTTCTTGTTTCGTAGTTGACATACTTTGGTGTTTGGTGGTGACAGGCGATCAATCCCCAGAGTTTTCGATCTTTGATTAATGTCACGGTCATGCTAGCGCCAATGTTCATATTCTTGAGATATTGAACGTGGCAAGGGGAAACTGTTCTCAACAAGGAGAAGCCCAGATTCAGGGGGCGACCGGTCAGCGGATTGCAGTCAGGAATTAGTTCTACAGGCTGATAGTGAATATCGGGAATAAACCGAATTAAATTCATGCTGAACAGCTTTCTTGCCTGCGGGGGAATATCGGCAGCCGGATAGTGCATTCCCAATAAAGAAGCCAAATTTTCTACTTTGTCTTCGGCGATTACTTCCCCGGCACCGGTGGCATCAAATTTATAGACGATCGCCCGATCGAAGCCGATCGTCCTCCGCACTTCTTCAACCACTGTCTGACACAGCACTTGCAGGTTTGGTGTGTTGTGGATTTTGTCGATCGGCTCTTGCACTAAATGATAAGAATTGAAACACTTCCCCGCTTTTGGGGCAACAACCTGTTCTAGTTCCACAATTAATAATGAACTTGATTGATGCAGCCTCCCCTGAAAAAAACACTTGCGGTTTTGACCGGTGAATGATAAACTGATAGAGTTACGTTGATGGTCGTTTTCAACTAAAGCTTTTTCAACAGCATCAATTTCCTCAGTCTCGACAAATTCATGTAAAAAATTGCCCACAAGTTCTTTCGGGTAAATGCCGATCGCCTCAAAAGTATTGTTGCTAACTTGCAAAATTTTCAACACAGGAGATTCCAGCACCAACAGGATGCCGTGAGGTTGAATCGAAGCCGGGTCAAAAATTAATTCGCAGTCGCTGTTATTGTCAGCGCCTGTATCTGAGGTTAATACCATTGCTTTCATTTAATTGTGAACATTTATCTAAATTAGCCTGTGTTCTTAAATGACCGGGCTCTCCATCCCTCGACGCCACCGCGTCCGAATCCTAGAATCTAATAATCCCAAGTTTTGGCGAAAGCTTACCTGCGCCGTGAAGGACGCCCGCTGCATCATTAGATGTCAACAATCGCCTAAAAACTTTTGTATCTATCGTTTACCGTCGAGGCTCGATCCCCCTCGCATACCCCCTACTCCCCCGATCGAAGACCCACTTTGAACACTTCTTGTCCCCCCCGATCGAAGGGGGGTGCCAGGGAGATCGAGACTAAGCTAGAAGCGAGATTTGTCATGTATTTGGGCCGATAATCGACACTAAACTGTCAACTGTCAACTGTCAACTGTCAACTGTCAACTGTCAACTGTCAACTGTCAACTGTCAACTGTCAACTGTC
>NZ_JAUBVK010000019.1:0-62790 GCF_036705795.1 Microcoleus sp. ARI1-B5
GAGAAAGGGGAAACAAAAGGTATGGACGATTTCATCAACAAAAACGGGATTGAGGCTTTTAGGGCAATCCTGATGAAAGCGGCAAACAGTAATATCAAATCACTCGTGTCAAGTGATAGCGGTTCACAGGCTAAAGCTAAGAAACCGCCTACACCGCGCGAAACTGCCGCGCTAATAGCCGAACAGTACGGGCATCAGTGGAAGTACGACAACGAACAAAAGGAATGGCGGGTCTACTCCGGCAAGCACTGGGAAAAAGTAGAGATAGGCAACTTCGAGACTCTACTGATGACAGTGGTTGACGCCAAAAACATCGCTTACAGCGGTGATGCTTACTTGACTGACGTGCTCAAACTCCTGACTAAACTGCTGAGGGAAAAACACTGGGGAGGGGCTGACCGCCGTCGGTTTATCAATTTCAGCAACTGCGTTCTCGACGGCAACAGCGGCAAAACACGCGAACATCAACCGGGCGATCGCTTCACTTCCTACCTGCCTTTTGAACACAAGCCGCTAGCGGGCGATACAAGCGACGCACTGCAAGCGTTAGAGACAAACTGCCCGAACATCAGCGCCTGGATGCGGACGGCGATGAGGGGCGATGCCAAGAAAATATTTAAGTTGCTGGCAATCATCAACGGTTGCTTGCGCTTCGGGTTCCACGACTGGCAGCAGTTCGTGCATTTAATTGGTGCTCCGGGTTCCGGCAAAGGTACGTTTGCCCGGTTAATGGAGAAAGTTGTGGGCAAGGACAATACTCAACCTTGCAGTCTCGAAAGCTTGAAAGATGGCTCAACCCTAGCGAGCATCATTGACAAACAATTGGTGGTGTTTGGCGACGAACGGAAGCCCGTAGGCGTTGAATCCATCCTCCGGCTAACTGGTGGCGATAGCGTCAACTATCGGGAAGTGTACCGACCTGCTGCTAACGCCTACTTTTACGGGCAGCTGCTCATCTGTAGCAATGACCCAATATTCATGGGTAACACCACCGGGTTAGAGCGGCGTTTGTGCCTAGTGGAGTTTAACAATCCTATCCCGAAAGCCTTACGCAATTCCGAGATGGAAGCTAGCTTTGACAGCGAGATAGCGTCGCTAATTGCGATCGCTTTGGCAATGCCTAGTAGCGAGGTAGCGCAAGCGATAAAAGGTATCGGCGACGCCGAAATTGCCGACTTTAAGGCTGCTGAGTGGGACATGAAGGTACGGATGGACAGCCTCGCCGCGTTCTTCGAGATGGAGCTAATCGTCGAGGACGGCGCACAAGTCCGTGCGGGCGATCTGTTCGACAGTTACAAAGATTTTTGTGAGGAAATTAAAAAGCCTGCGATGAGCCTGACAACTTTTTCCCCGGGTCTGGAGAAGCTTTGCACCGAACTGCACCTGCCAGTCGTTCGCGATCGGAGCGGTCGGCACGTCACTTTTGTCGGTTTAAGGTTGAGGGGTAAAAATGACTATCACCCCACCTACTCCCAACAACTAGCAGCGCTTTGCAGGACTTCTGACAGTAATAGCAGCACTTCTGCAGGACTTAGTGCAGGACTTCCGCCCATACAGGATATAGCTTTGCAGGACTTGCAGGACTTAACCTCAAACATTTTTGAAGATTGTGAATCCGACCGAGAACAGGACGAGACTGGACAGGGCATTCAAGAAAAGATAGAGGAAAAAGAAATTACCCCTATAAGTCCTGCAAGTCCTGCAAACCCCTTATCTAGTAAGGCTTTAAGTCCTGCATCAAGTGGTGTACAAAGTCCTGCAAGCCCCCCTATAAGTCCTGCAAGCATCGGGGCGAACCATAAAGAATTCAAGGTTAATGACCGCGTGGTAATTGTTGACCGTGGGTTGCACCACGAACAGAAAGGTAAGATAGTCGAAGTTTGGTACGGCAGTAGCGAGATAGACTACAAAATCGAACTCGACAAAAAATCCCATTCCCAGGAAAATGTCACCGTCACCGTCCCACACACATTGGGCTTCCCTATCTTGATGAAGCTGTAGCAAGTAACCTCGGTACTAGCATACGGCCCCTATAGAATTAATTCACTTGTGTCAGGTGATTCAGTCCTTGACAAAACAAAAGCAACCGTGTCGAGCTGTTAACAGTAAATCACGTGACACAAGTGACATGACTAAAAACATCAATGACGCTAGCTTAGCCAACCTCAAGCACTACGAGGGGAAATGGAAGCACGGACAAACCCGCACCATCCGAGTGCCGATCGCTCTAGCCGATCGGGTGCTAGCACTAGCCAGACAGCTAGATAGCAGAGAATCGCTTGACACAAGTGATGTACCTGACGCTGCCACCTTACTTAATCACTTGAAAGCCAAGCGCAAAAAGTCCAAGTGCGACCTAGCGGACGTAGAAGCGATTTTGGATATGTTGGGCGGTTCGTTGTCTTAAAGTATTTTCTGGCGTAGCCGCCCCACTTGGGCGGCTTGACTAAAAAGGACTAAAAAATGAACCAACAAGAAAACTAGAGTCACATCATGCACATAGCGTGAATGAAGCGATCGCGCTTCCGTGCCAGGAGTCAAAACCAGATTACTGGGTGCAAGTGCTTTCTCGCAAGGATATGATAGAGCGCGGGTTCAGCGCTTACAAGCTCGATAGTATGCCCTACGGCGACGCCGTGCGGGACGGGTACGGTGAACTGTGGTGGAAAGAGGCGATTGACAAGGGTAACGAAAATTTACGCCCTCTGGGGTCACGTGCAGATACTGTGTGGTGTCGCTAGAAGATTGATAGAAGAGTTCGCTTGTAACCGAGTACCGGGTAGGGGACACTAGAGCAGGTGAACAGGCAGTAGCAGGGGTTCAAAAGCCCCTAAAATGACTGTTTTGCTAGACGAGTGATAGAAATAAGGTTAGAAAAGGCTGAAAGTGTTGGAAAATCGTTAAATAGTGTTACCTTAACTGAGAAAGATCTAAAGTCGAAAATCTATGACCAAATTTGTGTTTGTGACCGGCGGCGTGGTTTCCAGTATCGGCAAGGGAATTGTGGCTTCTTCCCTCGGCCGCTTATTGAAGTCGCGAGACTACTCTGTCTCGATTTTGAAGCTAGACCCCTATATTAACGTTGACCCCGGTACTCTCAGCCCGTTTCAGCACGGAGAAGTCTTCGTCACCGAAGACGGTGCGGAAACTGACCTGGATTTGGGGCACTACGAGCGTTTTACCGATACTTCCATGTCTCGCCTCAACAGCGTCACCACGGGTTCCATTTATCAAGCCGTGATTAATAAAGAACGCCGCGGCGAGTATCAGGGGAGCACGGTACAGGTGATTCCCCACATCACTAACGAGATTAAAGAGCGAATTTTTCGTGTAGCAAAAAACACCAATCCTGATGTGGTGATTACGGAAATCGGCGGAACGGTGGGAGATATTGAATCTTTGCCGTTTTTGGAGGCAATTCGCCAGTTTCGCAAGGCTGTCGGGCGGCAAAATGTTGTGTATATGCACGTGACGCTGATACCTTGGATTCCTTCGGCGGGAGAGATGAAAACTAAACCGACTCAGCACTCGGTTAAGGAATTGCGGTCGATCGGCATTCAACCAGATATTTTAGTCTGTCGGTGCGATCGGCCTTTACCTTTGGGCCTGAAACAAAAGTTGTCGGAATTCTGCAACGTGCCCGAAGAATGCGTCATCACGGCTCAAGATGCCAAAAGTATCTACGAAGTGCCGCTGATGATGGAGCAGGAAGGTCTGGCGGAACAAACCATCAATTTGCTGCAACTCGAACAGCGGCAGCCCGATTTGACTCAGTGGGAAACCTTAGTCAAGCGGCTTTACAGCCCCAACCACAAGATTGATATTGCTTTGGTTGGCAAATACGTGCGCTTGAACGATGCTTATCTTTCGGTGGTGGAAGCTTTGCGGCACGCAGCGATCTCGATCGGCTCAGACCTAAATTTGCACTGGATTAACTCAGAAGATTTAGAATCGGGAAACCTCGAAAATTATCTCAAAGATATCAACGGCATTGTTGTGCCCGGAGGTTTTGGAATTCGGGGAGTTGACGGCAAAATAGCGGCGATCGAATATGCCAAACACCATAAAATACCCTTTTTGGGATTGTGTTTGGGGATGCAGTGTGCTGTGATTGAATGGGCGCGCCACACCGCCCAACTAAAGGATGCCAACAGCGCTGAATTTAACCCGGATACGGCAAATCCGGTAATTAATTTATTGCCGGAACAGCAAGATGTAGTCGATTTGGGCGGTACAATGCGACTGGGTTTGTATCCGTGCCGCGTCAACCCAGACACCCTGGCTTTCAAACTTTATCAAAAAGAAGTGATTTACGAGCGGCACCGCCACCGCTACGAATTTAACAACGCCTACCGCAATCTTTTCTTAGAATCAGGTTATGCAGTCTCCGGGACATCCCCTGACGGCCGACTGGTAGAAATGATCGAATTGCCGAACCATCCCTTTTTCATAGCCAGTCAATTTCACCCCGAATTCCAATCTCGACCTAGCGCCCCCCACCCGTTGTTTAAGGGGTTTATCCAGGCCGCCAGCACCCCGGAAAAGCAGGATGTTTTAGAAGCTGAGGCTCGCGACTTGGTGGCGGGGAAACTTGCCGGAAGCTGATCTTATCTCATGTGCGATCGATTAGTTCTGATATATTAGATGTCTGTGGGGGCGGGTGAATACACGCACTATTCAAATCGGGCAGACAATCTCTGTACAAAACCCGCCCAACCCAACAATCGGATTTGATTCGGGTCGCACTTACCAGACATGATATCGGGGAGCATTCTCAACTACTGAAAAACTTCACCTCCCGACCCTAGCTTACAGGGGTTGGGGGGCTAGTACCCGAAGCCAGAAGCCAGAAGGCAGAAGGCAGAAGGTAAAAATTGCGGATCTTTTTACTTAACTTTTTACCTAAGATTTCCAGGTGATACCAGTTTCACAAAAGAATGCAACTGTAGGTGAGATCCAAACCCCGATAGTCATCTGTCATTCCCAATTCTCAATTCCCAATTCCCAATTCCCAATTCCCAATTCCCAAATCTAAAATCTAAAATCTAAAATCTAAAATGGTATGAGTTGTCAAACTATCCTAAAATACCAGGAAACGCAGGTTTGAGGAGGTTTTGTGGCTTACTGGAGTAAATTTACTTATGAGAAAAGTACATACATAATTGATCTTGACACTATTAGTGCTTTTTCTAGCGAACTGGATAACAAGCGTATCACATTTTGGCTGCCTAACAGCAGTCAGCCGATTATCCTCAATCCCCAAGGGAATTATGAGGCTTACAAGCAAATTCTCGAATACATCAAAAAAACGATCGAGCGCAATTCTAAAGGTTCGTGGATTAAAATTAATTACGATCGCAAGGAATTTGCGATCGATCTGAGTCGAATTAGCTCTTTTGCTTGCGAACAGAACGGTCGGTTAATCAGCTTTTGCCTGCCTGACAGCGCCACTAATATTATTATCATGCGCGAAGGCAACTCGGACACTTATCAAAAAATTCAGGAATACATTAAAAATATGACTGGGCACTCTCTGCCATGAAGAAGGAAGTTCGGCAACGGATTATGTAACGGATTTAACGGATGGATATTGAGGGGAGAAGGGAGACTATTTTTAGTCACTGGCAACATTCATTTTAATTGTTTTTTGTGGTAAGGTGCTTATGGCGCACGCTAAGTTTAGAGATGAAAAGAGCGCAGTCAAAGGTGCTGCACAGTTAATTTTTCATCACTATTGAGCGACTTGCCAAGCTAGTTTTGCTGCGCCTACCATGCCTGCTTGATTTCCCAATTCAGCAACCAATAACTGCAAACCTTCCCGAGAACTCGGCAGCACCCGCTGCTCAATTTCGGCTCGAACTGTTGGTAAGAAAAATTCTGCACCTGCACTAATTCCGCCCCCTATAATAATAGCTTCCGGCGTTAAAATATAAATAATACTTGCTAAACCGATACCGAGATAGCGCCCGTAATTTTGCCAGTATTCTAAAGCTTTGGCATCTCCCGACTTAGCTAGATTGGCTAATTCTAGGGGTTCTAAACCAGTTTCGCGGCGAATTGCTTGCACCGAAACGTACTGTTCTAAGGAACCGCGATTGCCGCTTTTGCACTCCGGGCCGTCGGGATTTATGGCAATTAATCCGAGTTCTCCGGCGGCGCCTTGATGACCTGAAAATAGTTTGCCATCTAGGATAACTGCACCGCCGACTCCTGTACCTAATGTTAGTAAGATGAGGTTTTTAAAGTGCTTTCCTGCACCTAACCAAGCTTCTCCCAATCCGGCACAGTTGGCGTCATTTGCTAATATTGTCGGCAGTCCGGTTTTCGCTTCCAACCAGTCAGCTAGGGGGACGTTGTGCCAGTTTTTGAGGTTAATTGCGACTCTGGCTATTCTGCCGGCTGCGTCTGCGGGGCCTGGTGTGCCAATGCCGATCGCCCGTATTCGATCCCCCCCCAGCCCCCCCTTAAGAAGGGGGGGAGTTTGAAGTTCAACCCCCTTAAGAAGGGGGGGAGTTTGAAGTTGTAAAATAGCATCGGCGATCGCGGCTAAGACGGCTTCTGGTGTAGCGGGTTGAGGAGTTGGTACTGTTAAGGATTGGTGACAAATGCCATCTTCGCTAAATCTGCCGAGTTTAATTGCAGTGCCGCCTAAGTCGATGCCGATTACTTGTGCCATTACGAATTAAGTTTGTAGTGAGGACTGAGCGTCCTCTTTCGTCTTATTTGAGTGTGTGAAAATTAGCGACGGATGCGGCGCTTAATTGATAAGAATATCATGCCGATCGCCACAGGGATGACGTTAATTGCTACAATGCAGCAAATTTGACAGCGAGTAGTTGTTTCATGCCAGGACTTTTGGACTCCGCCAGCAAGCGGCGCAATAAATCCCTGGCATCTTGCTGCAATCTTTGAGCTTCAGCGGTTTGTCCAGAACTTCGATAAGCTTCGATTAAGTCTTGTAAAACCTCTAGATGTCCTTCAGGAAAGGCATCTTGAGTAAGAGTTTGGAGGGCTAGATTGTAACTCTCGATGGCTTCGGAGAGTAACTCGGTAAAGCTGCCTGTATTGCTTTGCCATCGGCGATAGTGAACCGAGCCAATTTCCCGATGCAATCTGCCCCATCCTTCCGGTGCTGTGTCTTTGTCAACATACTTCAACCCTTCTTGATAACTTGTCAATTCTCCTTGATAGCCGCGCTGATTCAAGGCAGGATTTTGGATTGCTATGGCAGAGGTGAAGGGAGACAGGCTTTCTGGCGTTTTTACTTTACCAGCAGCATTACCTCGACCGATCCAAGATTCCCAGTTGTCCTGTTTAAGAGTAATAGCACTGTCAAAAGATGCGATCGCCTTTTTAAATTCTCCTAAATCACTTTGCGCTACGCCTCGGTTGTTGATAGCTTCGTAGCAGTCTGGTTTGAGAGTAATAGCACTGTCAAAAGATGCGATCGCCTTTTCACTTTCTCCTAAACAACTTTGCGCTACGCCTCGGTTGCTGAAAGCTTCGTGGTAGTCTGGTTTGAAAGCAATTGCCTGGTTGTAAGATGCGATCGCCTTTTCAAATTCTCCTAAATTATACTGCGCTAAGCCTCGATTCAGGAAAGCTTCGTGGTAGTCTGGTTTGAGAGCAATTGCCTGGTTGTAAGATGCGATCGCCTTTTCAATTTCTCCTAAATTACTTTGCGCTACGCCTCGGTTGTTGATAGCTTCGTGGTAGTCTGGTTTGAGAGCAATTGCCTGGTTGTAAGATGCAATCGCCTTTTCAAATTCTCCTAAATTACTCTGCGCTGCGCCTCGGTTGTTGATAGCTTCGTGGTAGTCTGGTTTGAGAGCAATTGCCTGGTTGTAAGATGCGATCGCCTTTTCAAATTCTCCTAAACCACTTTGCGCAGCGCCTCGGAAGTAAAAAGCTTCGTGGCGGTCTGGTTTGAGAGCAATTGCCTGGTTGTAAGATGCGATCGCCTTTTCAAATTCTCCTAAACAACTTTGCGCAGCGCCTCGGAAGTAAAAAGCTTCGTGGTCATCTGGTTTGAGAGCAATTACCTGGTTGTAAGATGCGATCGCCTTTTCAAATTCTCCTAAACAACTTTGCGCTAAGCCTCGGGAGGAGAAAGCTTCGTGGTAGTCTGGTTTGAGAGCAATTACCTGGTTGTAAGATGCGATCGCCTTTTCACTTTCTCCTAAATTACTTTGCGCTAGGCCTCGCAAGTAAAAAGCTTCGTGGTCATCTGGTTTGAAAGCAATTGCCTGGTTGTAAGATGCGATCGCTTCTTCAAATTCTCCTAAATTACTTTGCGCTAGGCCTCGCAAGTAGAAAGCTTCGTGGTCATCTGGTTTGAAAGCAATTGCCTGGTTGTAAGATGCGATCGCCTCTTCAAACCTGTCTAAATGAAAAAGTGCAGCGCCCCGACCATTCCAGGCTTCGTGGTAATCTGGTTTGAATTCTAAGGCTTTGTCGTAAGATGCGATCGCCTCTTCAAACCTGTCTAAATGAAAAAGTGCAGCGCCCCGATTTCTCCAAGCTTCGTGGTAATCTGGTTTGATTTCTAACGCTTTGTCGCAGGAGGATCTCGCCTCTTCAAACCTGTCTAAATGAAAAAGTGCAGCGCCCCGAATCTTCCAGGCTTCGTGGTAATCTGGTTTGATTTCTAACGCTTTGTCGGAGGAGGATCTCGCACCTAAAAAATCTCCTTCGTCAAACTGCTCATTCGCTCGATCGAACCAAACTTTCGCCTCTAAATTAACTTCCGATTCATCCTCCGCACCATCTCCACCGCTGCGATTCCCATTCCCAGAACCACCCAAACCATCCCCAACAAACACCGCCTCAATCACATTCCCATACCCACCATCATCCTCAACCACCGGCAGCGGAAATCGCGTCAAAATCTCCCGCCCAATATCCCCCGCCACCTCCGACAATTCCCCGCTGCGAATTCTCCCCAACAATTCCAGCCTGCGCCCCAATTCCTGAAGCGATGCCACCGCATCCGTAGGGGCGGTGTCCCCGTGCGTGCCCTCCTCAAACAATCGACTGCCAAACCGTCGCAACCAAGCCGCCAATTCACCATCTTTCAGGCGTTTTGCGATTAAGAATCCCGCGACATCCCCTCGACTCCAGCCGGCATTCACCCCTTCCAGGATTTCCATGAATTTCGACTCGTATTCCGCGTCTGTTAGAGTGGGGCCCGGCGGCGGCGGTGGCGCAGGTGGGGGTGCGGTTCCCAATAGGCGCTGGATTAGTCGTTTGAGGAATTGCCAAATTTTGTTTAGCATTTGTCGGGTTGGGATGGGTTGTTTCTATTTTATACCAATGCGGACAGGTTTGTCGGTATCTGCGATGGAAGAGGGGCGGGTGTTTGAGTATCTGGGATGGGTGGGGGCGGGTTTATGAATTCTGCTATTTGATGATATAAATTTCGGCGAACCCGCCCCTACCAATCTTGGTATTTTAGATGTATTATTTTATTATCAAATACCGTAGGGGCGGGTTCGCCAACCATCTATAATTCCCATCCCAAATATTGATAAACCCGCCCCCACCCAACCAACCAACCCATATTACCAAATACCGTAGATAGAGTAGGGTGCGTCAGTTTTAGTTTTATCGTTAATAATTGAGTTTTTCTCGACTGACGCACCCTACAATTTGAATTATCTCGATCGCATCACTCTACTTTAATAGCGGATAATACAGTTCTCCAGTAGAGTTGATATAACCCGCCCGATCGCCCGCCGAGTTTCCCGTCCCCATAAACACGTCAACTCTGCCCGCGCCTTTAATTGCACCGCCCGTATCCTGATCCAAAACATACCGATTTACGGCATTTTGTTCGAGTTTTCCCGCCGCATTGGGATAGGGCAATTTCGTGCTAATTAATGCTAGGGCCCCCGGCGGCATTAAAGCTTTGTCGGTGGCGATCGACCTTTCGGCAGTTACAGGCACTCCAATGCTGCCAGTAGCAGGTGCTCCGTTGGTGTCCTGGAAGAAGACAAAGCTTTGATTCTTCGGCAAATACTTGTCCATATCTTCGGGAAAATTCTTGAAATATTCCGTTAGTTTTGGCAATGTTAGCTGGTCTAAAGTAAACTTGCCGTCCTTAACTAATTCTCGCCCGACACCTGTATAACTCTGACTGGTTTTCCCCGCGAAACCGACTGTCATCACGCCGCCGTCTGCTAACTGCAACTTCGCGGAACCTTGGACGTGCACGAGAAATGCTTGGAATCGATCGCGCAACCAAACTAATTCTAATCCCCGCAACAATCCTTTGCTTGCCTGCAAAGCATCCGCACCTTCCAAATCCAATCTAGTCGGGTGAGGTTTCGGCCAAGAACCGAGGTTGGGCGGCACCCTGTACAAGGGGTAACGGTATTCGGAATTAGGCGTGCGAGATGCTGCATAAGTCGGCTCGAAATAACCCGTAAATGCTACTGTTCCTTTGCCGTCTTTGCCCGTGGATTTGTAAAACACAAATTCCCGCTTGACAGATTGCTGGAGTTGCGCTGGTGTAGTAGAATTGACAACTAATTGGCGGAAGCGATCGAGCGATCGCCGAACTCGATCGCGCGTAACTCCTGCTACTGGATAGCGGCTGTAAGCGCTAGCAGCGGCCGATGTATCGAGATAGCCGAGGCTGTGGTCGATCGACCTTAACAGCAGTTGCTTGTCCCCGGGCTTGCCATTTTCGCCCCAGATTTGAGCGTCAAAAGCGATCGACTCCAACTCGCTCGGTTCTAATTGATTTATACTAATTGGTTGCAGCGCCGGAACTGCAATCGCGGGTACCCCCAAGGCGATCGCCAAAACACAACAGGCGATCGCCAATAGCTGATAGCGAAAAATCTTGCTCAACTTCCAAATTTCCCTAATCTATTGATAATTTTCCCGATCGATCATTCATCGTAGCGATCGATGCTAGAAGTAAATACCGGTTCTACGCGAATTCCGAGAATGCTGGCCGGCCGAACTACCATGTATTCGCCTTGAATATTTTTGATCGGGACATTAACAAATTCTGACGAATCTTGTTTGGGAACCAGAGTTTTATACCACTGTTGAAAATCTTGCAGCGTTGAAAAACGGATTTCTTCGCGGTGGCCGCCCTCAAGCAGCAGGTGCACGGAATATTCGCTGGGTGTTCTAGGCATATGTGTATTTTAGATTTTTGATTTTAAGCTTTTGGAACGATTCCATATTTTACCTGATACTCGGCGCATTCCCTCATCTAGTAGGTTGGAGAGGGGGAGATGGGGAGATGGGGAGAGGGGGAGAGGGGGAGAGGGGGAGAGTAGGCTAGGTTGTATGTCAATGGGAACTTACAAGCGTTGCAATCGGCAAAACTTTTAGGCTGCGCCGACTAAACTTTCAGGACAATCTAAAATCCCAAATCCAAAATCTTA
This sequence comes from Microcoleus sp. ARI1-B5, assembly GCF_036705795.1. Taxonomy (NCBI): domain Bacteria; kingdom Bacillati; phylum Cyanobacteriota; class Cyanophyceae; order Oscillatoriales; family Microcoleaceae; genus Microcoleus; species Microcoleus sp. ARI1-B5. Next base: position 11,403 of record NZ_JAUBVK010000019.1, read on the forward strand.
AATCGATTGACGGCGGCCCCCCATTGCGGCTACGCTGTGGAATTAAGGCTGCAAGAGATCAAAGAGGAAGCAGCCCGCGTCGCCCGAAAATCTAGTTGCACTGCCCATTGCTGCGCCAACAGCAATAGACAGCTCACCGCCAAACTGAGTACAGCAGTCTGGAGGCTAACCGAGAATTTTAACACTCTCTGTAGCCGCCCTGCTCTGTGTTACCGTGCGGGGCGGCTGGGTTTTTGGGTTTTCCTCACAAGAAAAACCAAAAACTAGGAGACCATATTATGTCACAGGAATTCATCCCTGAGGATAACTCATTGGATCGTCCAAATGACGGCTCAACAGTATCCGAACAAGAAGTCGTGCAGATAACGGTTATCGGTTCCCCCGCAGCCGTGTCAGAAACCATCCACACCTTGTACCGACTGGGATTTGCCGCCGTCGGCGATTGGAGTCCCCCGCAGCGAGGCCCAAAGCCGGGACAAGTTATCAGTGTACTGATTCGCCGATCGTCCCGCAAACCCTAAAAATCGGCTGAAATACCGCGCCGGACACTGCACCGTCCCCTTCGTCGTGTCAACAATCGCCTGAAACCGTCGATCGATCTCGTTCATAGCCGAGACCCGAACCCCCTAAATCCCCCTTAAAAAGACCCACTTTGAGCGCTTCTTGTCCCACCCCCTACTCCCCTTGGTTCGGGGGAGTAGGGGGCAAGCTAAGGGGGGATCGGGCCTGGGCTATAAACCAGAGATACAAAGGTTTTCGGGCGACTGTTGACACGCCTTGGACACGGCTCTTGGAGTGTCCCTACCGCGATCGATCGCAGGCCAAACAAAGATTGTGTATATTACAGCACGATTTGACCGCAACACTTAAAATAGTCTGGATTTAGCGATCGACTGCACCCTTTTCGCATCAATATTTCTCCTTCGCTGGCGGTGTCTGTCAGCCGGAGTCGCGAGGTTCCGCTTCCAAAATGCTGATAATAGTGCACAATTTCAAATTAACAACAAAACTTGCACTGTTTTGAGTAAGCTTTTGGTGGAACAGCTCAGAGAGCCTGTTTCTAAGAGTGATGCAAAATATCAAATTTATCATCAATCCTGTCCAATTACCAATTACGAACCTATGCCCCGCCGCCAAGACTTAAAAAAGATTCTCCTGATTGGTTCCGGCCCAATTGTTATCGGCCAAGCGTGCGAGTTCGACTATTCGGGGACACAAGCTTGCAAAGCTTTGCGAGAAGAAGGTTATGAAGTAGTGCTGGTGAATTCCAACCCTGCAACGATTATGACCGATCCGGAAACTGCCGATCGCATTTACATCGAACCTCTAACGCCGGCCATCCTCGCACAAATCATCGCTAAAGAAAGACCACAAGCAATTTTACCGACAATGGGCGGTCAAACGGCACTAAATTTAGCCGTTGCCGTCGCTAAAAATGGCGTTCTGGAAAAGTACAATGTAGAATTGATTGGCGCTAAATTGCCAGCAATTGAAATGGCAGAAGACCGACTGTTATTTAAGGAAGCGATGGCGCGAATTGGTGTCGCCGTTTGTCCTTCGGGAATTGCCAACAATCTCGACGAAGCCAAAGCAATCGGCCACCAAATCGGCAGTTACCCGTTAATTATTCGTCCTGCTTTTACAATGGGCGGCACGGGAGGCGGCATTTCTTACAATCAAGAAGAGTTTGAAGAAATGGCCCAGGGCGGGATTGACGCCAGTCCAGTATCGCAAATTTTGATCGAACAATCTTTGATCGGTTGGAAAGAGTACGAACTGGAAGTGATGCGGGATTTGGCAGATAATGTGGTGATTATTTGTTCGATCGAGAATCTCGACCCGATGGGCGTCCACACTGGCGATTCGATCACCGTCGCGCCGGCGCAAACTCTCACCGACAAAGAATATCAGCGCCTGCGGGATGCTTCGGTGAAAATCATCCGCGAAATCGGAGTAGAAACCGGCGGTTCTAACATTCAATTTGCGGTGAATCCAGTCAACGGCGATTTCATTGTAATTGAAATGAATCCCCGGGTTTCTCGTTCCTCAGCTTTGGCCTCGAAAGCAACCGGTTTCCCCATTGCAAAAATGGCTGCCAAACTAGCGGTAGGTTACACCCTAGACGAAATTTCCAACGATATCACCAAGAAAACTCCGGCGTCTTTTGAGCCGACAATTGACTACGTGGTGACGAAGATTCCCCGATTTGCTTTTGAAAAGTTCCCCGGTTCCGAACCGACTCTGACAACGCAAATGAAGTCAGTAGGAGAGGTAATGGCGATCGGGCGCAGCTTCAACGAATCTTTCCAAAAAGCGCTGCGGGGATTGGAAACAGGCCGCGCGGGTTTCGGGTGCGACAAGCCGGAAAAATTGCCGAGTTTGGAACAAATTCGCGCCGGATTGCGCACGCCAAATCCCGATCGCATTTTTACAGTCCGCCACGCGATGATGATGGGAATGTCGGTGGAAGAAGTCTTCGAGCTCACAGCAATTGACCCTTGGTTTTTGGATAAAATGCAGGAATTGCTGGACGCCGAGAAGTTCTTGAAACGGACTGCGCTCAAGCAGTTGACAAAAGAGACAATGTTTGAAGTAAAGCAGTTGGGATTTAGCGATCGCCAAATTGCTTACGCCACCAAAACATCGGAAGATGAAGTCCGCGCCTACCGCAAACAGTTGGGCGTAGTGCCGATTTACAAAACAGTTGATACCTGTGCCGCCGAGTTTGAAGCGCTGACACCATATTACTATTCCACCTACGAAGTGGGAGCAGCAATTTGGGAATTGGGCGATGAAGAAAAGAAAGTTTCGCCAGTCGGTCACAGTCTCGCCCCAGAGTCGGAAGTTTTGCCTTCTACTAAGCGCAAAGTGATGATTTTAGGCGGCGGGCCGAACCGCATCGGACAGGGGATTGAGTTTGATTACTGTTGCTGTCACGCTTCCTATTCCCTAGGGGAGGACGGGTTTGAGACAATTATGGTTAACTCGAACCCGGAAACGGTTTCGACAGATTACGATACGAGCGATCGCCTGTATTTTGAACCGCTAACAAAAGAGGATGTTCTCAACATCATCGAGGCGGAAAATCCCGAGGGAATAATCATTCAATTTGGCGGACAAACGCCGCTAAAATTGGCGCTACCTTTACAAAAAGCCCTGGAAAATCATCCTGACGTACAAACGAAAATCTGGGGAACTTCGCCGGATTCGATCGATACTGCGGAAGACAGGGAGCGATTTGAAAAGATTCTGCGGGTGTTGAATATTCAGCAAGCTGCTAACGGTTTGGCGCGCAGTTATCAGGATGCTTTGATCGTAGCTCAACGCATCGGTTATCCGGTGGTGGTGCGGCCGAGTTACGTGTTGGGCGGGCGAGCAATGGAAATTGTTTATTCCGATACGGAATTGGAACGTTACATGACTTATGCGGTGCTGGTAGAACCGGAGCATCCGATTTTAATTGACAAGTTCTTGGAAAATGCGATCGAGGTCGATGTAGATGCGATCGCCGATACGACTGGCAATGTCACGATCGGCGGTATTATGGAACACATCGAAGAAGCGGGCATCCACTCCGGCGACTCGGCTTGTTCCATCCCTTACCAAACGCTTCCCGATGCAGCTTTAGCAACAATCCGCCGCCAGACAGTGGAACTAGCAAAAGCCTTGAAAGTCATCGGGTTGATGAACATTCAATTTGCTGTTCAAGGCGAGGAAGTTTACATTTTGGAAGCTAACCCGCGCGCTTCTCGCACAGTACCTTTCGTGTCAAAGGCGATCGGGGTTCCGCTAGCAAAAATGGCGTCCCGAGTCATGTCCGGCAAAACTCTAGAAGCTTTGGGTTTTACTAAAGAGATTGTACCAATTCACGTTTCTGTGAAAGAGGCCGTGCTACCCTTTGCTAAGTTCCCGGGAACTGATACTTTGTTAGGGCCGGAAATGCGATCGACTGGCGAAGTCATGGGAATTGACACAGATTTTGGCAAAGCATTTGCCAAAGCTCAACTCGGCGCCGGCCAAGTAATGCCGCTGTCGGGAGTCGTGTTGGTTTCGATGCGCGATCGCGATAAACTAGCCGTTGTACCGGTTGTCAAAGAATTCTTAGAACTGGGTTTCAAAGTAGTAGCAACCCACGGGACACGGAAAGTTTTGCAAGAGCAAGGTTTAGACGTAGATTTGGAATTGAAACTGCACGAAGGGCGGCCGAATTTGTTGGATTCAATCAAAAATGAGAAAATTCAACTAATTATTACCACACCTTCCGGCGAAGAATCCCGCGCCGACGGCATCTTTATCCGCCGCACAGCTTTGACTTACAAAATCCCGATTATTACCACAATAGCCGGTGCTAAGGCCACAGCAGCGGGAATTCGATCGCTCAAATCTCACCCGATGGAAGTGAAAGCAATTCAAGACTATTACCCGCAAGCGTAGGGTGCGCCTCGGTGTACATTGGTGTTAACAAACAGCTTAAATGTAGTACCAGTCTGCGGTTCGATCCTGATGCCACAGATCCCCCCTAGCCCCCCTTTTTAAGGGGGGGACAAGAGCGTCAAAGCCCCCTTTGTTGGGGGGACAAGAGCGTCAAAGTCCCCTTGTTAAGGGGGAAACCGTCCACTTTTCAAAGTCGACCCCTACTCCCCTTCTTAAGGGGGATTTAGGGGGATCGAGACTTTGCTATAAACGTAGAGAACTGATGGCGCACCTTACTCAAACGCACCATCCCAAAACCTAATCTGAATGAGAATCCAAAGCACCGCTAGACAGCATCAACCTCGGCCAAACCAACAAGAAAAATCCCATCCAAGCCAATAAAGGAATCGCGACTAAAACAGTTATCCAAATAGTTTTTAGCAAAAACCAACTACCAGAAATTAGAGTTGTCCCTGTCAAAAGAATCGACCAAGGCTGACACCACCAAGGTTTGTAATCCCAAGCACTAATAGTTTTTTTTTCAGAACCAGATTTCATATTTGCAGTAATTTTGTATAGATTGACGATCGGGTTATCTAAAGCAAACCAATTTAAACATTCATCACCTGTTCGGCTGTCAGCGTTAATTCTGGAAAAGTCCGCGATACAATTCGATCGCTGCCCTTAAACGCAGTTGTTTGATAGTTACCGCCTGCATCCAAAAGGTGGACAAATATAGTTGGAACTTTGGGATTCCCCAGAAATTCCCTACTGCCAATTGCTAAATAATCGACAATCCAATACTCAGGAATTCCGAGGCGCTGATACTCGTCCAATTTATCAATGTAATCGTCCTCCCAATTTGTTGATGTTACTTCGACTGCCAATTGAATTGGTTCTCGCAAAGCAGCATAAGCAGAACGGTTCGATCGCCACAAATCGCGATCGATTACACTGACATCAGGTCTCCTCCCTTGTTCTACTCCAACTTTATTTACAGTTCTGATAACGGCTGTAATGTTGACTACATAATTCAAATTCAGTCGCCGAATTTCATCATTGAAGCCAAATAACATGAAATTAGCAACATCATAATGATTTCTTGTGGCATTCATCTCTACAATTTCTCCATTTACCAGTTCATAGAGTCCATCTTCTGGACATTCTACAAGAAATTGGTCAAAGGTGATTTTTTGTGTGACTGTTGCAATCATAAGATTTACCCTTATTTTGCAGGAATACTATTAGTCTATACTAGCACAGACAGGAATAAATTTGTTTTTTTGACCGCAGATGAACGCGGATGAGCGCGGATGAACAAAAGATCGTAGCGTAGCGGGGCTCCATCCATCGCCCTTCTGATATTTGACACTGAATATTTGATGCTGATATTTCACTGAAATGGTAAAATGCGATCGCCCTAGCAAGTTGCACTTAAATATGTTACTGAGTTGATACAGTAAAGTGACAATGCTAAAAACCGAGCCACTCCAAGGTCAACCCCGAACCATGAGACTAGACGAAGCCGTAGAATTTGCCGAAAACCCAGAGCCGCGGTGTCCCTGCGTCCTCCTGCTGGACACCTCCGGCTCCATGCAAGGTGCACCCATAGATGCCTTGAATGAGGGGCTGGAAGTTTTTAGGAATGACTTAATTAAAGATGAACTAGCTAAAAAGCGAGTCGAAGTCGCGATTATTTCATTTGACAATAATATCAAAGTCGTGCAAGACTTCGTGACCGCCGATCAGTTCGAGACGCCGCTGCTGACTGCTCAAGGACAAACCCACATGGGCGGAGGCATTCAGCTAGCACTAGATACCATTGCCGCCCGCAAATCCGAATACCGCAACAACGGCATTACCTATTACCGCCCGTGGGTATTTATGATTACCGACGGCGAACCTCAAGGCGAATCAGATGATGTTGTGTCCACAGCCGCACAGCGGATTAAAGAGGAAGAAACTAACAAGCGCGTGGCATTTTTTGCTGTCGGAGTGGAAGGTGCTAATATCGCGCGTCTGGCGGAAATAGTCGAGCGCACTCCTGTAAAATTGAGAGGATTAGATTTTCGAGAGATGTTCATCTGGCTGTCGGCTAGTATGCAGAGAGTTTCTCATTCAAAAATTGACGAACAAGTAGCATTGCCGCCACCCGGATGGGGAACTGTTTAGTCAGTTGACAGTTGACAGTTGACAGTTGACAGTTGACAGTTGGCAATAGTCATTGGTGATTACTCATTGGTAAGGTGCGAAGTGCTTGCAATGAATTGGGAGAATCTCAATTTTGCTTTAAGAGTGCTGTCCCCACTCGCTTGGTTATAGAAGCGAGCGGGGACAGCACTACAGAAAAATGCTTTTTACAACAATGAGATGCTCCCAATAAATTTCCATAGTTTTGAATTTACGAAGTTTTGAATACAAGAGTTATTAATGGAGAATTCATCTTTTAATTGGCAAGTTGTAGCGGCATCGGTGACTGGTACGAGCCACGAAAAACGATCGCAGCCCTGTCAAGATTCCCACTGCTGGCGCGTCTTGTCTAACGGTGTTTTGGTAGCAGCAGTGGCTGACGGCGCGGGTTCGGCTGCACTCGCAGAAGTTGGGGCAAAAATTGCTGTGGAAGCGGTTGTAGAAACGATTTGTCAAGAGGATTTGCAGCCGGAAAGTGATGAGGAATGGCAGGTATTTTTCACAGCTTCTCTGCAAGTCGCGCGGGCTGCTGTGGAAGCAGAAGCGGCTGTGCGGGAAACGGCGGCGAGAGATTTAGCTTGCACTTTAATTGCGGTTGTTGCGACGCCGGAATTAATCGCAGTTGCTCAAATCGGCGACGGTGCGGCGGTGGCGGGCGATAGTGCGGGAAATGCGATCGCCCTGACTGTACCTCCCTGCGGCGAATATATCAATGAAACCGTGTTTTTGATTTCGCCAAATGCGATCGAAACAGCGCAATTTCAGGTAGTGCGGGAACCGCTGCGGCACTTGGCGGTTTTTTCCGACGGCTTGCAAATGCTCGCTCTCAAAATCCCAGAAGGCACGCCGCACGGGCCGTTTTTTGCGCCTTTGTTTCGGTTTTCGGGCGAGTGGAAAGAAGAGGAAGATGCAAAAGAGCAGTTAGAGTCGTTTTTGCGATCGCCCCGCGTTTGCGAACGCACCGATGATGACTTAACTTTATTGCTAGCAACTTTTTCGAGTAATGGCTAATCTGTTCAAATCCACTTATAAAAGCCGGATAAAAAATTATGAGATCTCAACGAATTAGTGCCTTCTACTTGTTGCAAGCAACATTTGCTGTTGTGGGAGCTGTATACCCAGCTCTGTTGACGATCAATTCTCCCCATTTGATATGGCTCGTGCTGAATACTTTTGGCCGAGATGGAATGCTGAATACGTTGGGCATAACTACATCTGAACTCGATTCAGCAACTGTTCCTTTGAATATTATCTACTTGTTGGTAGCAGTTCCTTTCTTGTGGGGAGCTACTACTTTCTACACTTATCGAATTTTGACAAAAAATCAAGTAACTGTGAGGGATGCTTGCACTCAAGCAACAAGAAGATTGCTACCACTCATTTTGGTTAATTTCCTGTCTGTGGTGCTGCTATTGGCTTGGGCAGGCCTTATTGTCTGGCTCCAGCAGTCTTTGGGTTTTCTAGGATTAATGATAATAATTCCTGGGTTGTATGTGTTATACCGCTTAATATTTTCATCTTATGCTACTGTCATTGATAACTGTTCAGTCCTGGGCAGCTTTAATAGCAGTTGGCAATTAACTAAAGGGTGCTGGGGGTTGGTATTTCGCTCGAGTTTACTGATAATTTTTGTGTTTTATATGACAGCCATATTGATTCCTGAATTTATCGGTTCAAGATTGGGGAATGCGCTAGCATCTCAGCTTATGACTAATCTACTCGGATTTATAGCCGGAATGTTGATGAATGTTTATTTTGTTTTATTGTACAAGGGTCTGCGGTAATCGGCAGCAACTATTCAATAGACATCTCCTCAAATAAAGTTAAAGGATGCAGGATACCGACTCCACAGCAATTGTTCGAGATGTTTAACGAGAGGCGAAAATTTTGCACAGTTCTATAATAAAATCGAGGTGTCAACAATTCTGGTTTAGTCTGTACAGTAGGTCGTCACTTGCAAGCACAAGAGATTAAGGATAAGCTCAACTCCCTAATTAGCGCAGCAGATCGAATAGATCCGAGTTTGGCGAGAAGATTGGATGAAATCAATCGCTGGGTGAAAGATGTTAAACCCGGTTCGCTAACTGCTAAAAAATTTGTGATGGCTTTTTTGCTGCAGCTTATCCGAGATTCTCAGGTTTGGCTGGCGGTTCAATCTCTACCTTCGGAAAGAGAACAGCAAGCGGCGTTTGAGTTAATGAATCCGGGGGAAAGGTATTGGTACAGCTATTTATTTCCTAAATGGCTGAGCGAAAACGATCGCAAATTTTACATCTGGAAACAAAAACTCAAGGCCGGTAAATTCGATCCGGCTGATGATATAGTGATTCGTGCGATCGCCGCCCGGATTGTCGAACGCCAAGGCAGCGTTTTGTATCGCTATGTAGCCGATCTTTCTATGGCTACCGATTCGATCGTGAGCAGCCGCCAACAGCAGCCCCTCTGCATTCAAGTTACTACTCTTTCCGATGAGTTTTCTCAAGAAAAATATCAAAATTGGCAACAAACTCTTCAAGATTGGGGGATTGACAGAGGACTATTTTTAAGTTATGATACAAAAGATGCAAATTTCCTGAACCAGTTAGTTAACATTGCATTATATAATAGTGATAATTTGCCCGCAGGTCGTTACCTCAAATTCCCGTAAATTAACCAGATCTGCTGAGAATAGTTCGACTGCTAAAAACTCGGTGAAGAAATTTTGAATAACTCGCATATTGCACAATTCTCGACAATGGCAAAAACCTAACTCTCAGCCCGCTTCCGGGAAAAGGGAAGGCTACGCCAAAATCTTTCCTCCCATTTTCTATTTTCGAGAGGGATTTGGGAGACTGCGGTAACAGGCATAGGTGTAAATTTAAGGTCAAACGTAGTACCGATCTCCTGTTTGATTATTAGGCCCTAGATCTCCCTGGCACCCCCCTTCAAAAGGGGGGGAAAAGAGTATTTTATTGCCTCAACCCCTACTCCCCTTCTTAAGGGGGATTGAGGGGGATCGAGACTGGGGTATAAACTAGAAATACAAAGGTTTTCAGGTGATTTTTGGCACGAGGAACGGCAACAGGCGATCGATAGGAATGCTAAGCAACGGGAAGATTTACAGAAACAATCAATCAGAGTAAAATAACTAGCAACTCGGTATAAATTGAAGAGAGATTTGATTGAAGCGCGGTGAAGTTGTTGGAAATAAAATCAAATTACATCAAAATCAATACTATGACATTACAAGGTACAAGCACCGTTGAAAATAACTTGCAAAAAGTCTTGGAAGAACTGGAAGCAGCCAGAAAAATGCAGGATGATTGGATGAATTACGGGGTGGATTTTGTGGATTTGTATGTGGAAGATGCTGGGGGTGATTGGTTGGAAAAGTGGGTAAAGTGTGAAGAAGAATTAGAACAGATAAAAATTCAACAGGTAGTAGATGTTGAAGCAGTCAAAGTAGCGATCGACCTGGAGGACTTTGGGCAAACCCAACTGCTGGAAATCGCCTTGACTAGCCCGAACTATACCAGCGATTTGGGCGATCGCCCAAACCATTCTCCCGCAGGACAATCCGTGAAGCACCAACGGCTGTCACTCCTAGGCGGAGCGATTTTCGCTGCTGTTGTTACCGATTACCTGTACCGCGAATATCCCCACCTCGATGCGGAGGCGATCTCAACCTTAAAAAGTGGTTTAGCAGACCAGAAAAAACTTGCAGAATTTGCACAAAATTTTAAATTGAACGAACTCTGCCGGCGCAGCGAACTCGGGAAAGAAACAGACAAAAGCGAGTACAATAAATTTTTGTCCCAGAGTTTTGAGGCTTTGTTTGGCGCGATTTACTTGGAGTTCGACCGCAATTTTTCTCGTGCGGGCAATTGGCTGATCCAGCAGTCGATTGAAACAACTGTCGGCGAACACCTAGATCGAACTCAGCAGCCGGAAAGCGCGCCGGAAAACGAGCGAAAACGGCGGGAAATCCTGGGTGCGGATATTCTAGAGGCGATCGCGATCGACTATTTGTACAACCGCTTTCCCGAACGCAACGCCAGCGGGTTAACTCGCTGGAAAAATCTGTTAGCCGCCAAAGAGATTTTTCCCAAAGACTTTAAGGCAAAACTAGGCAGTCATTACCTGGAATTGCAGAGCAATTTCTCGCGTACCCGCGACTGGTTGGTGGATAACTTTATCAAAACCGCAGTTGACGAACTCCTAGAAGAAACCCACACTCAACCCGAATATCTGATTGACAGTGCCAACCCGGAATCGCTGCCAGAATTGGTCAGCCGGATTGCAGACAAAAAGTGGAAAAATGAATTTTTGAGAGTCGCCAGCATTTTGCAACCGGCTGACGAACTTGTGCTGCTGATGCAAGAAAAAATTGACAGTATGACTGCTAAAAATGAAACTTTGCAGCAGTTGCTAATCTGGGCAAATCAAAAGTCGGTGTCAGTGGAAAGGAATTTCAATGCGGCCCAAATCCGCGCTTTTTATGTTGCCTTAGTTTGCGTCCTAGATTTGACTTTGACTCGCGTCCTCGATCCGAGTGTGGAGTTTGATAAATCGAAAGTGCGCAAGTTGCGTAATTCTTTGGCAAAAGCTCGAAAAAATGTGGAAGGTGCGGATGTTAGCGGGCTTTTGAAACAGGCTTTTGACGACGATGTGGCGGGGATATTGGTTTGCATCTTCGGCCTGGATATTGAACCAGAACTCAAACAACTGCTAAAACAATTTCAGAGTGAGATGCCGGATTTGCAACACTGGAAAAAGTGGCGCAAAGAGTGCGGCAAAACTTGGTTGGCAAAATTTAAGAGCGCGATCGGCTACAATCGAGATTGCCGCCCCCAACAAAAAACTTTGCTGAAACAGTATTATCACGCCCAAAGCTTGCTGGTGGAATGCCTCAACAGCGATAATTGTCAGGTGACACCGGCCGTCCGACAAAAAATTGAGGATACCATGTTATTGTCCGTGGATTTGAAGTTGCTTCACGTCTAATATTCTGTCCGATCGAACAACCACAATCCAATTAGTTCGATCGTTCGGACTTCAGTCCTCAAATGAGAGAGGACTGAAGTCCGAACGATCGAACCTTATAATGGTTGTTTGACAGGTCAAATGTATTGAGTGCTGTTGACTTCCAAATCCTCTATCCCCTAACGGAATTCTATGCAGTTGCAGCGCCAATTTAGCGGACAACTGATTGCTATTGACACCAAAACCGCGATCGCCAGCGGCGGTGAAGGTCGCATCTACCCGATCGCCCAAGACTCGTCCCTGGTAGCAAAAATCTACCACAAACCGACAGACGAAGACGGCGACAAACTCACAGTCATGTTCAGTATGCCGCCGGATGCGCCGATCGCGGAACCGGGACACGCCTCAATTGCTTGGCCGATCGATTTGCTGCATACTGTGGGCGGGCGCGAAAAAATCGTCGGTTTTGTGATGCCGCGCGTCAACAAAGTGCTGCCGGTACACACTTTCTACACTCCCAAAACCAGGCGCGAACAAAAACCGCTATTTAACTATCTTTACCTCCACCGCACCGCCCGAAATCTCGCCTCGGCTGTAAACGCCCTCCACGTCAGGGGTTACGTCATCGGCGATGTCAACGAGTCGAACATTCTCGTCACGGATACGGCTTTAGTAACGCTGGTAGATACCGATTCGTTTCAAGTGCGCGATCCTTATACGGGTTACGTTTATCGGTGTCCCGTGGGGAAACCCGAGTTTACGCCGCCGGAATTGCAGGGCCAGACTTTCCGCGATATCGATCGAGCTCCAGAGCACGATTTGTTCGGTTTGGCGGTACTAATTTTTCAATTGCTGATGGAAGGTACGCACCCGTTTTCGGGAGTTTATCTCGGTAGCGACGAACCGCCGTCTTTGGAGGCGAGAATTCGATCGGGTCATTTCCCCAGCGGTACGAAGCGGATACCCTACCGCCCGATGCCCGCAGCGCCCTCTTTCGAGATGCTGCATCCCCGGCTGCGACAGATGTTTGTCCGCTGTTTTGAGGAAGGGCACGTGAATCCGGCGGCGCGCCCGGATGCGAAAACTTGGGTGAATGCGATTCGGGAAGCGGAAGATTCCCTAATTACTTGCAGCAAAAACTCTCAGCATAAATACGGAAATCATTTGAGTCGCTGTCCTTGGTGCGATCGGGCAAAACTCCTCAAAGGCCGCGATCCGTTTCCTTCGCGGCAAGCAGTCAGCAACGGATTGCACTTGCAGCCCGCGAAAACCAAGCGTAAAAAGCCGTTACCCCCGCCTCCCGTGAGGGAGACCGCAGTGCGCCGACAACACCCCTCCACGGGGCTGCCGCGCCAACTCGGCAACTACCAAGTGCCACTGCTACCGATTCCTTCTCGGAGTCGGACTCCGGCGCCTCGGGTTCCCGCTAGCAAGTTTGAGCGCATTGTTCAGGATGCTGCTTGGGGCGGTGTTTGGGGTACTTTGTGTTTGGCGGCTTTGGCGGGGATTTTTTCGGCGATCGCTGAGGGTGGCGGGGCGATTTTGGGGGCGATTTTTGTCGGTTCGATTTGGGGCAGTTTTTTTGGGATGATGTGGGGCATTTTTACTTTGTCGCCGAACCAGATTTGGCGGAAGTGGGGGGGAGTTTTGGTGGGGACTCTCTGGGGGGCTTTCTTTTTGGCGGCGATTAGCGGTGTGGTGTTTGGGGCGATTAGTGATAATGCGGCGATCGGGGAAGCGATTTTGTCGGGCGCGGGGGTTGGTACTGTCTGGGGCTGTGTTTGGGCTGCTTTTTCGCCTCCTCTGGCGCTGCCGTCGGGGAGGGTGTGGGGGAGGCGGGGAGCGTTTTTGGGGGCGGTTTGGGGAGCGTTTTTGGGGACTTTGGCTGGTGTTTTGCTGGGGGCTGGGTGGGTGGTTTGGCAGCAGTATAAGGGGCCGATGCTGTCGGTGAGCGACTTTGCGCGTTTGTTGCTGGCTGTGCCGATCGTGGCGGCGGGTGTGGGTTCAGTTGGGGGTTTGGTTTCTGGGAGTTTGTTGGGTGTTTGCGGGTTTGCGCCGAAGCTACCGGTGTCGTTTCAGCCTTCGGGAATTCGCGGTGCGGCTTTGGGGGCGATTTGGGGCAGTTTTTTGGGGAATGTGGCGGGTGCTGTGTTGGGGGCGGGGGTTTGTGCGATATTTCCGGCTCTCAGCGGTGGGGTGTCAGTGCAGTTGGCGCCTGTCGTAGGTGCGATCGTCGGGGCTGGTTTGGGGGCGATTTGGGGCGTAATTTCGGGTGCTGTTTGGGGGGCGTTGGGGAAATGGTGAAGGAAGAAGCAACGATGTAAATTTGCAACCGCAGATATTTCTCTGCAACCTATTAGCCAAGCGCCTGAACAAAGCGTGGGAGTTCCAGCGTTTGACGTTTCGGGGTCGCATATCGAGCCGAACCTCTACTTGAATTTAACTTAGTCTTAACTTAAAATTAACCTTATTCCCTAGTAAATCTAGCGGCTAACCGGACTTACATTAAGTCAGCCTGCCACGCCTGGGAATGCGTGCGCGCCAACAGCGAGTTCTAGTAGGAGTACAGGCAATGAGTTCTATCTTTTTGGGCCCCAACGATTGGCAAACAGTCACCTTTAGGCTGACGGCTGCACTACTCGTAGGCTTCGCGATCGGCATGAACCGCCAGCAGCCAGGTAGACCAGCAGGTTTAAGAACCTTTATGATTGTGAGTCTAGGCGCAGCTATATTTGTAATGATTCCTTTGCAGATGGATGGCGACAGCACCTTTTCCTCGAACAATGCTTTGAGCCGAACTATCCAAGGAGTTGCCACAGGGGTAGGCTTTCTCGGAGGCGGAATCATTCTGCAACAAACTCAATACCCAGTGGGTAAAGCTGAAGTCAAAGGATTAACTTCCGCCGCAACTATTTGGTTGGCTGCCGGATTAGGTGCAGCGGCAGGCTGCGGTTTGTGGGTGATGAGTTTGATAGGAACGCTGTTTGCACTCTTGGTTTTGAGTGGCGTCAAACGGCTTAAGAAATCTGCCTTGATTCGTGCTTATGCTACCAGCAAACCAAAAACACGAGTCAAAGATGCAGCCTCAGCGCGAGATCGGCAGCCAGAATAACTAAACTTCCCTTTCAAAAAGTACAAGATATACTCAGCACGGTCAAAGACAATGCTGAGTAGCTGAGTACCTTTTGCGGTTAATTGGTCTGGCTTGAAGCTCCGAAATTTTCAGGTTAAAAGACAATCCCAATCCGCAGAAATGCCGGGAAATGGAGAGCCGATATGGTTGGAAACTCAAGCGAATTAAAATAAACAAGGATTTGCCACTCGAAGTCGATTGCATCTTTCACGGCGAACAGACTTCTTTTCAATATCTTTGGCAGGACAACCAAGAGTGAGGTAATTATGACTAACAAAGAAACCTGGATCGTTTACAAAGTCGAATCAATGAGCGCCGAAGGCTGGAGAGAACGCAAGTTAATGCCGTCCGGCGGCTTGACCGAAATGCTGACACAAGAGTGGGACTTTTCCGGCAAATTGCCCCAAATCGGCGATCGCGTGCGAGAATACGCCAACCTGCAAGACCCCGACAATGGCATCACTCACGGTAAAGATGGCGACTGGATTGTGACTCGCATCAACCACTTCTCGTCTAAGGAAACCAACCAGGAAATCGCAGTATGTTATTGTGCTTATCAACCCATTGAAGCTAACTGGGTCGAACTGAAACGAGGAAGACCTGTTAACGAGATTTTGCAAGCCGTTGAGATTGGGTAGCTGCTGAAGTTTGTAAGGGCTTGCGATGTTTTTTTGATAATTTTCGCGAAAAATTTCAAAATAAGGTGCGCATTGCGCACCCTACAAGTAGAAACAGGGTTGATTTTAGTAAGTCTTAGGTAACAATCCATTGGCAAAACAACTTACCATCTACCATCAGCCATTGAGCTGTGAGGCGAGGTTTTTTAGACTTTACATTAGCAGGTTGGAGAGTGTTGTCGGTGGTTACAGAAGATTGTACAGTTATTGCTATCATGATTTTTCTCCGTGAGTTTAGAGATGAGCGAAGCTAGATGAGAAACGGAAGCTTGTCGATCGCATTTGTGGATTTGATTTCTAGCCGTCCGCGCTCGCATCTGCGGGTAGGATGCCATGTTTTTGGCGGATTTGAGCCAATAACTCTGGAGACGGCGGCTGGGACTGGGCTGAGGCGGCCAATTCCTCAATAAACTTTTCTGCATCCGTGTTAGAAACCCATGACAGAAACTTAACTTCGGGCGATCGCATATGCAAACCGTGGACTATTCCCGCAGGAATGTTGATGCAATAACCGGGGGTGGCGCGTACAATTCGATCTTCAATTTGCAAATCCATTTCCCCTTCCAGAATGTAGAACCCCTCATCCCAAGGATGGGTATGTAGCGGAGTGCTAACGTTTTTCACACTAACGTTTTCAAAGAACCGCCAACCTTGGGTATCACTGCTGTTAGATTTGCAGGTAATATTGATGCCAAAAACTGAAAATACCTTACCCTCATTCGGTGCAATAACGGTTGAGGCTCGGGGTGTAATTTGCACAGTTGTTTGATTCATTGATTCCGTCATGTTAGTTCTATTTTTTATTCAGAAATTGCGCGAAAAATTTCAAGGTAAGGTGGTACAAATGCTTTCAGTTAACACCTGCGGCGATCGCATCTGCGGTGACGATGCCATGTTTCTGGCGGATTTGAGCCAACAACTCTGGAGACGGCGACGGTTCCTGCATTGCTTGACTCCATTCCTCCATAAACTTTTCTGCACCCCTGTTAGAAACCCAGGATAAGAACTTGACTCCAGGCGATCGCATTTGAGAACCGTGACGTATTCCCGCCCGAATGTTGATGCAATAACCGGGGGTGGCGTGTACTATTCCATCTTCAATTAGCAAATCCATTTCCCCTTCCAGAATGTAGAACCCTTCATCCCAAGGATGAGTGTGCAGGGGAGTGCTAATATTTCCCGCGCCAACGTTTTCAAAGAACCGCCAACCTTGAGTATCGCTGCTGTCAAATTTGCAGGTAATGGTATTGCCCAAAAATGAAAATACCTTACCCTGATTGGGTGCAATAACGGTTGAGGCTCGCGGTGGAGTTTGCACAGTTGTTTGAGTCATTAATTCAGTCATGTTAGTTCTCCTTTTTTATTCAGAAAATATGCGAAAAATCTCTTTGACTAATAAGAGTGACGCTGGCCGATCTAAATGTAGGGTGCGCCGTCCGCACTTTACCGATACATATAGCGTCTCAAACTGAATTTTTCGCAATAGGTGAAAGTGAGTTAGTAAGGTAGTCGATCGAGCCAAGCCCGCAGATCGTTTTCATCAGAACAGTGTGCCGATCGCCCTGTCCTTGGGTCGTAGGCGTGATACCATATTTGACCCGTGCGATCTCGCTTCTGGCAAATCTGCGGTTCCTGCTCTTTGGTGCAGTGGTAGATGAGATAATTCCCAACCTTACCTAGCCCAGAAACTAAGGTTGATGTATGAGATTTTACTTGTGCCACCAAGTCGGAAATTAACTCGGATTTGCGGTTGAAAATATGTTGTTTATTCATCACAAAATCTCCATGTTACGCAAGCTTAGGAATAATGGTCAATCGATTTTGGATTTTAGATTTGCGATTTGAGATTAACCTCTTCTTTAAAGAAGAGGCTCGAAGCACCCAACTTTTTTCTTGTTTTCTCCATGAATGGATCGGCTTGAAACCCTTTATTTTAGATTTCAAATTTTCATTTGAATCCAAAATCTCAAATCTCAAATCTCAAATCTCAAATTGTTCGGTCATTGCAAGGAACGAAGCGATCGCAGCAGCTTGGGAACGGGCATTTTCTGTTAATTCACGTAACCCAAAATGCCCACCCAACACCGCAAGACTTAAGCTTTCAAAGACAAAGCCTCGACATCAGATTGCACCCGAGAATTCAAGCTGCCCAAATCGAATTGCGAAAAGTCAGAGGCCGACAACTGATTCGGTTGCACGCCTTGCAAGACAGCCAGCGAGTTGCTACCCGCATTCACCAAAGTGCCAGTTCCTTGTTGCACAAAACTCAAATCCTCAAACTTCAAATCGTTGGCCAAGCCAATTTTGTCTTCACCGATATGGAAATCTAAGAAACTATCAAAACCGAAGTCGCGAGCCAAGACAAACGTATCGTGTCCCTTATTTCCGGCGAGGGTATCTTGGCCCATGCCGCCAAACAGCAAGTCATCACCTTTGCCGCCCTGGAGCATATCGTCATTATCACCGCCGATCAAGATATCAGCGCCGCCATTGCCGTAGATAATGTCCTTGCCTGCTTGTCCGACGAGAGTACCGTCTAGGTTGCTGCCGTTAAGAATACCGCCCTCTTGTGAGGCAATTTTTCCATTAGTAGGACTAGGCAGCTTATTGATGTCATACTCTAGCCGATACTTTGACCCATTGCCATTCATGAAGTTGATAAAGTGAAAATTACCTTGTCCGAGCAGCGGTTCGTTACCCTTAGCGACATAACTGGTTGTACCGATGAAATCATCACCGCCTTCAAAGATACCATCCGCATCATAGACATCGAAACTCATACTGTTGCTAAAAGGGATGGTCTGAATGAACTCTCCATTCGGGAGGAAGGCACCATCACCAATTGTGGTGGTTCCTGTTAAGGGGTAAAGGGTAGCTGTGTCTCCCGTCCGCATTTCCTTGGCTCCGGGGCGTGTATTATTTGTGAATCCAGGAGCCTGCTGAAGTGAATTACCATAGCCAAAACCAAATTTGAAACCGTTGACATTCATATAAATGTCGTCGTCGCTTAATACGTCTGCACCGTTTTGAAGACAGATGAGTTTGATATTGGTAGCTGCGAATTGTGTCATGATAAGTTTCTCCTTTGAAATTAAGTAAAAGAACTGTGAGCTAATTTCGCCGCAGTAAAACCTCGGCCTGTCTACCGGGATGCGGTAGCGAAACTCGATTGCTGCACAAGCCTGGTGAGACTAAGAGCTAGAAATCGTTGAAATTTTGCGGAGATTGCCAAGCGTTTTGTCAGCGAGAGTTAAACAATTAGCTATTAGTTTTTGGCTATTTGTTATCGCTTGAGATGTGCGCTTTGGAACCTGATATATCTACATTAGATTGGGATTCTGGATGTGTCTGTACAGTAAAAGTATGGACTTGAGTTGCAAAAGTCAGGTCAGGCAAGCCGATACTTGAAGTGATGGGCCCCGATAGCTTGGCCTGCAACGGCTTGGGGCGAAATGGGATGGCTCAGAACGATCGCCCGCGCATCCCTATTTCGGCTGAAATTATCAAAAAAGATTTCTCGAATACCAAAAAGTATGGAAATGTCAGGTAAGGTATTCAATAAAGCCTAGGTAAACCACTATGGACTTAGATCGAGCCCTGTTCGTGGTCGCTCGAGTTGTGTGTACTGCCACCGGCCGCCAATTAACGGATGTAGAAACGGCAATCTTCAAAGGGGCTTGGCACAGCCAAACCTACGGACAGATTGCCGAAACCTATGGGTATTCGGAAAACTACCTGCAACGGGATGTCGGCCCGAAATTTTGGAAATTTCTCAGCAAGGCCTTTGGCGAATCTGTCAGTAAAACTAACTTTCGATCGGCAATAGAACGCCAGCAGCGCAGCGAGGACGCAGCAGGAGCGGCCCGAGAACCGCAGCAAGACGGGGGAGTACGGGAACAAGAGAGCAAGGGGACAGAAGCCGCAGGATCGGCCGATCGAGCCACGAGAGCAAATTTATCCCAAAATCTACCTCCGTTGTCTCCCATTCCCCATGTTTCTCCCTTGCCAAGGGAGGGAAAAGAAGAGGGAGTTAATATCCAAAATCCGCCGAAACTGCGCGCGGATTGGGGGGAAGTGGTGGATGTTTCGATGTTTTACGGTCGAGCGCACGAACTGGCGACGCTAACAGAATGGGTGGTGGGCGATCGCTGTCGGTTAGTCGCGATTTTGGGCATGGGCGGCATTGGCAAAACGGCGCTGTCGGTGAAGTTAACCAACCAAATTTCGATCGCGTCCAGATTGCAAGAAAAAAGCGAATTTGAGTGCATAATTTGGCGAAGTCTCCGCAACGCTGTGCCCTTAGAAACTCTGCTCGCCGATTTAATTTCATTTTTGTCGAATCATCAAGACTCGCAGGTCAATCTCAGCCGATTGGCGCATTATTTGCGTACCTACCGCTGTCTGGTGATTTTGGACAATATGGAAACAATTTTGCAGTCGGGCGATCGCGCCGGACAATTTCGATCGGGCTACGAAGATTACGGCGACTTGCTGCGGATTGCCGGCGAATCTTCTCATCAGAGTTGTTTAATGCTGACCAGTCGGGAGAAACCGGCTGAGGTGGCTGCTGCTGAGGGCATGGGTTTAAAAGTGCGATCGCTCCAATTACAAGGTTCGCCGCAGGCTGCACAAGCGATTTTTCAAGCCAAAAGATTGACAGGAACGCCCGAACAAAAGGAATTTTTGGGCAATTGTTACGGTAACAGCCCTCTAGCATTAAAGATTGTTTCGACTTCAATTCAAGATATTTTTGACGGCGATATAGCAGAATTTTTAGAACAAGAAACGATTATTTTCAACGGGATTCGCCGGCTGTTGGACAGACATCTCGATCGCCTGTCTCCCCTAGAGCAAACTATCATGTATTGGCTGGCGATCGACCGGGAGGAAACAACGATCGCCCAATTGCTAGACGACATTGTGCCTGCCGTCTCTAAAGCAAAAGTGATGGAGGCCCTAGAGTCTTTGAACTGGCGATCGCTCGTGGAAAAACGCTCGGGTAAATACACGCAACAGCCCGTAGTCATGGAATACATGACTGAACGATTGATCGAACAATTCGCAACAGAATTGCAAACCGGAGAACTTGCACAATTTCTCCATTACGCGCCGGTCAAAACCACAGTCAAAGATTACGTGCGCCAAAGTCAGGTGCGGCTGATTCTCAAACCGATTGCCGATCGATTTTCTCAAAATTTTGCCGCCGTCGGTGCGATCGAACAACAGATTCTCAGTATTCTGGCAATGCTCAGAAGTTCAGAAACGCAGTGTTCTGGCTACGCCTGCGGCAACCTAATTAATCTCTGCTGTCACCTCAAAATTGATTTAACCGGCTATGACTTTTCTCGCCTCACAATTCGCCAAGCTTATCTCCAAGAGGTAAATTTGCACCGCGTCAATTTGGCCGGCGCTGACTTGGTTAAATCCGTCTTCACTCAAACCTTCGGCGCGATTACTTACGTCACATTCAGTACAGACGGCAAACTCCTGGCTACCGCAGAAGTGGACGGTCGAATTCGGCTGTGGCGATGCACGGACAGTCAACTGTTGTTAACTTTATCAGGACATAATAACTGGGTATGGTCGATCGCCTTTAGTCCAGACAGCAGCACGATCGCCAGCGGCAGCGGCGACCAAACCATCAAGCTGTGGCAGGTGTCTACTGGAATGTTGTTAAATACTTTGTACGATCGTATCGGTCAAGTCTTGTCAGTGGCATTCAGTCCCGACGGCACTATTCTCGCCAGCGGCAGTGCCGACCAAACCGTGAAACTTTGGGATACAGGCACCGGGCTACTCGTGAAAACCTTAACAGATCATGCGGGTTGGGTGCGCTCCGTGGCATTCAGTCCCGACGGCACTATTCTGGCAAGTGGCAGCGACGACCAAACCGTGAAACTGTGGAATGCCAGCAAAATACGATCGGGGGAATTCGCCGAGAGTGCAGGTGCAGCAGAGGTTTCAGGAGAACTTTTGACCACCTTGCAGGGGCATTCCAGTCCGGTACTGTGCGTTGCCTTCAGCCCCGACGGCGCGACTCTTGCCAGCAGCAGTGCCGACCAAACCGTTAAGCTGTGGGATGTTTGGCGTTCTGAAACTTCGATCGAACTGAGCTCAGACACCATTTGCAATCAGCCTTTTACGGGCGGGCAGGATGCCCAACCCCTACTCCCCACAAGAAAACTCACTCTTTGTGGAACAGGCATCTTGCCTGTTCTTGAGAATGGTGCAACATATGAGATCGAAGGGAGTCCAGGCGAATGCCGGGGAAAACTTCGGAACACCCTACAAGGACACAGCAATTGGGTGCGGTCTATTCAATTCAGCCCCGACGGTACGCTGCTTGCCAGCGCCAGCGATGACCAGACAGTGAAGCTGTGGGACGCACACACTGGCAAACTCTGGAAAACCTTGCTCGGCCATACTAATTGGGTGTGGTCGGTGGCCTTCAGTCCGGGAATAGCTGGGGCGGCAGGTGGCGTCATGTTAACAGCGGAACTCGAACCAAGAGAATCGCCACAGAAATGTGCGATCCTTGCCAGCGGCAGTTACGACTCCTCGGTGAGGCTGTGGAACGGGCAAAGCGGAAAACTCCTGAAAACCTTGCAGGGACATACTAATTGGGTATTGTGTATCAAATTTAGTCCCGACGGCACTATTCTCGCCAGCGGCAGCGACGACTCCTCGGTGAAATTGTGGGATGTTTGCACCGGCCGAGGAGCGTACACCTTGCCGGGACACACGGGTTGGGTTCGCTGTGTCGATTTCAGTCCCGACGGTAAACTTCTTGCCAGTAGCAGCGACGATCGCACTATCAAGCTGTGGGATGTCGATCGCTGTGAGTCGGGCAGCGACGAATACAGGGCAGATAGGCTGTCTGGAAGCATCTGGAAGACCTTGGAGGGGCATACCAACGGGGTATGGTCGGTGGCCTTCAGTCCCGACGGCACGCTGCTTGCCAGCGGCAGTGTAGACCGGACGGTGAAGCTGTGGAATGTCCGCACTGGAGCAATTGTGAGAACTCTGGAGGGACACAGCAATTGGGTGCGGTGTGTCGCCTTCAGTCCCGACGGCACGCTGCTAGCCAGTGCTAGCTACGACTCCTCGGTGAAACTGTGGGATGTCGGCACCGGACAAGTCGTGAGAACTTTGCAGGGGCATACTAGCGGAGTCTGGTCGGTGGATTTCAGTCCAGATGGTACGTTGATTGCTAGCGGTAGTTACGATCGCACTATCAAGCTGTGGGATGTCTCCACCGGAGAACTCTTGAAGACGTTGGAGGGGCATTCTCACGGGGTGTGGTCTGTCGCGTTCAGTCCCAGGGCGCAACCATCCCAGAAATGCGCCGCCTCTCTACTGGATCGCGATCTGATGCTTGCCAGCGGCAGTTACGACCAAACAGTCAAGCTGTGGGATGTCTGCACCGGACAACTCTTAAAAACTCTACAGGAACACACCAGTTGGGTATGGTCTGTTCGATTCAGTCCTGATGGTGATTCTGTGGCTAGCGGCAGTTCGGATGAGACAATTAAGCTGTGGGATGTGCAGGCGGGCGAGTGTTTGAAAACCCTTCGGGGCGATCGACCTTACGAAGGCATGAATATTACCGAAGTGACTGGAATAACCGAGGCACAAACTGCTACTTTGTGCCGTTTGGGCGCTGTTTGTAGCTAAAGTAGATTGCAAAGCCTAGGTTGACATCCACCTCGCCGTTATACGGCGAGGATTCCCGACACTCACGAATCGGGTTTCTGCTTCTTTCTCTTACGAGTTTTGCGCAACTGCCTTTGAGAGTTATCTCTCTCGGGTCTGACGTTCGCTCCACAGACTGTAACGGCAAGAAGGGCCGCCAAAATGTTTTGTGCCGCATTTAAATCTCGATCGTGGTTAGTACCGCAATTGGGACATTCCCATTCCCTGACATTCAAAGGCAGTTTTTCAACAATATGCCCGCACTTCGAGCACCTTTTAGAACTGGGAAACCAACGGTCTATTTCGACCAGCGCTCTGTTGTACCACTTGCATTTGTATTTAAGCTGTCGGGTCAATTCACCCCAACTCGCGTCACCGATTGCTTGTGCCAGCTTGGGATTTTTGACCAGATTTTTAATAGCTAAACTTTCAACTGCGATTGTTTGGTTGTCGCGCACCAGTTGAGTTGTTAGCTTGTGCAAGAAATCTTTGCGGGCGTCTGCTATCTTTGCGTGTATTTTTGCTACTTGCCTCCTTTGTTTTTCTCTATTTTTACTTCCTTTTTTCTTCCTAGATAGTGCTTTTTGCGCTCGCTTTAACTTCTCGCGCAATTTTTTAAAGTGCTTGGGGTTGGTTACTTTTTCGCCATCGCTGGTAGCTATTAAACTGGCGATTCCCAAGTCGATTCCTACGGCTTTGTCTGTTTTTGGCAGCGCTTCTACCGTCGTCGGGTCATCTACCAGCAGGGAAACGAACCAGCGACCCGAAGCATCTAGCTTTACGGTTATGGTGGACGGCGCGCATCCGGGGGGCAGAGGACGACTCCATCTAATCGGCAAAGGCTCGGTACATTTAGCCAAAAATAGTTGCCCGTCTTTCCACCGGAATGCCGATTTAGTAAATTCGGCGCTGCCACCGTGACGCTTCTTTTTGAAGTTGGGGTATTTTGCTGTGCCTGACCAGAAATTGACGAACGCCAGTTGTAAGTGTCTGAGTCCCTGTTGCAAGGGGACGCTGCTGACACAGGAAAGGAAATCGAGTGAGGGTTCCTTTTTCCAAGCCGTTAACATTAAACTCGTTTGGGCGTAGTCTATGCGTTCTTGCTTGGAATACCAAGCCTCGGTACGGGCGGCTAGAGCTTTGTTGTAAACCAATCGGACGCACCCTAATGTCCGGCGCAAGAGTGTTTCTTGTTCCGATGTAGGATAGACTCTGTACCGATAGGCTCTTTCCATTTTAAAAAACGCAATTTTCTTGCTTCAAAAAACGCAATTTTCAAGCCAGCTTACATCGTATCTGCTAAACTGTAAGCGGTCAAGCCGTCCTCAAAGGACGGGGTTTTCAACCCATTTTTCTGATAAACAACTATGGACTTAGATCGAGCCCTGGAATTGGTCGATCGAGTTGTGTGTAGTGCAACTGGCCGCCAATTGACGGATGTAGAGACGGCAATTTTCAAAGGGGCTTGGCACAGCCAAACCTACGGGCAGATTGCCGAAACCTACGGGTATTCGGAAAACTACCTGCAACGGGATGTCGGCCCGAAATTTTGGAAATTTCTCAGCAAAGCCTTTGGCGAATCTGTCAGTAAAACTAACTTTCGATCGGTCTTAGAACGCCAGCAGCGCAGCGAGGACGCAGCAGGAGCGGCCCGAGAACCCCAGCCAGACAGGGGAGTACGGGAACAAGAGAGCGAGGACACAGCAGCCGCAGAATCAGCCGATCGAGCCTCCCTTGCAACTTCACCTCAAAATCTACCAACTTTCCGTGCAGATTGGGGGGAAGTGGTAGATGTTTCGATGTTTTACGGTCGATCGCCCGAAATGGCTACGCTAACTGAATGGGTGGTGGGCGATCACTGTCGGTTAGTTGCGATCTTGGGCATGGGTGGCATTGGCAAAACGGCACTGTCGGTGAAGTTAACTAACCAAGTTTTGATCGCGTCCAGATTGCAAGGAAAAAACGAATTTGAGTGCGTCATTTGGCGAAGTCTACGCAACGCTGTGCCCTTAGAAACTCTGCTCGCCGATTTAATTTCGTTTTTGTCGAATCATCAAGACTCGCAGGTGAATCTCAGCCGATTCGCGCATTATTTGCGTACCTACCGCTGTCTGGTGATTTTGGACAATATGGAAACAATTTTGCAGTCGGGCGATCGCGCCGGACAATTTCGATCGGGCTACGAAGATTACGGCGACTTGCTGCGGATTGCCGGCGAATCTTCTCATCAGAGTTGTTTAATGCTGACGAGTCGAGAAAAGCCCGCTGAGGTGGCTGCTGCTGAGGGCATGGGTTTAAAAGTGCGATCGATCCAATTACAAGGTTCGCCGCAGGCTGCACAAGCGATTTTTCAAGCCAAAAGACTGACAGGAACGCCAGAACAAAAGCAGCTTTTGGGCGATCGCTACGGCAACAGTCCTTTAGCACTGAAAATTGTTGCGACTTCGATTCAAGACATCTTTGACGGCAATATTGCAGAATTTCTCCAAGAAGACACCATTATTTTCAACGGGATTCGCCGCCTGCTAGACCAACAGTTCGATCGCTTAACGCCCTTAGAAAAGTCGATTATGTACTGGTTGGCCATTAACCGCGAATGGACAGCGGTTTCAGAACTGAGCGAAGACATTGTACCTCCGACTTCTAGAGGAAATCTGCTGGAGTCATTGGAGTCGTTGACTTGGCGATCGCTGCTAGAGAAACAGTCCGGCAAATATACGCAGCAACCTGTAGTAATGGAGTACGTGACGGACAAATTAATTGAGCAAGTGAGTGCAGAGATTGTCAGTTCAAATCAACCGTCTCTTCGGGTTTTTCAAAGTTATGCGCTAATCAAAACCACCGTCAAAGATTACGTCCGCAACACTCAAGTCCGGCTGATTTTACAGCCGATTGCCGACCAATTCGGGAAAACCTTTGGGGCAAAAAGTGCGATCGAACAACAGCTCATGAGTATTCTAGCAATGCTCAGAAGTTCAGAAGCGCAGTATTCGGGTTACGGCTGCGGCAACCTAATCAACCTCTGCTGTCATCTCAAAATTGATTTAACCGGCTATGACTTTTCTCGCCTCACAATTCGCCAAGCCGATCTCCGAGAAGTCAATTTGCACCGCGTCAATTTTGCCCGCGCGAATCTAGTTCAGTCGGTTTTTACTCAAACCTGCGCTGCCATCTTGTCGCTAGACTTTAGCCCGAATGGAGAGCTGCTGGCAACCGGAGATGCCAACGGCGAGGTGTGTTTTTGGCAAGCCGACGGTCAACCTCTCTGGCTCTGTAGAGGACACACGAGTTGGGTGAGAGCCGTTCACTTTAGCCCAGACGGACTCACCCTCGCCAGCAGTTCTTTTGACCAAACGGTGAGGCTCTGGGATACCCGCACGGGGAAGTGTCTCAACACCTTGCAAGGTCATCACAATTTGGTCTGTTCCGTGGCCTGGAGTCCCGACGGACAAACCCTAGCCAGCGGCAGCGGCGACCAAACCATCAAACTGTGGGAACCCCGCACGGGTGAATGTCTCAACACCTTGCAGGGACATACGGATTGGGTGTGGGCGGTGGCATGGAGTCCGGACGGACAAACCTTAGTCAGCGGCAGCGGCGACCAAACCGCGAAACTGTGGAATGCCCGGACAGGTGAATGTCTCAAAACCTTGGAGGGACATACAAATTTGGTCTATTCAGTCAGCTACAGCCAGGACGGGCAAACTCTGGCCACTACCGGTTACGACCAAACTGCAAAACTGTGGGATACCGACACGGGTGAATGTCTCAACACCTTGCAGGGTCACGCCAGCCGTATCAATTCAGTGGTATGGAGCCGTGTTGCGCAAACCCTGGTCACCGCCAGTAGCGACCAAACCGTCAAACTGTGGGATGCCCGCACCGGCCAATGCCTGAAAACTTTGCGCGGGCATACGGGTCAGCTATGGGCTGTGGGTTGGCATCCCGACGGACAAATCCTTGCCACTGGCGGTGACGATCAAACGGTGAAACTGTGGAACTCGGATACGGGTGAATGCCTCAAAACTTTCGTAGGCTACTCGAATCCGATTTGGTCGGTGGCCTGGAGTCCCAACGGGCAAACCCTTGCCAGCGGGAGTGCCGAGCCGGCCGTCAGGCTGTGGGATGTTAGCACGGGTGCGTGCAGCAAAATCATGCGAGAACATCAGGGTTTGATCGGTGCACTGGCCTGGAACCCTGACGGGCAAATCCTTGCCAGTGGCGGAAGTGACGGAACAGTGAGCTTGGGAGACACTCGCACCGGGCTGTGTCTCAAAAACTGGCAAGCTCATGGGGCTTGGGTTTGGGCGGTAACGTGGAGCCCGTCCGGGCAAATGTTTGCTACTGGTTCTCAAGACGAAACTGTGAAAATTTGGGATGCGCGTACGATCGAGTGTCTCAAAACCTTGGAAGATGGAGTTAATTGGGTTTGGTCGGCGGCATGGAGTCCGGACGGGCAAATTCTTGCTACTGGCAGCGCGGATCACAGGATCGGGCTGTGGGATGTCGGTACGTGGGAATGTGCGAACATCTTGGAGGGACACGCTAGCTGGGTGGGTGGCGTAGCATGGAGTCCCGACGGTCAAATCCTCGCTAGCAGCAGCAGCGATAAAACAGTGAGGCTGTGGGATACTCGCACCTGGCAATGTCTCCACATCTTGGAGGAGCATACGAATTGGGTTTGGTCGGTGGCCTGGAGTCCCGACGGGCAAACTCTTGCCAGCGGCTCTCAAGACGAAACTGTGAAGCTGTGGGATGTTCGCACTGGAAATTGTTTGAAAACTCTGGGGCAGCACGTTAGTTGGGTACGGGGAGTAACGTGGAGTCCAGATGGGCAAATCCTTGCCAGTTGCAGTGCGGATGAGACGATTAAGCTGTGGGATGTGAATACGGGTGAGTGTTTGAAAACCCTGATGGGCGATCGCCCCTACGAAGGCATGAATATTGCGGGAGTTACAGGCATAACCGAGGCACAGAAAGCAACGCTGTGTGCTTTGGGGGCGATCGCAAAAGATCGCGCTGAAGCTTGCGGAATTTGAGATAATTGCATCTTTTCACTTGAGATGACAGTGACAATTCGGCTTTTCAATCAAAGACTCAACCAAAGCATTCAAAGCCACCGCCGCCAACAACCCGCCGCCAAAAGTCCCCACCGTCGTAATATAAGGAATTCCCGATCGCACTAACCGACGTTTCGCCACCGGAGAATGACTGAAGCCGATCGGCATTCCGATCGCCAAAGCCGGTTGCAGTTGCCCGTTCTCGATCGCCTCGCAAACCGCCATCAGCACAGACGGCGCATATCCTATCACTAATATACATCCTTTTTCCAGTTTCAACAACTTTTCAAACCACTCGCGCTGCTGCCAAAATTCCTGTTCAGCTTCCGCCGCAGCATTGATGTGCGGCTCGTCTATTAAAGTTGTAATACTTGTTCCTAAATGCGCCAATCTTGTGTTATCCAAAGCAGCACAAACAGGAGGCACGTCAGCTACAATTTGACACCGATTTTTTAAAGCTTCGCGCGCCGATTGAATCGCCGTGGAGCTCAACTTCACAAACGGCAGCAGCGAACAATCACCGGATGCTAACATTAGTTTTGACAGCAAGTCTACCTCAATTTCCGAGCGATCGCCCAAATCCGGCAACAAATGCTGCAACGACTCCCCAAACGCCTCCGGGTGAGTGTGCGCCCCCGCATCCCAAGCATCCCAAAGTTGTTCCAACCCTCCCAAACCCCCCTCAGTTTCCGCCTCCAACAGCCTCAATTGCGCCAGTGCGACTCCTTGCACCGCTTGACAGGAAAGATCCCGCCCCAGCAATCCTTCGAGGGCTGATGCCGTTTCTCGGAGGCGCACAATCTGCTGAATTACCGACAGATATTGCTGCTGGAGAGTCGCCATCAGCGCGTCTGGGGAAGCATCCGCGTCTGTTTCTAAGAGTTTGCGGATGTGAGACAGTTGAAAGCCTTGTTGCTTGAGTGCGACAATTTTTTGGAGTCTTTGCACGTCGCTGCGGGTGTACAGTCTGTAGTTAGAGGTCGATCGCACGGCCGGAGATAGCAGCCCCAAAGCGTGATAGTGCCGCACCATCCGAGGCGTAATTGTGCCTTTTACCGCTTCAGTAAGTTGTTTGATTGTCAGGTATTGTTGCTGCATAATACCAATTCTAAAAACTCGGGTTAAATCTTCTAAATTGTACCCGATATCGGTAGGGAAACGGCATTGCCGTGTCCGGCACTGGACTCGGCTAATTAACTTTTATATAATAACCTTTAATTATTGAAAATAATGAACGTCTATAAGTGTCCGAAGAGAGGCACGAAGCAATCTAAGTCTTTGCGATTGATTCGTGCCTCTCTTCGGACAGAAACTCTCAGAAACCCGGTTTTTTCCTAAAATTATCGTTACCAAACGCAAAAAATTGTATAAACCGGGTTTCTCGCCTAGACAATCCCTAAAACTGTCCAAAATATTGCTTGAAAGCATGATAAAATTAACTTCTGTATCAAGCTCAAATATAAAATCTAAAATCCAAAATCTAAAATCTAAAATCCAATGACTCGATTAATTCACGATCGCTTTGCCAAAGAATACCTAGAAGAAATGCTGTCTCCAGTAGGAGCAGTCGATATCGGTCGCGATGTCACTTCCGAAGTCCGCGAAATCGATGTTTACTTTAGTCAGAATGCCACAGTCCCAGAATACATCGAAAGCTTGGGAGTGTTGGGAAAACTAGCAACTTCGACGGCAATTTTTGAACCGTTCCGCAACCCGGTAACTATCAGGGAAGTTGTCGGTTGCATCAGCAAATTGTTTGATATTCAGAGCGAATTAGAACGAGAAGCCAGAAGAGACAATATCCGACTGAACGAAAATGATTTTCCGAAATTGTGGATTCTCACTCCCACAGCGTCAGAATTGCTGTTAAACGGGTTTCGCGCCGAACCTGACGAGCCCAATTGGATGCCGGGAATCTATTTTTTGGGGGAATCTATGCGATCGGCAATTGTGGTCATCCATCAGTTGCCAAAAACTCCCGAAACCTTGTGGCTGAGGATTTTGGGCAAAGGAAAGGTGCAGGAAAGAGCCGTTGCCGAGTTGAGCGCCTTGGCGACAGACAACCCCCTGCGAACTAATGCGTTAGAATTGCTGTATCGACTGCAATCAAACTTAGTAGCAGATTTAGAACAGCCAATAGAAACAGAAGACCGGGAGTTAATTATGACTATCGCACCTCTTTTTCAAGAACAGTTACAAGCGGCACAAGAACAAGGAGTTCAAGAAGGTATAGAACAAGGGGTTCAACAAGGATTAGAGCGAGGAAGACAAGAACAACAGCGGTTAATTTTAGAGAATTTTCTGCGCGTGAGATTTGGAGAGTTAGACTCGCTGATGATAGCGTTTCTCACTCCAGCATCCATGATACCTGCTGCCGAGTTTACGATGATTTTACTCGGAATATCTATGCTCGCGGTCGATGAAGGAGGCAGGCAAGAAGCGGTGAGATTGTTAGCAGAAAATGTCTTGGCAGTGCGGTTTAATGAATTTGGCGATAGTTTGCCTGCACTGGTTGCTAATTTGTTGGCTTTACCAGCCGCAGAATTGACATTGTTGTTGGAACAATTGCCTCAGTTATCGGCTGATGAATTTATGACCAGATTGGGACAGAGACCAGGGTAGAGTTTGTTTAAAGTGATCTCGACTTTACCAGGAAGTCGAGATCGCTTTTCAATTCTATCAAATGCAGGACACGGCGCCGTGCCCTTGGACTACCCGGAGGGAATTCAGGCAAAAAGCTTGACATTGACATTAATGTCAAGGTTTACGATGCAGGAGTCATTCTACCAAATCAATTCTCTCCAATGACTCCCAATTCTCTCCCCATCTCGCGCCTGTCGCGCCTCGCCCAAGAGCACCCCGATGCTTTAACTGCCGCCCTGTGCGGAATTCTAGTAATTTTGGGTTCGATCGCCCTACAACTCGGTTGGCTGGGCTTAGCCGTGTTAATATTGCCCGCTGCTTACGTTATCGGCGGCTATTCCAGCACCCGCGAAGGCTTGACTACGCTTTTTCAAGAACATGAATTAGATGTAGATTTGTTGATGATTGTTGCTGCTTTGGGCGCGGCAGGTTTGGGGCTGTGGCGGCAAGAATATCATTTAATTGTTGACGGTGCGGTGCTGATTTTAATCTTTGCAATTAGCGGCGCCCTGGAAGGTTATGCTATGCAGCGGACTGAACGGAGTATTCGCAGTTTGATGAGCTTGACTGCGGATACTGCGCGGGTGCTAATGTACGGTGGGGAACGGTTCGTTGCGATCGACAAATTGGAAATTGGCGATCGCATTTTAGTCAAGCCCGGAGAAATCATCCCCACAGATGCGATAATTATCGAAGGCTACAGCGCTCTCAATCAAGCCTCGATTACCGGCGAATCGATGCCCGTCGAAAAAACCAGGGGCGATGAAGTCTATGCAGGCACGATTAACGGTGCGGGCGCGCTGCAATTGGAAGTTCACAAAACCCCAGAAAGCAGTTTGATTCAGCGAGTGATTCGGCTGGTGCAACAAGCGCAAACAGAAGCGCCGCCTTCTCAACAGTTTGTGGAAAAGTTCGAGCGCGGTTATGCTAAATTAATTGTCGGTTTAGGCTTGCTGCTGGCAATTTTGCCGCCCTTTATTTTGGGCTGGAATTGGGAAGATACTATTTATCGGGCGCTGATTTTCCTAGTAGTCGCATCTCCCTGCGCGCTGATGGCTTCGATTATGCCGGCGCTGCTTTCGGGAATTGCTAACGGGGCGAGACAGGGGATTTTGTTTAAAAGTGGCGCGCAATTAGAGATAATAGGTAAAGTTCGGGCGATCGCCTTTGACAAAACCGGAACTCTCACCACGGGAAAACCGCAAGTTATCCAAATTGTACCAGCTACCGGATATACTGAAACGGAAGTTCTGCAATTGGCTGCGGCTCTCGAAGCTCATTCCGAACACGCGATCGCCCAAGCAATTGTCCAATTTGCCCAGCAGCAACAGTTACAATTGTCAAGTGCGATCGGCGTACAAGCAAAAATCGGTCAAGGAATTGTCGGCAAAGTCAACAATCAAACCATTACCATTGGTAAAGCCGGTTTTGTCGCAGCAACTGCTGAATTGACAGAAGTCAGCCATCAGTTGCAAGCCGAAGGAAAAACAGTTGTTTGGGTGGCAAAGGGCGATGAACTTTTAGGCATCATTGCAGTAGCAGATACCGTGCGCCCCGAAGCAGCAGCCACAATAAAACGCTTGCAAAAATTAGGCGTAGAACATATAATTATGCTGACAGGCGACAACGAGCAAACCGCTGAATATATCGCCCAACAATTAGACATCAATGAAGTGTACGCCGAACTTTTGCCAGAAGACAAAGTGCACCTAATTAAAAAGCTGCAAACCCAGTATCAAACCGTCGCAATGGTAGGAGACGGCATCAACGACGCCCCCGCCCTCGCCCAAGCTTCTGTGGGAATTGCGATGGGTATTTCCGGCAGCGATGTTGCTTTAGAAACTGCTGATATCGTATTAATGGCAGATAAGTTAGAACAATTAGCTAAAGCAATTAGTTTGGGCCGCCGCGCTCAAAATGTTGTGAAGCAAAACATTGTTTTTG
The DNA here is from genome assembly GCF_036705795.1 of Microcoleus sp. ARI1-B5. Lineage (NCBI taxonomy): Bacteria > Bacillati > Cyanobacteriota > Cyanophyceae > Oscillatoriales > Microcoleaceae > Microcoleus > Microcoleus sp. ARI1-B5. Next base: position 44,117 of record NZ_JAUBVK010000019.1, read on the forward strand.
CACTCAGTTGCATTATACTGTTGTTGGCTGCTAATTTTCTCGGAAATATCACAATGCCGATCGGCGTCATCGGTCATGAAGGGTCTACAGTTTTGGTAACATTGAGCGGTTTGCGGCTGCTGAGAAATTAATTAGATTACTCATTACCAGACGAATTTGTAGGGGCGGGTTCACCAACAATTTACGATAAAAATCAACAATTTCATAAACCCGCCCTCCCCCACCAACAATAAAAATGTACCATGAATTTATTTGTAAAATGTTGATGTAAATAATCGCGGGGATGGGGCGGGTTTATGAGATTATTTGTGGGTTTCATATAAGGTGGGTGAACCCGCCCCTACTGTTATCACTCAGTTTCTCGATTTAATTCACTCAGAGATGTCATAATATTTTGAGCCATTTTCAAAGCAATTTTCACATCGCTTGACAATGTAAATACCGTATCCGCATAATCTGCCTTATTCCTAAACTCCCTTAATCTGCTTAAATTCTCCCCTATTTTTATCATTTTTTTAGCTTTTGATTTATGAAAAATGAATTCTTCAGCCACATATTGATGTTCGTTAATATCAGAATTTATTCGAGAAAGTCTATAATCTTTTTCAACATCGCGCAAATAATTTCTAGCTAGGCAGAATACAGCATAGTATGCCCTACTTACTGCCGATCGCAATTTTGCCTCATTATTGTCTGAATCGCCAGAGATTGCTGCCAATTCTTGGGCTAAATTTAAATAATCAGACCAATCAAATCTCATTTGACTCGAATCCCAAACTAATATGCAATTTACTGTTGGCAACAGCAGTTATCTTTTCCAGCCACCAAGTATCATCAAGAATTGTTAATTTTTCCAAAGCTTCATCGACTTCTAGTTTAGTGTAAATGGTAATCCAGAGCGATCGCCAATTGGCAATTTCTGGATCGGTTTTCACTTCCAAGGCCAATCTTTCGCTAGGAAATAGTTCTCTAACGTGAGAATGAGCTTCTAAAATCACACTTAGCATTACTTCCTGCTCAATAATTAACTTAAAAGCTTCTAGAGGTTCATCTACCCTGTAGAGACTTCGGATTTTATTGAAATCAGCGATTAAATCGTCAAAGGGTGAGGTTTTAATGGCTTGCTCTTGAATAGCAGTCATAATAGTTGGTTGGGAGTGCTTTACTTGTTAATATTTTAGCAAATATGGGGGCTATTGTGCAAAGCCTGTGTGTCATGCTGATAAGACTTACGCACGGGTGGCCAGAAACCGGGCTTGATGGACGAAAATATTTTATTGTCGCCCACATATTAGGTAAAAAACCCGGTTTTTTCGGATCGTTAATTGGCTGGGTGGGCGATGTATTGTTGGTGATTGTAGCAGAGTTTTTGCTGTTCAGGACGCATTAGGACTCAAAGAAACCGGGTTTTTTACCTAGTCTGTTGGTGATACCGAAGTATGGTTGTAAAAAACCCGGTTTCTGGCTACCCCTGAGTCAAAGAAACCGGGTTTTTTACCTAGTCTGTTGGTGATGTCGAAGTATTGTGGTGAAAAACCCGGTTTTTGGCTACTCGTGAGTTGAAAGAAAATGTACTCATAGACTGTTGTTTGGCGATTAAGGCCAGATCCCCCCGGCGCCCCCCTTCTTAAGGGGGGGGACAAGAGTGTTCAAGGTCTCTCTTTTGTTGATAAGAGTATTCTCTTTCGTCCACCTTCTGACGACAAAACCGGTTTCTGGCTACCTTTCTGGCTACCCGTGAGTCTAAGAAACCGGGTTTTTTACCGAGTCTGTTGGTGATACCGAGATATTGTGGAAAAAACCCGGTTTCTGGCTACCCGTGAGTCTGTTTCTGGCTACTCGTGAGACGAAGAAACCGGGTTTTTTACCGAGTCTGTTGGTGATACCGAGATATTGTGGAAAAAACCCGGTTTCTGGCTAGCTTTCTGGCTACTCGTGAGGGGAAAGAAACCGGGTTTTTTTCCGAGTCTGTTGGTGATACCGAGATATTGTGGAAAAAACCCGGTTTCTGGCTACCCGCGACTCAAAGTAATTTACAAAACTACTTAATAGTTCATAGGAATTAACGATTTGCGATCGCAATTTAAGCTTAAACTAAGAACATCGCAAAATAAAAGTTTTCAGATTCACAAGGGAAGAGATCGGAGAAACCGGCAAACACAAGTTTTTTTCCTGAACAATCATCTTCTCCTTCCCCTTCCCCTTCACTTTGTGTAGGAGGCAATTATGAACCAAAAAGTCCTTGGGGCCGCGCGGAACGTTGCAATTGTTGGCCCTTATTTAAGCGGTAAAACCGCACTGCTGGAAAGTTTGCTGTCAGTCACAGGGGCGATTACTCGCAAAGGTAATGCTAAAGATGGTAACACGGTAGGTGACAGTTCGCCGGAAGCGCGCGATCGCAAAATGAGCGTAGAAGTCAACAGCGCCACCGCAGAATACGAAAACGTTCGCTTCACATTTCTTGACTGTCCCGGCTCGATCGAATTTGCTCAAGAAACTTACAATGCACTTATCGGTGTCGATGCAGCCGTGATTGTTTGCGAACCAGTTGCCGATCGCACTTTAACCCTCGCCCCGCTGTTCAAATTCCTCGACGATTGGGAAATTCCGCACCTAGTTTTCATCAACAAGATCGATCGCGCTTGCACCGACGAAACCACTTGCGCTAGCAACTTCAGCGACGTTCTCAACGCCCTCAAATCAGTTTCCAGCAGACCAATTGTACCTCACCAATACCCGATCGGCAAAAACGAACAAATCATCGGTTTTATCGACTTAGTAACCGAACAAGCCTACCACTATCACTCCGGCGCACCCGCAGATCCCGTCCCGCTTCCCGAACACCTCAAAGCACAAGAAAGCGCCGCGCGACAGGAAATGCTCGAAGAATTGGCCAATTTTGACGATCGTTTACTCGAAGAATTGCTCGAAGAAATCAATCCCGACGCTGAAGAAATTACCCGCGATTTCAAGATGGAATTAGGCGCTGATTTAATAGTGCCCGTATTCATCGGTATCGCCGAACAAGATTTCGGAGTGCGGCCTCTGTTGGAAGCTTTACTCAAAGAAGCGCCGACACCGGAAACGACAGCAGAGCGGCGCGGTTTTATACAAAGTGAAAACAAGGTTCTCGCTCAAATCCTCAAAACTTTTTACACGCCTCAAGGAGGTAAATTATCGTTAGTGAGAATGTGGCGCGGGACGATCGCAGATGGAGCAGTTTTGAACGGGGTTCGAGTTAACGGTTTGTACCGCTTGACCGGCAACCAAACGCAAAGTTTGCAGTCCGTCAGCGCTGGGGAAATTGTGGCTGTGGGGAGGCTGGAAGGCTTGAAAACAGGCGATACGCTGGGTTGTGATGAATTTTTGCCAAAAGCTGAAATCATCTCGCCTGTCTACGCACTGGCGATCGTCCCAGAAAAGCGCAACGATGAAGTAAAAATGAGCGGTGCCCTCGCAAAATTGCTCGAAGAAGACCCATCTTTAGTGTGGGAACAGCACGGCGACACCCACGAAATTATACTTTGGGGTCAAGGCGAAATCCACCTCAAAGTAGCTTTAGACCGATTGCGCCGCAAGTATAACTTACCGATGGTAACTCACTTACCGCAAGTACCCTACAAAGAAACCATCCGCAAACCCGCATCATCCATTCACGGGCGCTACAAACACCAAAGTGGCGGACACGGACAGTTTGGCGACGTGTACCTCGACATCGCACCTCAGCCTCGCGGAGAAGGTTTCAATTTCAGCGACAAAATAGTCGGCGGAGTCGTTCCAAAACAGTATATTCCCGGCGTTGAAGTGGGAGTGCGCGAGTATTTGGATCGCGGCCCGCTGGGTTTTCCGGTGGTAGATGTATCGGTGACTCTGACTAACGGTTCCTACCATACTGTTGACAGTTCGGAACAAGCTTTTAAGCAGGCGGCGCGCTTGGCGATGCAGGAAGGAATGGCGAAATGCGAATCAACATTGCTGGAGCCGATCGCCAAAGTTGAAATTTGCGCTCCCAACGAGTGTACATCAAAGGTGTTGCAGTTAATCAGCGGACACCGCGGCCAAATTCTCGGCTACGAGGGTAAAAAAGACTGGAAGGGATGGGATGCTGTTTCGGCTTATTTGCCGATCGCCGAAATGCAGAATTTGATCGTAGAATTGCGATCGCAGACGATGGGTGTCGGATTTTTTAACTGGGAGTTCGATCGTTTGCAAGAAGTACCGGAACCTTTGGCTAAACGGGTTTTGCTCGCGACTGGCGGCAATGGTAATGGTAACGGTAAAAGTTAGTTAGCAGGGGAGGTTAGAAACCTGGTTTTTTACGAAAAAACTGGATTTTAACCTTTAATCCCGGTAAAAACCCGGTTTCTTTGGTCTTGATTCCAAGACTGTTCAAGAAACCGGGTTTTGGCACGAGTTGCAATTACAATTGATTGGGGTCAATTCCCTTTGCTCGGAGTTGAGCTTCTAAAGCTTGCGATCGCGATCGTTCTTGCTCCAGCAAACTTTCTGCTTGCTGAATCTGTTCCTGTACCTGCTGAATCCGTGATTCTGCTTGCTGTGCCCGCGTTTCTGCTTGCTCTCGCAGTTGAGCGAGTTCCACAAAACTCACAAACGGCTCTCCTGAAGGCCCGAACATTTGGAGTCCTGATTCCTCAGACAATCCAAACCGCACGCCGAGTCTGGGACTTGTCCAGCCGTCCATTTGTTCGATCGCCTCTAATTGTTCATCCACACGCCGCCATCCCGACAGGTCTACATTTTGTGGATCGTATAAATAATGTTCTTCCACACCGTAGCGTTCGTAAAATTTAAATTTTTGAATTATCGAAGTGAAGCGATTTCCCGGCGACAAAATTTCAAACACCACTTGCGGTACAATATTTTCTTCAAGCCACTGTTGGTAAGAACCTCGATAACCTTTTGGTCTACCGAAAACTACCATTGCATCCGGTGCTTGAGAAATTTTGTTATTTCCTTCCACTGGATACCACAGCAAGTTTCCGGCTACGAAAACATTCGCAACGCTAGCAAATAACAGTTCTAAGTTTTCCTTAATCCAGACGATCAATCTAAATTGCTCCGTATTGTCTGACATTGGTTCGCCGTTGTCATCGGGGTAGATGATATTTGATTTGTCGGGAGATTGCAGTTGTGTAACCATTGCTGTTTCCCCAAATTGGCTGATGACTTTATTTTATTCTAGACGCACGGCGGGCGATCGCATTTTCCCCAAATTTGTCAGGGCGGATTCATCTTCTTAAAAGACTTATTGTATAAATCTTTGAGCGCTCGACCGCAAATGCCAAGCAGATGCAACACAGATAAACGCAGATGATTTCAAGAATTGAGTGAGAGCGAATGAATGCAATCCTGTCTAAAATTATAAACAATCATCATAAAAGTATTGTGGAACGGGCCGGAGAGCCCGTTCCCAAAATCACCCTAAATCCCCTACAACTTAACTGTTAAAAAGAAACAATCAAGTAACCGTTTTGGAACTTAGCACCAGTAACAGACTTACCAGTCAGCGCCGGAGGTAGCAAAATATTGCGCCGCTGATCGCCAGCTTCGATCGTCACTTCCGGCCCGGATTGAATCAATTTAATTTCTTTCTTGTCAAACCCAGGCAAAAACAAACTAACTAAACGCTGTGCAGTGTTGATGTTAATCGGTTTAGGAGCTTTTGTTGCCTCCGAAAAATCTGGCAAAGCATCAATTAGCGGCTGCCAATTATTATCGCTGTGCGCCGGCACCGAAACTGCCGTCAAAGGCTCAAAATCAGCAGCAACAGTTTCTGTAACCGCTGCTTGATTGACAATTACACCGCCCACAGTCAAACCAACTTGTTGAGAACTTCCCCAAAGATAGCGGGCTGTGCCGATCGCACTTGCATCACCAGTCGTCACCAAATAAGCCGCCGTGCGCTTCGGATCTGCCAGCGCTTCCTTACCCTTATCCAACAGATTATCGACTTGCTTCGTAGATTGAAAAGCATTGTCTCCCGACATATCCACAGTCAACACGGTACTGACAACCGGTTGAATAAAAGGCGACAAAGCTTTGCCCAAATCCGAATCTACCAAAGCTTGGCGGAAGCGGCGGATATACCAGCTCAAAATTTCCGGCATTCCCAGCATCCGCAGCGTATCCATGCCGCCGCTGCCGTCATACACAATTACATCGTATTGTTTGCTGTCGTCATATTCCCGAATTTCGTTCAACGCCAGCGCGCTGTCCATCCCCGGTAACACTCCCAATTCTTGCCCGTAAATCTGCTTGAAAAACGGTGTGCGAACATATTGAGCTTCTAATTGTTTAATTTCGTCCCACCTGCGTTCTAGCAGCGGCGCGCTTTGCACCTGTACTGCTTTCAGGTTGGGGGCGATTTCCTGTGGTGCGGGAGTCAGGGGAACTCCTAGCAGAATACCTAATGCAGGCCCCGGATCTTGACCGAGTAGCAGAACTCGCTTGCCTTGAGCCGCATATTTTTTAGCTGTTGCGATCGCGATCGTGCTGCGGCCAGTGCCGCCTTTGCCCAAAAATGTCAAAATCAAAGCCATTTTCTGTTCTCAGTGCCAAAAGCTTACTACTTAACATTTAAGCGCAACGGCCATCGAGATTGGGGGAGTGGAAGAACGGAAGAACGGGAGAACGGGAGAAAAGGAGAGGGGGAGATGGGGAGATGGGGAGATGGGGAGAGAGAGGGGGAGATGGGGAGAGAGAGGGGGAGAGAGGGGGAGAGAGGGAGAGAGGGAGAGAGGGAGATGGGGAGAGAGGAGAACGGAAGAAGGGAAGAACGGAAGAACGGGAGAACTGGAGAATTGAAAAAATCTTCCTTATTCCCTCGAACCTCAAACCTCAGCCTCCATCCGTTACATCCCGCACATTGCGAGTAAGGCCGAACCTCCATCCGTTACATCCGTTACACAATCGGCTGCCGAACCTCTATCCGTTACATCCGTTACATCCCGTACATTGCGAGTAAGGCCGAACCTCCATCCGTTACATCCGTTACATCCGCTACAAAATCCGCTGCCGAACTTCCTTCTACTAAACGGCTTCTAGCTCATCTTCAAAGAACCAAGTCGCAAAACCAACGTCAAACTTGACAACCACGCCTACTCCGCTGCCGTCAACCATTCTGAATCCGTCAACAGTGCCTACGGGATTCTCCTTTATCTTGCCCACCATATTTGCAGGTATCCGATCTCTGAGACGGCGCACCTTAACTCTCTGACCTACTTCTATTGCCACTGAAATTTTTCTCCTGCTCTACATAACTTATATACAAGCGTTCATTTTACAGTTTGGCGGTCTCGATCGAACAGCAACGCCAGCACGGGCGATCGCTCGCGATGATTTTCCCTCGAAATTTCGATCGACTTTCCCTAAAAGACGGTATTCTAGTCGGAGTTGCTCGATCTACGCTGCCTTGTCGCGACAAGGCAGCCGAGCTAGGGTTCCACAGGGCAAGCTCCACTCCCTGAGCCCGCCGCATCGCTCCGATAATTATTTTTTATCGCTTTGCGAAGCCAATCTTTTTATTAACTGCCACAACTACAGGATTTCTCCGCAATTAGTCATCCTTCCGGCAGAAGGCAAAAGGCATTCACAAGCAGTAATAAATTGTATGTTTGCTATATATAAATACTCGCTCTGGAACCTTGACATCTGCTAAAGCTCATGCTGCGAAAGACTTTGACTCTGGTCGGCCAAATTGGGCGCACATCAGATTTTAGGAAAATGCCACGTTGTAACAGCTTACTAAAGTTTGAGAAAAAAATAAAATTTAATGCTAATATTTGACGCTGACAAAGTTTATTTTGGCGGCTGTTTAATGGCAGAAAAAATGGAACGATTGCCGGATTTAGGGAGTCTAATAAAGGAAATGAAGTCTAGGAACTTCAACATGACAAAATAGAAATTATGAATAAAATTTTTACGTGCTGGCGATCGACCAAAATTCCCCTCCTCAGCTTGTCCTTAGCTGTGCTGGCCTGTCTGCCGCTCGGTCGCTCTACGATCGCCAGTCCGCTCCCTCCATCCCCCAAACAGCCGTCAAACACTACTAAAATTGTCTCGGCCGATCGACCCCCAGCACTGCCAACCGGCTCAAATTATCCCAAAAATCCGCAAACAGCCGCGGCGAATCCATCCCCAACCAAAACGATAAACGCTCAGGGAACAGCTTTCGTGCGATCGCTCAAAATCCAAGAAATTCGCGGTACAGTCACCTTCAAAGGGCGGCCAGCGGTCGTGGGCGATCGGCTTCTGGCCCCCGGAGACGAAATCATCACCGGCCCGAATTCCACAGCCCGTTTAGCGATCGACAACAACACCGGCATCGTGGAAGTTGCCGAAAAAACCGCAGTCAGAATATCCGATTTGTCAAGCAGTGGAGGCGAAAAAGACACAGCCATTTTTGTTAGCCGGGGGCGAGTCAGATTGTCGATCGGCAAAACTGCTGCGCCAACAGCCGCAGCCAACACCTCAACAATTATCCCGCCCAACCAAATAGCCGCCCTCAATACCTTCAGCGGACTCGGCAACTCCAGTCAAATTGCCCAACAAAAAAAATCTGCCAAAACCGCCCCAGTCAGGGTTGAAACCCCAGAAGGCGTTGCCGGAGTCCGCGGCACCTCCTTTGGCGTCAGCGTGGGCGACGGCAAAACCGCAGTCGAAACCATTGAAGGTGCAGTCGGAGTATCTGGCAACAATGACTCGGAAGTAGTTGTCAACGGCGGCAACTCCACGACAATTTTCTCTCAAACCCCGCCCGCAGCGCCATCAGCGAGCCCTCGCCTAGCTCAACTCAAAGTCCGCAGCGTGTTCAGACTCAGCGGCGATATGTATCGCCTCAGCGGTCAAATTAACCCGATCGACATAATTTATGTCAACAACGAAACCATTAAGATCGATCGACAGGGCAACTTCAACATCCAAGGGATTTTACCTGCAAGCCGCCGCCTCAACATCGTAGTCCGAGGCCCGTCAATCACAGAAAGGCATTACAGCCTCGCAGTTCCCTAAACAACCCCTATCTAGGAGTTCGGACTCTAATGTCAATTATTGCGTCAAATTAATTGCATGAAGTTCAAAGAATCGATCGAGCATCTCAAACAACATCAACTGATCGGCATCCGGCAATATATCATCACAAATCCTCCCTGGATGACAGGCGCTGTAGTAGGTATAATGTCTGTAGCCATGCTGCAATTGGGAATGTGGAAACCCCTTGAATATTTGGGATACAAAACCCTATTTCAAATTCGAGAATCGGGAATTTTGCCAAATCCGGGGTGGGATGACAGAATTGCCGTAATTGCGATCGAACCCCACAGCTTGCAGGAATACGGTAAATTTCCTTGGCCGCGCAATCGCTACGCCGAACTGCTGGGGGCCCTGAAAAAATCTCCCCCCACAGCAGTTGGTTTCGACATTCTTTTCGTCGATCCGAGTCCCAAAGATGAAATGTTAGCCGCTGCGATCGCCGCCAACGGCAAAGTTGTACTCGCTAGAACCACCAAAGAACAACCCGTAGCATCTTTAAAAGCAGCCGCCGCAGGTGTCGGACACATCATCCACGAACCCAACAGCGACGGCATTAGCCGCGATTCAAAAATGTTTCTGCGCTCCATTCCTAACTTCGGTTTAGCAATGACTCAGAGGTACAATGCTGCTAACCCGCAAAATCCTGTATTGCTGCCGCAGCCAGCAAATATGCAGGAACAAAAAATCTGGGTTAACTGGCCCGGGAAAATAGAAAATCTACGCACCTATGCTTTTGTTGATGTTGTAGAAGGTAGAATTCCGGAAAACGCTTTAGCTGATAAATTAGTCTTAGTCGGCGTAGTCGCTACGGGCGTTGACCAGATATCTACACCACTCAACAAAACTACTGCTGGGGTTTATTTATATGCAGCGTTGATTGACAATTTGCTCAATCAGCGCGATCTGCGGCGGCTGCCGGTACAGCTAGAAATTTTGTTACTGTTGGGAATTGGCCCGCTGACTACTTCGGTTCTGTGCAACCGAGGTGTTAAAGAAAGAATTGCGATCGCCCTCGGTTTGCCTGTAATTTGGATTGTGGCTGCTGCTGTGTTATTTGGCTGCTATTTTTGGTGGCTTCCCGTTGCCGCACCCATCGGCACCCTCATTTTATCGGGCACTGCTTTGCAACTGCGCGAACAGTACGAAAAACAGCAGTTGATGAGGTTATTTGAAAAGCACGTCGCTCCCGAAACTGCTCAGCTTATTTGGGAGCGCAAAGCTGAGATATTTGAACAGGGAGAACTCGAACCTCAAGAACTTACAGCAACTGTGCTGTTTATGGATATTCGCAGTTTTACTTCGATTTCAGAAAAAATGCGGCCGCGGGATTTGCTCACCTGGCTGAACAATTATTTAGAAGCAATGACCAACTGTATTATGGATCACGGCGGCGTTGTCGATAAATACATCGGCGATGCAATTATGGCAGTTTTCGGCGTACCTTTTTGCCACACAGAATATCCCGAAATTCAACAAGATGCTTTGAATGCAGTTGCGGCTTGCATCGCCATGCACGAAAAGCTGCACAAAATCAACGAGCAACTTAGAATTGACCGCAAACCTTTAATTAAGTTTGGCATCGGTTTGCATACCGGACAGTTAGTTGCCGGCAGTGTCGGCGGTTCCCGGCGTTTGAATTATTCTGTGATCGGCGATGCTGTCAACGTGGCTGCTAGATTGGAAGCGATGAATAAGGAAATTGTGTCAGACAGTCCTTTTAATTTGTTGGTGACGGGGAGGACTTTTGCTTACGTGCGCGATCGCTACGAAGGCCAAAAAGTAGGAGCCATTCAATTGCGCGGGAAAAAAGAAGAGACTGTGGTTTATGCTATTTTGGGTGAAAAGTAATATAGCCTTTCTCAGCTTTCTGGAGGTACACTTGGTAAATTGGTAATTGGTAATTGGTAATTGGTAATAACTGGAGAGCGTACCTCACTTTCTTGAGAACTGCTATAGTGATTATTCATGAGTGATTAGTCATGAGCTGTTGCGATATTAGGTTCGGTTGATTAGACCCAATTAGTTGAGACAGGGAAATTAAAATATTTGTTGTAGGGGCGGGTTTAACGACAATCTACCCCTCAAACAAATAATCTCAAAAACCCTGCCCCACGGTAAATCGAAATATACAAAAGACTTGAGTTGCATTCATTCATTCGGTATTATTGAAATAATCTGCATTAAGAAGCGTAAATTTGCCTTCAATCTGCGGTCAACCTCTTCATCAAATATTTAGGCAATCTTGTCTTTTGTACAGATTAAATATTCTCGTAAAACCTGCCCCTACGGGATTATATTGCTGTTGAATTATTGACAGGTAAGCGGATGGTAAAAGTAGAACCAACACCGACTTGACTTGTTACTGAAATATTGCCGCCCATCATGAGGCAAAAACGCTGGCTGATTGCTAGTCCCAAACCCGTGCCGCCGTACTTGCGCGTGGTAGAAGCGTCTGCTTGGGTAAAGGGTTGGAAAATGCGATCCAGCTCGTTTGGATTCAGGCCAATTCCTGTATCTGTACAATTAACTACTAAAAATTCTTTACTGGGATTTGAGGATGGAGAATTTGCCGCAGGTTCAGAACTGTTTTCTGCTATCGCTCCGCTGCTGTCGCCCGCGCTGTTTTCTCGGCTGGCGCTGAGAGTAATTGTACCGTTTTGAGTGAATTTGGCAGCATTGCTCAGCAAATTTAATAAAATCTGCCGCACTTTGGTAATGTCACCGTACATAATGCCGATGTTGCTAATTTGCTGTAAGTTTAAAGTGTTATGATTTTTCTCAATTAGCGGCGCGGCTGTGGAGGCGACTTCTTCAATCAAGGCGGCGATATCGAAGGTTTCTAAGTAAAGATCCATGCGACCGGCTTCGATTTTAGAAATGTCGAGAATGTCGTTGATTAGCGACAGCAAGTGTCGGCCGGAAGTGCGGATTTTGTCTAAATCTGGGGTGAGTTCGTCATAGCCCAATTCTTCGGTTTCTTCTTGGAGCATTTCGCTGTAGCCGATGATGGCATTGAGAGGTGTTCGCAGTTCGTGGCTCATGTTTGCCAAAAATGCGCTTTTTGCGGTGGAAGCGGCTTCGGCTGCTTCTAGGGCGAGTTGCAAGGCGGATTCAAAGACTTTGCGATCGCTAATATCCTCGACGCTGCCTTCATAGTAGAGCACCTCGCCGTCGGTGTCGCACACTGCACGCGCGCTTTCGGAAATCCAAATTATGCTGCCGTCAACGCGGTAAACTTCTGACTCAAACCCCGAAATTTGTCCGAATTCTTTCATCACTCGCATAAACTTCTCGCGCTGCTGAGGGTTGACGTAAGCTTGCTGTCTGATGTTTGTGAGATTTGATGTCAATTCTTCGGGATTGGCGTAGCCGTAGATGCGGGCTAAAGCTGGATTTACGCTCAAGAAGCGGCCTTCGGGGGTTGTTTGAAAAATGCCTTCGACTGCATTTTCAAAGATGCTGCGGTATTTTTGTTCTGCTTGACGCAGTGCGGTTTGTGTGCGATCGCGATCGCTAGCTTCGATCGCCAATGATACCAAATCTGCCAGGGAAGCAGCAAAATTTTGTTCTTCTACTGTCCAGTTGCGAGCACTTCCCACCTGTTCCATACAGATGACTCCGACTGTTTGCCCTCCCAGTCGCACCGGCGCGTCTAAGGTAGAGGTGGTACCGCCTTCTGCAAAGTAAGATGCGACTAATTCTCTGGTTCTGACATCTGAGAGGGCGTCGTCGGCTGCGATCGTCCGGTCTTCTTCCAAAGCTTTAAAATAAGCTGGATAGTCTGCTGCTGCGAGTTCGGCACCTTGAGAATGCTGGCCGTTGCTGCGGTGAAATTGGTCTAGACATTGCAGTTTCGAGCGGCTTTCGTCGTACAACCACGCTCCGGCTCCTTCTGCATCTAGGGTATGAGCGGCCGCTTCGGTGATTTGCCTCAAAGCTACTTGCAAATCGCCTCGATACAGCGCTTTATTTCTTGCCAATTCTAGCAAAACCGTATTTTGTTTGAGCAATTGTTTTTGCCTCATCCGCCGTACAGATGCGGCTCGCTTCTGTTCGGTAATGTCGCGGGCCACCCAAATTACGGATGCTTCTGAAAGCGGCGAAATGCTGGCTGCAAAACAAACTTCGCGGTTGTCAACGGTTAAATCGTACTCGATGCTGACTGTTTGCTGAGTCTCTAAAGCTGCTCGGATGTGGTTGAGAAATTTTTCTGCTGTAGCTTGGGGAAACAGCTCTCGGACAGTTTTGCCAACTAATTCTGCGGCCCGTTTGTAGAGCAGGGACATATTTGTGGGCGCGATTTTCAAATAGCGGCCGGTGGCATCCACAACTACAATTAATTCGTTCATGGCTGCAAACAAAGCCCGCAATTCTGCTTCGGTGGCTTCGAGTTCGGCAGTCCGCTCTGCTACTCGCTGTTCTAAACTAGAGTTGGTTCGTTCTAGGGCTACAAAAGACGATCGCAATTGTCGGGCCATCTGGTTGAAAGACTGAGCCAGGATGCCTAGTTCGTTGACGCCTTTGACTTCAACCTCGCCGTCTAATTCGGCGGAGGTGAAGTCGGCAGATTCGGACATTTTTGTTAAAGCTTGGGAAGCTTCCAGCAATCGGGTAATTGGTTGGACAACCCAGCGAGAGGTGAAAATTCCCAGCACGATCGCCAGTATGAAGGCAAAAAAGCACAATAAGATAGTTGTGCGAGTGTTGGCGTTAATTTGCTCCATAAAGTCTGCTTCCGGGATTGCCACGACAATCAGCCAATCGAGGCCGCGGCCGTCTCGCAGCGGAGCAACCGTAAGGAATTGACGTTTGCCGTCTATATCGAAGCTAAACTGTCCTTGGCTGTCAATTTCTTCAAAACTGCCAAATCGTGTTTGCAAGTATGTGGAAGCCGATCGAATTAGCAAATTTTTGCTCCTAGTCGCCAACAGCCGTTTTTGTCCGTCTTGGCTGGTGACAAAGGGCAATTCATCTGTGGAACTGGCGACGATTTCCCCGCTGCGTTCGATCGCAAAAACTTCTCCTGACGGGCTAATTTTGATGCTTTTGAGAAAATCGCTGATTTGAGAAAGAGTCAGGTCAATTGCCAATACCCCCCGCAGGTTTCCGGTTTCATTGTAAACAGGCATCACCGGCGTAATGCCGAGAACTGGCGAGGCGGTGAAGACGTAGATCGGAGACCAAGTGGCTTTTTCTGACTGTTTGGCAGCTTGGTACCACGGTCTAGTACGGGGGTCATACGGGATGGTTTGGATGAGCTCAGTGCGATTTCCTTTGCTGTCGAGGCGATAAATTTGGCGGTTGGGAGCGGTTGATTCGTCTCTGATGTATAGTAAGTCTTCTGCTTCGTGTTTGACTAAGAGGAATCTGCCCTGTTCGTCGCCGTAGTAGATGGTTGTAGTTCGATCGCTGAGTTTGGTCTGATTCCACAAATAGCGCTCTAAGTTGGGGAAGTCTTCCGGGTCTAGGTTTCCCGAGGCGATCGCAGCAGTATTCATTTGCAGGAACAGGTGAGACATATCCCCAAAACTGCGAAAATTTTCTTTAGTCCTGGCTGCGACTTCCAAACTCAACCTGGTAGCAAGGTCATTGACGGCTTTCTGGCCGTTGCGAAACGACAGCCATCCCGTCACGCCGACTGCTACAGAGATTTGCACCACCAGGGGTATCAACAAGACTAGGCTCAGTGACATCTTGGGCGAGCTTTTCATCAGATGACTGCTCAGGCTTTTCAATAACATCAATATTATTTTGACACCTACGGGGTTTGCGTATCGTTTGTCGTTTAAAAGATGCCCTACATATTATAAGTTACAAAGTTGTACAGGAATAGTGAATTGCGGTAGCCGGCCGCTCAAAACTTGGATGAGGTGTCAAGCGTTACTGTAAAATACTGTAATATTAATCATGCCACTACTTGAGTGAATCGGGCGATCGCGATCGGGGACTAGCGGCCAAAAACTCACACCCGGTAAAAAAACTGTATGCCCGTGCTGCCAACCCTTAATTCATCAGTCATTCCCAATTTTATTTAATCTCAAATATAAAATCTCAAATCGTATCACTTTCTCCCGGTGCTGATGGTGCACCTTACCGCTGCGCAATAAAAATCTAATTTTAATTTTTTATACAAGGCCGTGACAAATGTAAGTTATTTGACAATCGTCTGTTGAAAAATTTGCTATTCATAGAATAAGCGGGCCAAAGCGCGTAGCGTAGCGGGGCGTAAGCCATCGCACGAACAGAGGGTAATAGAAGCACCTGCGGTTGATCGATGGCAGCAATGTCAAGTGTTTTTGGCTTTTTTGGACGACCGACGTTTGAGCAAAATAATACTTCTGGAGGATGACATGAGCTATACATTTGAAATCCTGGGCGTATCTCCAACTTTAACATTTTTTAACCAGCAGCAGGAATTGCTGCAACAACAGCAGCCGTCGGGTGTAGAATATTTGGGAAACAGGAAGTGCACTCTGGATGCGTTTGTGGCAGCCGTGGAGATAGTTTCTCCCTATCGAGGCTGGGATGTCGATCGAGTTGTAAATACCGTGATTAGTTTCTGGATGAACAACTCGGAGAGCATCCAGTATTGGAAGCACAGGTTGCAGGATGCCGGCAGCGAAAACTTGTTAGTAGCCAGAGTAGGCGATATCAAGTCTTTACAAGCCGCCTTTGAATCGCTACTGGGCGAATAGGACTTACACAAAAAGTGTTTGGCGGTAGTTACGGGTAAGGTGCGCCACAAGCACCCTACATCATTAGGTTCTGCGTAACGCATTTGGCAATTTTGTTGAGTCGCGACACAGAATTCACAGATGTATAATATAGCCTTTATCAAAGGCGGTGAGCTATGTCCGGTAATTGGTAATCGGTAATTGGTAATCGGTAATTGCTAATTGGTAATCGGTAATTGGTAATCGGTAATTGCTAATTGGTAATTGCTTCCAATGACAACTGACAACTACCAACTGACAACTACCAACTACCAACTGCCAACTACCAACTGCCAACTACCAACTACCAACTACCAACTGTCAACTGTCAACTGTCAACTGTCAACTGCAATTCCTATGTCTCGTTCAAAAGCCCTGCAATCTTATATTTTTGTCCGCTTGCTCCTCGCACCCCTAATGTTGTGGACAATCACCACAGCAGTATTTTTGCTGCTGCGGGCGACTCCGGGCGACCCCATAGATGCCATTCTCGGCTCGCGAGCTCCCGCAGCCGCCAAAGCAGCAATGCGCACCCAACTCGGCCTCGACGCACCCCTGTGGGAGCAATATCTCAAATACATGAAAAACTTGTTGGGCTTCGACTTGGGAACCTCCATCACCACTCGCGGACAAACCGTCTGGCAAATTATTGGAGACTATTTCCCCGCTACAGTCGAATTAGCAGTTTGTAGCATGGCCATAGCTTTAATTGTCGGCATCAGTATCGGTTCCCTAGCAGCATCCCGCCCCAATAGTGTTTTTGATGTTGTAGGCCGTTTGTTTGGCATTATCACTTACTCGCTGCCGGCTTTTTGGGCCGGCATGGTTTTGCAATTGATTTTCGCGGTACAGTTGGGCTGGTTTCCCTTGGGAACTCGCTTTCCGGTGACATTAACAGCCCCCCAAGGCTACACGGGACTGTACACTGTAGACAGTCTATTGAGCGCTAACCCGGGTCAGTTTCTCACAAGTTTGCATTATTTGGCACTCCCGAGTTTGACCCTGGGCATTCTTTTGAGCGGCATTTTTGAGCGCATTGTGAGGGTGAATCTGAAGCAAACTTTGCAAGCAGATTATGTCGAAGCGGCCCGAGCTCGCGGCATTCCTGAATTGCAGATTTTATGGGCTCACGCTCTCAAAAATGCGCTGATTCCGGTGATTACTGTCTTGGGACTGACTTTTGCTGCACTGTTGGGCGGTGCTATTTTAACGGAGGTTACTTTTTCTTGGCCGGGGCTGGCAAATCGCCTTTACGAAGCGATTAGTTTGCGGGATTATCCCACTGTTCAAGGTATTGTGGTGTTTTTTGCGGGAATTGTCGTAATTGCTAGCATTGTAATTGATATTTTGAACGCTTACATTGACCCTCGAATTCGGTACTAAATGAAGGAAGAAGGAAGTTCGGCAACGGATTGCGTAACGGATTTAACGGATATAAGGGATGGATATTGAGGGCAGAAGGAAGAGGTTGGAGGGCAGAAGTCAAGCGTGAAGAAGTCAAGCGTGAAGTCGGAAGATTTTTCCCACTCTCCCACTCTCCCTTTTTCTCACTCTCCCATTCTCCCCCTCTCCCATTCTCCCCTCTCTTCTCCTTTTAGATGCGTGGAAGATTATCAGGTGCGATCGACTAAGCTATTAAATTCACAACAAGTAAAATTATTTGCAGGACAGATTGTCAAAAAAATGAAAATACAGGGAACCGGTTATGCTACAGCGATCGTACTTATTCAGAAATTGCTGGAAAAGCTGTTAGGAGATGACGTTTTGGTGCGGGTGCAGCTACCAATTCAGTTAGGCGATGCTGAACCAAAACCGTCGATCGCAGTTGTGATGCCAGACGTGCTGCGCTATACTGACCGCCATCCGCTCGCCTCGGAGATATATCTGCTGATCGAATTAGCCGAGGGTACGGTTAAAAATGACTGCGAGATTCAAGGAAATATCTATGCTAAAGCCAAGATTGACGATTTTTGGGTGCTAGATATCAACGAACGCCAACTTCACGTATTTCGAGAACCCTCAGATGACGGTTACGGCAGTCAAATGATTTTGTCAGAGGATTCGACTGTGGCGCTCTCGGCTTTTTCTAAGTGTACTTTCTGCGTGCGCGAGATGTTGCAGCCAGCGTTAGCCGGCTAAGAAGTAGTTCTCAAAAAGATCGGCTTTGAGAATGAGGACACCAGAGCAGTTTATAGGCAATACTGGAGCAAATAAAATACAACATTTGAGGAAGCGCTGATGAGATTATTGCGCCTCGCAGCCGCTCTATCGGCTGCCTTGACTCCACTGATGGCTGAAGCTGCCTTTAGCCGTCCCATGCCGGGAACAGCCGAGTTTCCCAGAGCCTCAAACCCACGAGTAGACGTGCCGGTTTGCTTCATCGAAACCCCAAGCGGTACAACTTTTGATTTAGTCAGCTTGTGCGGCACCAACGCTGCTCCCCAAAACACGGCTCCGGCTGCCGGCAACCCCGCCAATGCTCCTGCAAATAACCCCAATGCAGCCAATCCGGCAGCCCCGAACCCCAACAGCGTTACCAGAGATGCTGCCGGCGCCCCGATAACTACTCCTGCGGGGACGAATCCCAACAATTCCAACAATCCCAACAATCCCAACAATCCCAACAATGCCAATCCGGGAACTTCGCCGAATACTAATCCCAACAACAATGCCAATCCGGGAACTTCGCCGAATACTAATCCCAATAATGCCAATCAGGGAACTTCGCCGAATACCACTCCCAATAATGCCAATCAGGGAACTTCGCCGAATACCAATCAGAATAATCTGAATCCTGGAAGTTCGCCTTATACCACTCCCAACAACAATGCCAATCAGGGAACTTCGCCGAATACCACTCCCAACAATGCCAATCAGGGAACTTCGCCGAATACCACTCCCAACAATACC
>NZ_JAUBVK010000019.1:62890-71754 GCF_036705795.1 Microcoleus sp. ARI1-B5
AATCAGGGAACTTCGCCGAATACCAATCAGAATAATCTCAATCAGGGAACTTCGCCGAATACCAATCAGAATAATCTCAATCAGGGAACTTCGCCGAATACCAATCAGAATAATCTGAATCCGGGAAGTTCACCTTATACCACTCCCAGCAACAATTTGTCTCCCAACACTGGAACTGGCAACGGCACGGGCAATTTTTGAACTCCCGCCGTTTGGAGTTAAGCTAAGACATGGAAGTGGCGATTCCCTACCCTACCCTTCGGGAACTCCTACGGAGAACGGGATAGCTTCGCTCGCGCGTACTTGAGGAGACCTACTGTGTCAAACTTAGTTCAACGACTAGAAATAACCGCTCATCCGCAACTAGAAAAATCCCTCGGCTATCGAGGAGACAGCCGCTGGGTAGCTTGGCGGTGGGAACCCGACATCGACCAACTTATTTCCAGCGACGGCAAAACAGTCAGCACTGGCAATAATATGGCTTGGCTGGTGTTTTTGCAGCACGATTTAGTTCAGCCTGCGCTACAAGAGTACAACTTCGGCGAGGGCGATCGCTACTGGCTGCTTTTAGACACCGAAACTCGAAATCTCTACGTTGGCGAAGGGAAAGCAGTGCAAAGTCTGCTGGAACAGCCGGAAAGTTTAGCTTTGTTAGCCTGTCTGGATGGCGGAAATGCCGATCGGCAAAATGCTGAAAATTGGCAGCAAACACTATCAAAACTAACCGCAACCGCAGCCTTTCGCCACCTGACAAATGCGATTCCTTTCGGAATTGCAGCAGCTTTAATAGGTGCTTTAGGAGTCGGAACCGGATTGTGGGTAGTCCCGACGGTGCAGCAGAAACTAGCCGAAAAAACAACTTTTGTTTCCCCAATTAGTTCTGCCGCCAACTGCGGGATTGGCGGTTCCGACGATTTTTCAGCTTATGTCGGTTCGTCAAGCTCAGATAAAGAACTTCACTTAATCGGGGTTTACGAGGCTAATTCGGATCGCGGGAACGGAAATAGAGCGAAAAGTGCGTTAGCCAAGCCCGCCCCTACGGGGGCTACGCCAACGAAGAGGATCGAAATCAAAGTAGAACGCCGAAACAAGCCAATAATTCTCGCACTTTCAGCCTACGAACCAGTCAACTGGAACGTGACTGTAGAACCGGGAGCCGTTATCGAAAAAATCATTGTTAACGGATACCACAACCAAACTGTTTCAGGAGTTTCTAGAATTCCCATAGAAGAGCACAGCTACGAAGAAACCGGAGAGTATATCGGCGACTTTATCTACAAGTGGGGTGCTACCGCCGAAAATTACCATACTCCCTCCCTCGTGACTAAATTGGAAGAGATAAACCGCACAAAGCTAACTTCTTTTCAAGGATGCTACAGAGGTACGAACTTTAGTATTAAATGAGCGCAGCGACAGACAGCAAAAAAATAAAACTCTATGTTGCTAAAATCATAAAACCCGCCCGCGCGGGTTTTTTATTGAAATTTAACATTCTTAGTATTTATATGGTATAATATGCCGTGGCGTTATTATCAATAATCATATAATGTCCGGTAAATTCAATGACATCAAGAAGGTTTGATCGTTCGCACTTTAGTCCTCTGCTTGATGCGGACTTGCATTCCGAACGATCGAACCAATTTGATTGTGTTGGTTCTTTTCGGACTTGAGATCAATTTCCAATTCTCACAATGCTAACACAATCTCTATGAAATACTGGTACGAAACCCTCGCAGTAGCGCAGCGAATTTTAATTGAATTGGGAAGGCGGCGGCGCAGCTTAGTCTTGTGGAGTATTTTTCCAATTTCTATCTTGCTAATCAACGGTTTAATTTTAAAAGAACGGGCTAATCTCACCACAGCAAAAGCCTTTGAAACTGCTGCACCTGCAAGTTTAGTAGGAGCGGCTTTATTTTTTAGCTGTCTGGGCGGCAGTGTAGCAACAGTAGTGTCAGAGCGAGAACAGCATACTCTCAAACGCTTGTTTGTTTCCCCCTTGAGCGGCACTTCCTACTTTTTAGGAATTTTTCTGGCTCACAGTTGCATCGGCATCGGTCAGGTACTTTTAGTATATGCGATCGCCTCTTTTTTGGGAGCACAATTTCAAGGCTCTATTGTGTTAGGATGCGCGATTATCTTACTGAGTATTGTATCTTACGTAGGCGTCGGGTTTATTCTCGGCACCCAGTTTGCGAGGCGCACTGAAGATGTCAACTCGCTAGTAGCAGCTTTCGGCGTTCCTTTGTTGATTTTAGGAGGCGCATTTTTGCCGGCTTCGCTGTTTCCCAAAAGCCTGCTGGATCTCGCCCAGTACAATCCAATTTATCACATGAACGAAGCGCTGATGGGCGTTTGGGCTGGCGGCAAAGATTTTGCGGATATTGAGTCGCACTTTTGGTTTTTGTTTATTTTTGCTATTTTAATGATAGGAGGCGGATGGCTGTCATATCGGCGGATGTTGAGAGTGGAAAGAAGACTTTAAACAAATCAGGGGAAGGAAAAGGTAGTTTATAGGAAAAACCAGGAGATTTAAAACCTTGCTGCAAATTGAAAAGCTAAATAAGTCTTACGGCGAACGTTCAGTGCTTAAAGATTTAACACTGCACATTCAAGCTGGCGAAATTTACGGTTTGCTGGGGCCAAACGGGGCCGGAAAAACGACAACTATCAATATTTTATGCAATTTGCTAAATGCCGACAGCGGTAAGGTTTCCATTAATGGCGAACCTGTTTCGGAATCTACTAAACTGTTAATCGGTGTAGCGCCGCAAGAAAATTTGC
Organism: Microcoleus sp. ARI1-B5; assembly: GCF_036705795.1. Taxonomy (NCBI): domain Bacteria; kingdom Bacillati; phylum Cyanobacteriota; class Cyanophyceae; order Oscillatoriales; family Microcoleaceae; genus Microcoleus; species Microcoleus sp. ARI1-B5. The sequence goes on from NZ_JAUBVK010000019.1 coordinate 65,672, forward strand.
TTTACAAAAGCCTTAGCTGCGAAGAAAATCTCAATTTTTTTGCTCAAATTTATGGTTTAGATCGCAAACAGCGCCGCTATCAAGTAGAGCAATGTTTAAAAGCAGTAAATTTAACAGATAGAGCTAAAAGTCCGGTGGAAACTTTGAGCGGAGGGATGCAGCGCCGTTTGAATATTGCGGTGGCTTTGGTACACCAGCCTAAATTAGTAATTTTAGATGAACCGACAACGGGTTTAGATATTGAGGCTCGCTATGAAATTTGGGAGTTAATTCAGCAATTGCGATCGGAAGGAATTACGATTTTGCTGACTACTCATTTGTTGGATGAAGCTGAGCGTTTGTGTCAGAGAATTGGGATTTTAAAGAATGGTAGTATTGTGGCTGAGGGCTGTTTGGAGGAGTTGCAAAAAATAATTCCGGCTCAGGAAATTATTGTTGTTAAAACTGCGGAAGAAGAAAAGGCGATCGCCCGCGCAGCAGAATACAGCTTCCTTCCCCGCCGCTACGGTAGCGATTTGGCTTTTTGGCTGCCGGAACGTTTGGAATTAAAAGATATTATTTTGCGCTTTGATGGGATTTCTATTGATTCGATCGCTCGCTATCCGGTGCGGTTAGAACATATTTATGTTGAGGTGACAAAACAAACTCTATCTTAATCTGCGTCCATCCGCGTATATCCGCCCACATCAGCGGTTACAATTCCAAAGTAATTAACTGAGCAATTTCTTCAGTCTGAAAACCCAAAGCCATCGGCTTTTGCACTTGAGGAATCACCTGCACATCATAAAGTTCCGTGACAATTCCTTCAAACCGCAACCAATGAACGATCGCCCCAGTAGTCAAATCGATCGCCATCATACCACAGCGAGCCTCAGCATCCTTGGCCAGCAACAACTCATCCAATTCTAAACCGCTAAAAGTGTTGTCACCTCCCCTCGGTTTGGAGAGTCCAACAATTGCCCAATTTTGCCAAAATGCCAGTCCTCGGACATATCCCGGACAAAACGCGAGATCCTGAAATTTCCCTGTGTCTAAATCCACATAACCAAATTCCCCTCTCCCCGAATTCAACAACCACAACTTATCTCGATACCAGCGAGGAGAATGCGGCATTGACAATCCCGTAACGATGATATCATTAGATTGAATATCAATAACTATACCGCCGTTTTTTCTGCGATCGCGCCAGCCATCCACCACATCCGACTGACTCGACGCCGTGACATATTTCGCCTCCCCGGCCACCATCGCCAAACCGTTGAGGTGACAGCGGTCTTCATTTATATATTGTGAGATAAAACCGGGTTTCCAGATAGGTTTGCAACTGTGGCGATCGCTCAAAGTAGCGATACAATTAAACAAAGTGCTAATAAAAATGATTTGATTATTTTTATCGACAGCGATATCGTGAATGTCGATATCTCCTGTAGTATAACCGATTCTTGGTATATATAATTTATCGTATCCTTGGTATAATTTCCCGGCTTCTAAGACATTATCTAATTGCCAAAGTTGATATTTTGAACTTAAATACAGGCGTTCCGGCGTGCAGAAAAGTCCCATTGCGCGATCGAATATTCGCCAAAATGCCGAGATTCTGTTGGTTTCTGGGACAGCACCGATTAACATTAACCTGCTGGTTTGATAGGTGGTGCAGGCGAGGCTGATTTGTTGTTGGGTTAACCAAGATGGAAAATCGATCTCGCCAAAAATCTCGTGTTCGGAGACTGTATTGAAAGTAGCTTGTTCGTTATTCATAGAATCTAGAGGCATATCTTTAATATATCCAAAATGTAGCGCGATCGTAATTCCCCCGCCTTGCGGGTTTTATCGATCCTACTTGACCAAACTCAACATTCATCTGCGTCCATAGCCCGTACATCCGCCACCATCTGCGGTTAAAATTCCCAAGTAATTTTGTCCTCATGACAAAGATCCGACTTTTCCGACTTTATGATCCGACTTTTCCGACTTTACAGAGGCATGGGCCCGAAGCAATGATAGAGATAGGGAAAGCCAACCCACGATGTCTAGATTGTAAAGATATCGTAAACCTGGATGTTGTGTTGCGGAATGTTAAATAAAAATATGCTATAAAAGATATGTCTGTGGTATGATACATTTAGGTTGCATCTAATTTATAAAAACCCATTCCAACGCGAGGTCAGTGAAAGCCCACTTTATTTCAGGATTACCGCGTTCAGGGTCTACCTTACTAGCAGCCCTCCTACGACAAAACCCCCGGTTTCATGCCGCTATGACTTCCCCCGTCGGGGGTTTAGCTGAGCGAATGTTGGAAGCCATGAGCGAAGATAATGAGTTTTCCACGTTTATTTCTCTGGAACAAAAACGGGCACTGATTCTCAGCATTTTTTCTGCCTATTATCACCTGCAAGCTGACAAAGAAATCATCTTTGACACCAATCGCCTGTGGTGCAGCAAATTGCCATTAATTCAGGAACTATTTCCCGAAGCAAAAGTCATCTGCTGCGTCCGAAACATCGCTTGGATTATGGATAGCATCGAGCTACTGATTCGCCGCAACGCCTTTGATGTTTCCCGGTTATTTAATAATCCAGCGGAACGGGCTACCGTTTATAGCCGTACCGAAGCATTAAGTCAAGGTTCGCGTTTAGTTGGTTATGCTTATAACGCTCTTCAAGAAGCATTTTATAGCGAACAGAGTGCATCTCTTCTACTGGTAGATTACGACCTATTAACCATAAAGCCGGCTAAAACAATGTCGCTGATTTATCAATTTCTGGGCGAAGAGCCTTTTGAGCATGATTTCGAGAATGTTCAATATCAAGAGCCAGAATTTGATAATAAATTGAAAACAACAGGGTTACATCAAGTGCGTGCTCAAGTTGAGTTTAAACCGAGAAAAACTATTTTACCTCCCGATTTGTTTGAGCGATTTGATGGCTTATCTTTTTGGACAGAGGCAACAAATAGCCGCGCTAGTGCGATTGTAGCGAAAGCTCAATAAACCGTAAAACCTTAGCCTCGATCCCCCCTAACCCCCCTTAAAAAGGGGGGGATCGGAATCTTCTCAAAGTCCCCCTTCTTAAGGGGGATTTAGGGGGATCGAGACTCGGCTATAAACGAGATTTCTCAATGGTTTTAGGCGATTGTGGACACGAATGGGGTACGACGCCGTGTCCCTACTAATAGCTAAACTCCTCGCCAGCGAGGACTAATAAACTCTTCAGTCCTCATAGCGAGGACTTGAGCTTTGATGCGGGGGTTGAAACCCCCGCCAGACTTGGATGTAAACGATAGATCTCAACGATTTCAGCAATTATGAACGTACCAACCATGAACAAGCAAATTATTTTCGTTGACTCCTCTGTACAGAATTATCAAAACTTGATCGAGGGCGCAGATGCTAACGCCAAAATAGTCATTTTAGATGACAAGCGTAGTGGCATTGAACAAATTACCCAAGCACTGGCTAGTGAAAGTGGCATTGAAGCAGTTCATGTAGTTTCTCACGGCAACCAAGGCAGTTTAAAACTCGGTGCAGATGTACTCAATGGGAATGACCTCGAAAATTTCAACACTCAGCTAAAACAGTGGGGAAATGCTCTGACAGAGAACGGAGATATCCTACTTTATGGATGCGATGTAGCCGCCGGAGAAACTGGCAATAATTTTGTCAAGCGGTTGAGTGAACTCACAGGTGCAGATGTCGCAGCCTCTAACGACTTAACCGGAAATGCAGCTAAAGGCGGCGACTGGGATTTAGAAATAGTAACTGGCCAGATTGAATCCGCCGTGCCGTTGAATCGGGAGGCGATGGAAGATTATGACTATACGTTGCTAAATTACGATGTCACGGTGGCAACCGATGATGGCACCGGCACTGTAGCAGGCACATTAAGCAAAGCAATTTTAGATGCGAATAACTCGGTGGGGGTAGATGACACGATTACCCTCACCACAGGTGTCGCTGTTACAGGGGTAATGAAGACCCTAGTTAACAGCAACATTAATTTTATTGGCAATAACAATAGTGTCAGTGGCGACTACGAGTTTCGGCCCTTCTTTGTCAAGTCGGGAACCGTGAATTTCTCCGACATGACTGTCACCAACGGTAGGGCACAAGGAGGGAGTAGTAATCAAGGGGGTGGCGGCGCTGGCATGGGAGGCGGCTTGTTCATTTATGACGGCAGCGTGACGGTGAATAACGTCACTTTTAGTGGTAACAGTGCTGTTGGTGGTAATGGTGGAGAAACAAGTTTGAGTAGCGGTGGTGCTGGAATGTTCGGTAACGCTGGCGGCTCGGGCGGTGGCGGGCTATTTGCAAGTAGTAGCAGCGATACTGGTGCTTATGGAGGTAACGGCAATTACGGCGGCGGCGGCTTTGGCGCCGGCGGCGGCGTCTTTGGCAGCAACGGCGGCTTTGGCGGCGGCGGCTTTGCCGGCGGCTTTGGCAACGGCGGCGACGGCGGCTTTGGCGGCGGCGGTGGCTTTGGCGGCGGCGGCGACGGCGGTTTTGGCGGCGGCGGCGGCGGCGGCGGCTTTGGCAGCAACGGCGGCTTTGGCGCCGCCGGCGGCAACGGCTTTGGCTTTGGCGGCGGCGGGGCTGGTATGGGGGGTGCCATCTTCATCCGCCAGGGTTCTTTAACCCTGAACAACGCCACCTTCAGCAGCAACACCGCCACTGGTGGCACAGGCAGCAACCCCGGCTTTGGCTTAGGCGGTGCTATCTTCGCCTTGCAGTTCACCTTGGACCCCGATTACAACAACCAAGGAATGCCCACTGCTTTGTCCACAGTCTACTCATCAGCAGCCACCTTCACCACCAACAATGCTGCCAATGCCACAGGCAACACCCCCACCAACGGCATCGGCACCAACCAGTATAACGACGACGTTTTCGGGACTATTGCCGGCCCACCAACACCAGATATCGCTGTCACCACTCCCGAAATCACTCCTACTACCCTACTAGCAGGCACAACCAACCAAAAACTCTACGAAATTGGCTTAGCCGTTTCCACCTTTAACGCCCAACTCACAGGCGTTACCCTCACTCCCAGCGGCACTTACACCCCCGCAGACATCGCTGGTTTCAAACTCATTTACTCCACCGACAACGTTTTAGATGCGGGAGATACCACCCTCCGCACCCAAATCCCAGTCGCCTCCGGCAGTCCCCTGAACTTTACCGGGTTCACCCAAACCATCAACACCGGCCCCACAGGCTACTTATTCCTAACATTTGACATTGCCACAGGTGCCACCGAAGGCAAAACCATCAGTATCGACGCACCTACCCTCGCTAACTTCACCTTCGCCTCCGGCAACAAAACCGGAACTCCCACCAGAGGCGACACGCAAACCCTCGACGGCATCCCTACCATTACCAGCGTCACCTCTACCACCCTTGATGGCAGTTATGGCACTTCTGGCAACATCAATGTCACCGTCAATTTCAGCGAAGCAGTTACCTTAGCAGGCGGTAACATGAGTGTTGCCCTAGACACAGGCGGTACTGTCACGATTGCACCTTTCATAGGCACATCTGCTGTGGGCACCTACACTCCAGCAGCCGGACAAAACAGCACGGATCTCAACTCAACTGGAATCACTTTAGCAGTCGGTGCAACCTTAAGAGATGCTGCGGGAAATAATGCAACATTAACTATTCCTGCGGGACAATCTTTAGCCAACAATAAAGCCATAGTTGTAGACACCGTTGTACCAACAGTAGCCCTAACATCAACTTCCCCAACCACCACAAACGCACCATTTATAGTCACAGCAACATTCAGCGAAAGCGTCACAGGATTTATAGCCAGCGACGTGAATCTTACTAACAGTACGATTAGCAATTTCACAGGTAGCGGCACAACTTATACTTTCACCGTCAATCCGAATGCTAGTGGCGCTGTCACAGTTGATGTCCCTGCTGCTACAGCAACGGATACCGCAGGTAATAACAATACCGCAGCCGCTCAATTGACTCGTACCGCCGATATTACAGCACCCACACTAGCCCTAACATCAACTTCCCCAACCACCACAAACGCACCATTTATAGTCACAGCAACATTCAGCGAAAGCGTCACCGGATT
>NZ_JAUBVK010000019.1:71854-135320 GCF_036705795.1 Microcoleus sp. ARI1-B5
TTCACCGTTACACCCACTGCGAATGGTAATGTCATAGTTGATGTCCCTGTGAATACAGCAACGGATACCGCAGGTAACAACAATATCGCAGCCACTCCACTAACTCGCACAGCCGATATTACAGCACCAACAGTAGCTCTAACATCAACTTCCCCAACCACCACAAACGCACCATTTATAGTCACAGCAACATTCAGCGAAAGCGTCACCGGATTTAGTGCAAGCGGCGTGAATCTGACTAACGGCACAGTCAGCAATTTCACAGGTAGCGGCACAACTTATAATTTCACCGTTACACCCACTGCGAATGGTAATGTCATAGTTGATGTCCCTGTGAATACAGCAACGGATACCGCAGGTAATAACAATACCGCAGCCACTCCACTAACTCGCACAGCCGATATTACAGCACCAACTGCTAACTTGGGTGCAATTTCTAACATTACTACAGCGGGCGGTACAAGTCAGATATTGACAGTTACTTTCAGCGATAGCAGTGGAATTGATGTTAGCAGTTTAGATAATTCTGATCTGGTTGTAAATTGGTCAGGTGGTGGTATTCCTGCTACTTTTGTCAGTGTCGATACTAATAGTAATGGTACGCCTCGGACAGCGACTTATTCGTTTACTCCTCCCGGCGGAAGTTGGGATGATACTGACAATGGAACTTACAGTATTAACTTGCAAGCAAGTCAGGTTAAAGATGGACTTGGCAATCTTGCTGTTGCTGGTAGTTTAGGGACTTTTAACGTTAATGTTGCGGCACCCGCACCAGCCCCCGCACCCGCACCTGCACCTGCACCAGCCCCCGCACCAGCCCCCGCACCCGCACCTGCACCTGCACCCACACCTGCACCAGCCCCCGCGCCCGCACCTGCACCCACACCTGCACCAGCCCCCGCGCCCGCACCGGCCCCCGCGCCATCGGGAACGCCAACTCCATCGGGAACACCAACTCCATCGGGAACACCCACGCCATCGGGAACTCCCACGCCATCGGGAACACCAACTCCATCGGGAACACCCACGCCATCGGGAACACCCACGCCATCGGGAACACCCACGCCATCGGGAACTCCCACGCCATCGGGAACTCCCACGCCATCGGGAACACCAACTCCATCGGGAACACCCACTCCATCGGGAACTCCCACGCCATCGGGAACACCCACTCCATCGGGAACACCCACTCCATCGGGAACACCCACTCCATCGGGAACTCCCACGCCATCGGGAACTCCCACGCCATCGGGAACACCCACTCCATCGGGAACTCCCACGCCATCGGGAACTCCATCGGGAACTCCCACTCCATCGGGAACTCCCACTCCATCGGGAACACCCACGCCATCGGGAACACCCACGCCATCGGGAACACCAACTCCATCGGGAACACCCACGCCATCGGGAACGCCCACTCCATCGGGAACACCAACTCCATCGGGAACACCAACTCCATCGGGAACTCCCACGCCATCGGGAACTCCCACGCCATCGGGAACTCCCACGCCATCGGGAACTCCCACGCCATCGGGAACTCCATCGGGAACACCAACTCCATCGGGAACACCGACGCCAACGGGAACGCCATCGGTAACGCCAACACCCACCAACTTCTTCGACTATGCCTCCTCTCCCAACAGCGTTACCCAAAACTTCAGCAACATCACTCAACCCATCACTATCATTGGCAGTCCCTTTAACGACAACTTCACCGGTACAAGCAACCCAGACAATCTCAGCGGTGGCGGTGGTGATGACATCCTTGATGGTGGCGCTGGCAATGACATCCTAAATGGCGGAGTTGGCAACAACACCCTCACCGGAGGAGTTGGCAATGACACCTTCATCTTTAGTCCCGGAACTGGTACTTTCGGCGGACAAAACCAGATTTTAGACTTCACCCCTGGAGAAGATAAATTACAACTTGATGTCGCCTTCGGTTTCACCTCACCGGAACAAGTGCTCGCAGCATTACAATCTACCCCTTCCGGTTTAGTCTTAAACTTAGGCAATGGTCAAACTATCTCTATCAAAGCCAATTCTCTCTCACCAAGCGACATCATTCTCTTTAGTAATTCCACAGCAACACCGACACCATCGGTAACACCGACACCATCGGGAACACCGACACCAACGGGAACACCGACTCCATCGGGAACACCGACACCAACGGGAACACCGACTCCATCGGGAACACCGACGCCAACGGGAACACCGACGCCAACGGGAACACCGACACCAACGGGAACACCGACGCCAACGGGAACACCGACACCAACGGGAACACCGACACCATCGGGAACACCGACACCATCGGGAACACCGACGCCAACGGGAACACCGACACCATCGGGAACACCGACACCAATAACTAATAACATCCCCAATGACGACTGCATCTGCGATGACATTGCCTATCCCAACTTAAACCAACCTAACTCAGTTGAAAACACCATACTCGGTGTATCGGGAATTCAAATAGGCACTGCCCAAAACGATGAATTTCTCGGCACTAACAACGGCAATATATTCGATGGCAAATCCGGGAATGACAACTTATATGGTGGTGCGGGCAACGACATCTTTAATGGCAACCAAGGCAACGACTTCATCACTGGAGGCAAAGGTGACGACATCCTCTATGGAGATGAAGGAAACGACATCGTTCTTGGCGAATTGGGCAGCGATTTAATCTTTGGAGGCAAAGGCAATGACTCCATAAATGGCCGCGAAGGTAATGACATCATTCGGGGTGATAAAGATAATGACTTCATCGATGGTGGTAAGGATAATGACACCTTATTCGGAGGCAAAGGTGACGACATAATTCTTGGTAGTCAAGGTGATGACTACCTGTTTGGACAGTTAGGTTCTGATACTATCTGCGGCGGTGTAGGTAATGACTTAATTAGCGGTAACGAACAAGCCGATATCCTGGGAGGATGTGAAGGAAATGATACTATTTATGGAGGGCAAGATAACGATACTCTCCTGGGCGGAAAAGGTGATGATCTCCTTTACGGAGACTTGGGGAATGATAGTTTGATTGGCGGTAGCGGCAATGATATTTTTGCCTTAAAAGCTGGTCAAGGATTTGACATAATCGCTGATTTTACTGTCGGTCAAGACTTGATGGGATTAAGCGGTGGTTTGAGTTTTGGTCAGTTAGCAATAACTCAAAATACTCAGGGAACTCTCATCAAAAATGTCTTGACAGGAGAGGAGTTAGGTGTGATGATTGGAGTGAGTGCTAATTCGATTACATCGGCGAATTTCCGGTTGATTTAGGGAAGGAATGAAAGACGGGGCGGGTTTATTTATCCCTTGGCTAGCTTCCAATATTTTTGCTAAAACCCGCTCCTTGTATCTTGAAAGAGGTAGATTGTGATTTACCTTTGGGTGGGGGCGGGTTTACGAGATTATTGGTTGAGTGGCAATTATGGTTGGTGAACCCGCCCCTACAGCATTAAAAACGTTGGCCACTCGCGCACAATCCAAGAAACCGGGTTTTTTCCCGCATCTACGAGTTGTCACCAAGTCTGTCGCAAAAACCCGGTTTCTGGCCACCATTACGAATTTATACTGTCTTAGCCCACGACAGCCAAGTTTCCATCGGGCGGAAACCGACAGATTTGTAAAGCTTTGTCGCCCCCGTCAAACTGTCAGCATCGACGCTGAGTTTCGCAGTATTTGCACCCGCAGCTTTTAAGGAGTGCAAACCCGCCAGCAGCATTGCTTTTCCTAAACCCATTTTCCGAAAGTCGCGCCGCGTACCCAATAGTTCGATCCAACCGTCTTTTGTGCCGCTGCGGGAGTTTTTTTGGGGTTTGATTTGACAGTCGCAAAATGCTGCAAATTTACGATCGCCCGAAACAGCAATCAAGTCTAATTCCGGCTGATAATTCGGATCTTGCATCCAATAACGCACGGTTTCCGCAGTTAAATCGTGGTGATTCCAGTGATCGATAAATGACTGGTTGAACATTTCTACCCAGGGTTGGATGTCTTTTTCTCCCGATACGTGCGTCAGCGCAAAATCTGCGGGAAATTCGGGTGCGGGAATGGGTTCCGAGAGCGATCGCGCCATTGTGAGAAAATAGCGATCGACCTCAAAGCCCTGTTTTTCTAACAGCCGCATCTCATCGGTTTGGTCTTCACGGCTGTATGTACGCAATTTTGCAGGCAAATTCCGTTCTTTCGCGACTTCGCCCAGCCGCTTTTCGCCCCATTTAATGATATCTTTTTCCAAACCTGCGCGGCGCAGGTTTGGATGCACGTAAAACCAGAGACAAGCGTCGATTTCCGCCGGGGAATCGGGCATATCTAGCAGTGCTAAACCGATTAGTTTGTAATTACCATCTTCCCACAATTGCACGTCGCGGGCTTTGTCGAGTTTGGGGGCATCAAGTATTAGCTTGAGTTCAGTTGCTGAGACTTCTTCGCCGAGGCGATCGACTGCTTCACAAGCATCGATTAAATTTGCGATCGCGCACCAGTCAGTTTCGCCTTTGTAGGAGCGTGTTGTCAAGATATTCATAGAAAAATTTGCAATCCGTAATTTCGGACTGTTCCTGTTAATGGGTATTGGCAACTGAGTACAGTAATTCGGACATTTTGCACAAATGTCGGTAACAGGCAGGATGCCTGTTCCACAAGAGATTTATGTTCTTGTGGCGCGGACTCGAAGACCCGCACACAAACGGATTTTAGTATTTGAGAATGGTGTTGATAAAACTCAGAAACCTGTTTATATCACCCAGGCTTTCAGGCTTTATCTCATAGCGCAATCATAAAAATTGGTTTGCCCTTTTGGGCTAGTTTTGTATTTGAGTCTCAGACCCGAGGAGCGCCCAACCTTCGCAAGCAGCGCCCTCGAAGTTATCAAAGCTGGTGCTTGAGTAACTGTTGTTTAAATAAATTTGATGCAGCTAAGTAAAGAAGTTTTCACCCCCACCGGGTAGTTGATTTTTACTTTTGCTCTGTTTGACAAGAAATCCTATTTCAGGGATTTGTTGCTGCTCCTGTTAACTCGCCCGATCGGGGGAGGGGAGAAGTTGAACTTATTAAAAAGTTCCCTCGCTTCAACTATAACCGCTCAGGTTTTTTTTGGCAAGTTTGAGGTTAGGGGAGTTTTGTTAGTATTAACGGGAGCCGGGATTCGGCGGCAGAAGCACCGGGGGTTTAACCGACCGTAACTGTAGTCTTTATAACTTTTTGCCGCACTTTAAGATTTAATTTTATCCAAACGTTAAACTAACGTTAAACTGCTTTGTCCGATTTGTATGAGGTCATACCATTTTAGATTTTAGATTTTAGATTTTAGATTGGGGATGATTTACTGGAGCGGCGTTTGAAGCCGACACAGCAGTTGTACTATTTTGGAGAAATGAGGTCAATATGCTTGACAACCTCGATTTAAATATTTCCCTGGATAAAGAAACCTATGATGCCAAAATTGAAGTTTTAATGCAGCAGTTGCGATCGCTCCAACTGGCCTGCTGGGAAAAAAAACTGCCCGCGATCATCGTCCTCGAAGGCTGGGCGGCCGCCGGAAAAGGCGCCCTCGTCAAACAAATGGTGGGGTACATGGACCCGCGCGGGTTTGCGGTACACCCGATTTGGCCGCCGTCAGAGGCAGAAATGGGCTATCCTTTCCTGTGGCGGTTTTGGCAGAAACTTCCGGCGCGAGGGCGGATTGGCTTTTTCTATCACAGTTGGTACACTCATGTTTTAGAAGACCGGTTGTTCGATCGGCTTTCCGACGCCGAAGTACCGACAGTCATCAGACAAATCAACGCCTTCGAGCGGCAAATGGTAGATGACGGTGCGGCAATTGCCAAATTTTGGATTCACCTGAGCAAAAAAGAACTCAAGCACAGGCTCAAAAAACTAGAAGACGACAGCTTACAAGCTTGGCGAGTGCGGCCCGAAGACTGGAAACAAGCCAAAAAATACGAAGAATACAAAAGTTTGGCCGAAGAAATGGTCGTGCAAACAGGCACGGGCCCGGCACCTTGGACGCTAGTAGAAGGCGACTGTCAGCGCTGGGCGAGAGTCAAAGTTTTAACGCAAATGGCAGCGACAATTACAGAATCCCTAGACAGACTCCCGACGCAATCTGCACCCGTGAAATTGCCGCCTCAAGAAAAATTGCAACCAACCGAACCCGACTTGCTCGCCCAAGTAGATTTAACTCAATCGCTGTCTGCAGACGAGTACAAAGAGCAACTTCGCGAAGCACAAACCGGTTTTGGCAAACTGCAACAAAGCATCCACGAAGATGAAATCCCCGTGTTAGTGGTGTTTGAAGGTTGGGATGCCGCCGGCAAAGGAGGCGCGATCAAACGCTTGACGGACATCCTAGACCCCCGCAGTTACACCGTCAACGCCTTTGCGGCCCCGACAGACGAAGAAAAAGCTCACCACTACCTCTGGCGGTTCTGGCGGCGGCTGCCGACTGCTGGTAAAATCAGCATTTGCGATCGCAGTTGGTATGGTAGAGTGCTCGTCGAGCGAGTCGAAGGATTGGCCGCCGAACCCGAATGGCACCGAGCTTACCAGGAAATCAACGAATTTGAGGAGCAACTCACCAGTTTCGGTTGTGTCTTAGTTAAATTCTGGCTGCACATCAGTCCAGACGAGCAACTAAAGCGGTTTACAGAGCGGCAAAACAATCCATTTAAACAATACAAACTCACCGACGAAGATTGGCGGAATCGCCAAAAGTGGAATTATTATGAAGTGGCGGTAAATCAAATGATTCAGCGCACCAGCACGCCGGCTGCTCCCTGGACGCTGATTGCTGCCGATAACAAGTATTATGCTCGTGTTAAAGTAATTCAAACGGTAACGCAGGCAATTCGGAATCAACTGAAACGCCGATAAATTGGGATTGGTGAATGGGTAACAGGTAATCGGAAAAATAGCAGGCAGCAGAAAGCAGGCTTGAATTGCCAATTTCACCGGCCGCCGGCTCGCTCCATTACCAATTACCGATCGACCATTACCAGTTATCAATTACCAATTAACTCTCAGCAATCTGTGACCCGCCCCAAAACGGGTACCGTGCCACGTACACTCGCCTTGTTGAGATCCTAAAATTTTAGACGAAGGTTCCTGCTCGCAGATTCATCTGTAGAGTAAATCTAAAATCTCAAATCTAAAATCTCAAATCGACTGACTGGAATTAGCGGGCTCTCCTTGCCTGCAACCAATAGTTGATAGCTGACCGGAATCGAGCATTTTCTTAGAAATGCGATCGCGCAGTCCGATCGGCGAAAGTTAACAACCCAACCGATGCCCGTATTTGCTCCCGCAGCTAAATTTGCGCTCGTTTCCAGACTTCTGTACTAATTTATGAAGACACAGAATATTGCAAGATGCCAGAACTGTTTGCTCGCATTCTATTTCTATTCCTCCTCTTCTCACTGATCAAATCGTGGTGGGATCAATCAGGAGGCAAAGACAATCCGTTAATAGACCGGCTGCGCGTTTTGCTGCTGATCAGCCTTTTGTTCCTGGCTTTTTTCGCGCCAGACACGCCAGTCGGAGCAGCGATTTTCGGCCTAATAGCCTTCTTCTTTAAGCCGCTGGGTTTTTCGATCACGCTGCTGGTGATTGCATCGGCGCTGATCACGAACGGGGGCATTCGCAACCCGGCGCCGAGAATGATCTTGGCAGCGCTGCTAGTTTTGATCCTTTCGAGTATGCCAGTTGTGGCTTACTGGTTCGCCGATCAAGCAGAACGAGATGCGGCAGCCCGCACCACAGTTTGCTGCGACGAAACAGCAGCGGCGATCGTCCTGCTGGGCAAGGGAACGACTAACAGTCACACAGCCAACCGAGAAGCGATTCAACTGACAGACACAGGCAATCGCCTGCCCTATGCTGCGGTTTTGTACAAAAAACAACTAGCACCTTTGGTCATCGTTAGCGCAGGGTCCAGACCCGAGTCGCAGAATTATACTGGCGAAGCTAAGGATATCGAGACTTTGCTGGCAAGCAACATGGGCGTGCCGCGCACCAGTATCGTTCTCGACGATAACGGCCGAAACATACGCACCAGCGCCGAGGAAGTGAGAAAGATCCTCGACAGCCGCGGCGTCGGGCGCAAAGTAATTCTGGTCACATCTGCGATTCAGATGCGCCGTGCCAGCCTCGCTTTTGCGAATATGGGAATCCAGGTGATTCCCAGAGCTACGGACTTCTACACTTACCAGCCCGTGTCAGGAGGGAAATCCCGACTCCGCTTAGACGCGGGAGATTTCCTGCCCAGTGCAGAAGCTTTGGTAACTACGACGCGAGTATTCGATGAATATTTCGGGTCTGTTTATTACTATTTGCGCGGCTGGCAGGCTCCGAGGGCCTAAAGCGGCAAGTTGGTGGTGTTTTTCTTAGGCAACACCGACTGCTCCCCAGATTGGTTTAACATCCGATCGGAATGTGACCTTTGTGGGGGGCTGTATTTTCTCATTCCGGCGGGGTCGCCGACGGCAAAGTTGGCAACTAATAAAAACAGCACCCAAAATATAGGCTCCTCCCACTTGGATTTTGTTTGGGGTGCTGGTGGGGTGGTAACAGATTCGACGTTGACTTTGATGTCTAGTTTGCCTTCAATTTCTTTGCCTTTGAGAACTCCGTCCTTGCACACACCCTTAAAAATCATTGGGGCGGGTTTTGGTGCTTCTGCTTTCGCTTCTGCTTTCGCTTCTTCTGGCATTTTTTTATCCTGGTTTGGGTAGATCCGGTTGGATAGTACATTCTCAGAGGTTCGGGGGGTTTCCGGAAAGGATTGCGCGAACTCTGAAAAAATTAAATTAAATATGCACCCCGCCCCTTGTTGGGGCTTAAAAATCAGAATCTGAAGGCATTTCAAGCTAGTGCTTGTTGGTTTTGGGTAGCAGCCCTGCCTCGATGCTGCTACTTATCTATCTGGGTGAAGGGGAGGTTTTTATGCAAACTACAGATTTTTAGGAAAAATTTGTCAATAATATTGATTAGTTGTCCCAGGCGGTAACGATCGCAGCCTGAAAGCCGATCGCACTTGCTCTCACCTCAGACTCCCGGTTGCTTCCAGGAGTTGAAGTGGCGCAATTCGGTTAAAAAACTGGGTTTCTGGTCAAAAAGGGCGATCGCACTGCCCATCTCAAATCTCAAATTATCTAAATAATGGACAGTGAAAATATCCACCAGCAAACTATCTTCCCTGCAACCCGAACAACTGGCAGCTTGGGCAACAGAGGCAATTAATCGCAGTAAATCCGGTCAAGTCCCCGCCTACGTACCTCTGCTTGCGGAAGCCGACAGACAAGGGTTTGCCGTGCAAATTCGGGCAATTGACGGTCAAATTTTGAGCTGGGGCAGCCCTGCTACAACATTCCCGCTGATGAGCGCAGTCAAGCCCTTCGTCTTGCTTTACTTGCTGTGCGAATTGGGCGAAAAAGCGGTTTTTGACTGTGTTGGCTGCGAGCCTTCGGAACTTCCTTTCAATTCCCTGACTCAACTCGAAAGGGATAAAGGGAAGCCGAGAAATCCGATGATCAATAGCGGGGCGATCGCCCTAGCGTCTTTGATTCCCGGTGAAAATGCGGTTGTGCGCTGTCAAAACTTGCTCGATTGGCTCAACCAAAAGGCAAACAGTCAGTTATTTGTTGACGAGTTAATGCTGGATTCAGTGAATTCAAGGCCGAATCAAAATAATTGGGATCTCGCCTTAGCAATGGTAGAATCGGGTTATCTGCAAAACTCGGAAATTGCGCTAGCAACCTACAATCGCGTCTGCTGTTTGTCGGGAACTGTAGAGGATTTAGCTAAGCTGGGAATGGTTTTGGTAAATGGTGGCGAAGCAAGCGGGGAAAACTGCTGCACTGTTAAAGCGCTGATGGCTACTTGCGGTTTGTATGAAGCATCCGCCCGCTTTGCGCGGAGGGTGGGATTGCCGGCTAAGTCGGGTGTTAGTGGGGCAATGCTTTCGGTAATTCCGGGTGAAGGGGCGATCGCATCTTACAGCCCGCCCCTGAATAAAGAGGGAAATTCTGTCGGCGGTTTGTTTCTATTGGAACAAATAGCTAAGACTCTGCGGTTGAGTGTATTTGATTAGATTTGGAAGAGACAATTGGTCCTGGGGAATTGGGAAACAATATAATTCCGTAGGGGCGGGTTTTACCAACAATCTCCCATCAGTACAAACAAGATAAATAAACCCGCCCCACACCGCGAATAGTCTACATCAACCAAGACGGAAGATAGAATGCAAAAAATGTATATTTTGATTTACTGTTGGGCGAGGGCGGGTTTTTGAGATTATTTGTTTTGAGGCGTAGATTGTCGGCCAACCCGCCCCTACAACAAATATTTTAATTACTAATTCCCGATTGCCAATTTTCAATTACCTTTGAATGCTTCTCGGATCGAGAGCATCCCGCAACCCATCCCCCAATAAATTAAACGCCAAAACAGTCAAAATAATCAGCATCGCCGGAGGCCAGACCAACCAAGGCTGCAACACTAAAATTGAAGCATTCGTAGACAGAGATAGCAAATTTCCCCAAGAAGGATCTGGCTGTTGAATTCCCAATCCAATTAAACTCAAAACCGACTCCGCCACAATAAAACCCGGAACCGACAAAGTAGCAGCAATAATTACATAAGTTGCAGTTTGCGGCAAAACGTGGCGGACAATAATATAAATTGGATTGGCACCCATAGCCCGCGCAGCTTGCACGAATTCTAGCTGTTTGATTGAGAGAACTTGGCCGCGAATTACCCGCGCTAAACTCGCCCAACTGATAAATGAAGTAATCAGCACAATCAATATAAATCGCTGAGCGCTTGTCAATCCCGGGGGCAGAACTGCTGCTAGCGCTACTAATAAATAAAGACCGGGAATCGTCATCAATACTTCGGCGAAGCGCATTAAAATACTGTCAATCCAACTTCCGAAATAACCGGATATTCCTCCGACCAACAATCCCAAGGGAAAAGAAATTGCTATGCCAACCAAACCAATGCTGAGGCTAATTCGGCTGCCCTGTACTAAGCGGCTGAATTGATCGCGAGCTTGTTCGTCTGTGCCTAAAATGTTAATTTTGCCTTCTCCTGTAGTGCCAAACAGGTGCCTGTCGAATGGCAAAATTCCTAAAAACTTATAGGGAGAACCTTTGACAAACAAACCGACAGCAGAGGGTTTTCGCCAGTCTACAATTACCTCGCGAGCGCCCGTATTCGCATCCACCGGGCCCTGAGTAGTCGGATAAACGTGGGGCCCGATAAATTGCCCGTCTTTGGTGCTTAAATAAATCTGAGTCGGGGGCAGCAAGGAACCGTTTAATTGAGAGTCGTAGGGGTCGTATGGCGCCACAAATTCGGCGAAAAGTGCGACTGTATAAAAGATTAACAGCAGCACGGCTCCCAACCGAGCCAGAGGATTTTTTTTAAGATTTTGCCACCATTTCATAAGTTTTAGGTTTGAGATTTTAAGTAGGTTCGCAGCATCGGAATGCAAGTCCTATGAGGTTCGCAGCATCGGAATGCAAGTTTTTTGCGAGCGTTTTTTTCGGAGAGTAAAAAGCGGTTTGAGGAGTGCTGTCCCCGCTCGCTACATATAAGGAAGCGAGCGGGGACGCTCCCACTCACATAATAGCAAAACTGAGATGCCCCTAATCCTTTATTAACGGAATCAGTAGCAAGGGCTGATTTCCTTACTAATATAAATTTTGAGGACTGAAGTCCGAACGATCGAACCTTAAACTATTTTTTTTCATCTGCAACCAAAATTATTCTATTTTCATTTTCGGCAATTTTCCCCAATTCCTCGCCGCTAAAGGGATTGTAGAAAAATGAGCCTGTTTGCGGAGGTAATTTGGGATTGAGTACAATTTCTACTATACTTTTGACTACCCCAGTTAGCGGAATTGCCAGGATAACTCCTAACAATCCTCCCACTCTACCTCCTAGCAGCAGAGCTGTGAAAATAATTACCGGGCTCAAGCCCGTGAGATTGCCCATGATTCGGGGTGCTACTAAATTGTCCTTGACTTGCTGGAGGGCGATCGCCACTACCAAGACTTGCAGGGCCAGCCACCAATCGATAAACGCTACAATTATACTAACAGTGCCAATGCCCAAAGTAGCTCCGATAAACGGAATTATTTCTGTTAATCCGATAAACACGGCAAACAACAGAAAAAACGGCACTTGCAGCCACCAAAAAGCCAGAGTCAGCGAGGTGGCCATAAATAGTCCCAGCAATAACTGTCCCGATACAAATCGCTGGAGGTTTCGCTGCAAAGTTTCGGTTAAAACATAACGAATATCTGGGGAAAAAATACTGGTCAAACCCTGCCACACTCTTTGACCGTCTAGGAGCATATAAAATGAAATTACCAGGATCAGAATTAAGTCGAGAAACCAGTTAACAGTGCCTACAACTAAGCCTAAACTTGTACCTGCGATCGCCTGTACTTGCTCCTGCACTTTCGCTGACAGTTGCTGCTCCAATATTTGCACGTCAAATGGCAAATTGCGATCGGCACTCCATGCTTGAAATTCACCGAGCTGCAGTCGCCCCGACTCCAGCAAATCCGGGAACCTCACGCCCAACTGCCTCGCTTGGCTGAACACCGGCGGCACAATAGTTAAACCGATGACTACTACTACCACACCCGCAGTTAAATAAACCAGCCCCGCAGCTACTCCCCGCGGCAAAAATACTTGCAGTCTGATTACTGCATAATTTAATAAAAATGCAATCAGTCCCGCTGTTACTAAAATGCTGACCAGTTCCCCAACATAATTGATAGCAGTCAGGGTAAACCATCCTGTCACTAGCACTAGCAACCAAGTGATTAGAAACTGTTGGACGGGAGAAAAGACACTATTCATTGTGATTTTTGTCAATTAAACTGGCACAACTTTTTTAGCCGCTGTGCTGTATTCTACAACACACATATTAGAGTATAGATTAGCAATAATCTGTTCGAGATTAGAGTGAATTGTCTCAGCATTGATGAGTTGGTGATGGTAAAACCGCTCCCGGACAGACAATGCAAGCCCGATCGCCCGCAGGCGATCGCAAATCACGCTAATATTACTGTGCCCGAAAGCCGGATCGAGTTAAAGGTCGATCGCACTCAAATACAATCCAAATCGCCATTATTCAGATGAAACGACCCCACACTCACCCAAAAGCAGGAGGCGCGACTGGTCGCGCACTCCGCTAAAATGAACTAGATATTAAAACCGCAATCTTTCTTTACAATATAAAAAACCGAAGGCTCAAACCGGCGGGAGGAACTACCGTGACCAATCAAGTTTTTTCAGAAGCGGAAGAACAACAACCGCTTTCCCCCGTGCAGGGCGGGCGCAACAGGAACTCAGCAGTCGATGCGCCTGAAAGTGGGGTGTCAGACAAATCTCGCTGGCAATTCTCCCCAGAGGAAGATGAACGAGAAATAGCCTTAGAAGTTCCAGACGAACAATCAGAAGTTTGGGAACCAGAAGAGCCAGAAGCTGGGCCCAGCAAAGGAATTCGGTGGCCGGCCTTGTTGGCGGGCGCGGGAATTGGCGTAGCTGCAACGCTGGCGGGCGTACACTTAGTTTCGGGAAAAAAGGCGCCTCCTGCAGTTACAGCCCCAGCGCCGGCTCAGCAGGCGACGGCTCAAACTGTGACAGTGGCGCCTGTGGAATCTGCCGAGGTGGCTCAAACTCTGGAAGCGACGGGCACCGTGGCGGCCTACGATTTGCTGCCGGTGCTGCCGCAAGCCAACGGTTTGCAAATCAAGCAGGTTTTGGTGAAGGAAGGGGATGCGGTAGAGAAAGGCCAGACGATGGCGATTTTGGACGACTCGGTGCTGCGATCGCAAATTGCCGCAGCCGCTGCTAAAGTACAATCGGCCGATTCTACGGTAGAACAAGCCGAAGCTCAAGTGCAGCAAGCTCAGTCTACCCAAAAAGAAGCCGAAGCCGGTGTCGCTCAAGCCGTCGCTGGCATTGAAAAAGCCATCGCTGACTCAGCGCAAGTTAAAACAGGTGTCGGCCAAGCCCAAGCTGGCGTCGAGCAAGCTAAAGCTGGCGTGAATCAAGCTAAAGCGGGAATTGCTTCCGCCCAGGCTAAATTAGCTCAAGCTCAAAGAGAAGTAGAGCGCAGTCAAAATTTGGCGGCTCAAGGAGTAATCAGCCAGCAAGATTTAGAAAAGCGCAAAACCGAGCGCGAAACTGCTGTTCAAGATGTGAACAAGGCTAAGGCAGATTTGAATAAAGCTTTAGAAGAACAGAACAAAGCAGCGGAAGAAGTGCGATCGGCTCAAGCTAAAGTAGCTAATGCCGAAGCTAATATCAGTACCGCGCGAGCCGCCCTCAGCAGCGCCCGAGCTAAGGTGAATACGGCGGCCGCAACTGTCAGCAGCGCCCGAGCAAATGTGGGGAACAACGCAGCAAGTGTCCGCAGCAATAATGCGCAAGTCCAACAGTTACAAACTCAACTGGAACAAACAATTGTCCGAGCGCCGGACAGCGGTATTGTATCTGAACAAATTGCTCGAATTGGTGATGTTTCTTCGGGAAATCAAAAACTATTTTCGATTATTCGGGGAAACAAGCTGGAACTGCAATTAAAAGTGCCGGAAACTCAGGTTTCGCAAGTGCGGCCGGGAACAGCAGTGCAGATTACTTCGGATTCTGACAAGCGGATTAAGTTGTCAGGAACTGTGCGAGAGATTTCGCCGTTAGTTGACCCGCAAAACCGGCAGGCTACGGTGAAGATTGATTTGCCTGCAAGCGAGTTTTTGCGATCGGGAATGTTTTTGCGCGCCTCGATTTCGACGGCTACGGCTCAAGGTTTGAAAGTCCCGGCTAAGGCTATTTTACCTCAGTCTGACGGCAGTTCTATTGTTTACAAACTTGTGGGAGAGGATAAGGTGCAGGCTCAACCGGTGGAAGTTGGGGAGATTACTGGGGGCGCGGTTGGTGATTTGACGAGTGCTCAGGTTCAGATTAAAAAGGGGTTGAAGGCGGGCGATCGCGTGGTTGTTGCTGGAGCGGGTTATCTTAAGGATGGCGATCGGGTGAAAGTTAGCAGTCAGTAGTCAGTTGACAGTTGACAGTTGACAGTTGACAGTTGGCAGTTGGCAGTTGGTAGTTGGCAGTTGGCAGTTGACAGTTGGTAGTTGTCATTATTTATTGTAGGGTGCGTCAGGTGAGAATTTGGCGATCGCCGACTAATAAATTTCCCCTGACGCACCTTACGATTAGTTAGTTAGTTACTGAGTCAATCGGTGCGCAGTGCGCACCTTACAGTATTTTTTTACCGAACCGCGAAGACGCGAAGGACGCGAAGGAAGAGAAGAGAAGAGAAGAGAAAAAAAGAGAAAAAAAGAGGGACTGTATTATCAATTACCAATTACCAATTACCAATTACTAATTCCCATTATGTCTTTTAATATTTCGGCTTGGTCGATCAAACAGCCTGTCCCGACGATTGTTTTATTCTTAATTCTGACGCTCGGGGGTTTAGTATCGTTTCCAGTTTTAGGGATTGATGATTCACCGAATATCGATGTGCCTTCGGTTTCGATATCTGTCAGCCAACCAGGGGCAGATCCGGCGGAACTTGAATCACAAGTTACGAAAAAAGTAGAAGATGCTGTGGCTGGTTTGGGCAATATCGACCACATTATTTCTACCGTTAATGACGGTTCTTCTAATACGACAGTCAACTTTTTGTTGGGCACGAATAGCGATCGCGCTACGAATGATGTCCGAAATGCGATCGCCCAAATCCGCCAAAGCTTGCCGCAAGATATCAACGATCCAGTCGTCAAGCGGGTGGAATTTGCCGGCGGTTCCATCATGTCCTACGCCGTGGTTTCCGATCGCCAAACCGTAGAACAGTTAAGCGAATTAATCGACCAAAACATCAGCCGCGTCCTCCTCTCCGTCAAAGGTGTCGCTCAAGTGCAGCGAATTGGAGGCAGAGACAAGGATATTCGAGTTGATTTAAACCCCGAACAACTGCAAAGTCTGGGGATTACAGCTACCCAAGTTAACGACCAAATTCGCAATTTTAACATCAATCTGCCAGGGGGCAGAACTGAAATTGGCAATTCCGAGCAAACAGTCCGCACTATCGGCAGTGCCAAAACTATCGAACAGTTGAAAGCTTATCAAATTACTTTGCCAAAAGGCGGTTTTGTGCCGCTTTCGGGTTTGGGGAAAGTTGAGGAAGGCTATGCAGAAGCGCGTCAGGGCGCGCGGCTTAACAACAAGCCAGTCGTGGCTTTTGCCATCCTCCGCAGCACCGGCAGCACTCTCGTTACTGTGGAAGAAGCGGTGCGAGAAGCTGTTAAGAAAATGGAAAAAACTTTGCCGCCGGATGTCAAGTTGGAGCTTATTTATACTTTAGGAGATCACATTCGAGATTCTTATGAAGCTTCTGTTGATGCTTTAGTTTTGGGGGCGGTTTTAGCGATTGTCACGATTTTTATTTTTCTGCGGGATTGGCGGGCTACTTTGATTGCTGCGGTGGCTTTGCCGCTGTCGGCAATTCCTACTTTTGCTGTGCTGAGGATGGTGGGATATACGCTTAACGGCATGACTTTGTTGGCGCTGTCGCTGGTGGTGGGTATATTAGTCGATGATGCGATCGTCGAAATTGAAAATATCGAACGGCACGTCGGGATGGGGAAAACGGCTTATCAAGCTTCTTTGGATGCTTCTGCTGAAATTGGTTTGGCTGTCGTTGCTACGACGATGACGATTGTTTCGGTGTTTGCGCCGGTGGCTTTTATGCCTGGAATTCCGGGTCAGTTTTTTCGACCTTTTGGCGTGACGGTTTCGGCTTCGGTGTTATTTTCGCTGTTAGTAGCCCGCACTGTGACTCCGATGATGGCGGCTTATTTGTTTAAGGATAAGGGACACCATCAGGAACTTAAAAAAGACCAACTTTCTTATCAGTACCGCCGACTTTTGACTTGGGCGCTGAAGCATCGGGCGATCGTCCTAATTTTAGCTGTTGCTTTGTTTTTCGGCAGCGTTCAGTTAATTCCTTTCATTCCGACGGGTTTTATCGATCGCGATGATACCGGACTTTCGACTGTCTCGATCGAATTGCCTCCGGGTTCCACCTTGTCACAGACAGATTTAGCAGTGCAGCAAGCAACTAAATTATTGCTCGCTCATCCGGCCGTAGATAGCGTTTTGGAGACCGAAGGCGCTCCGACTGTCTCCGGGGGCGCAGGTGGCGGCGGAGGGGGCGCTAGCGGCGTAAATACAGCCAGTCTGTACGTGAAATTGAAGCCCGCCGATCAGCGGATCAAGCAACAGAAGTTTGAGGAGGAAATGCGGCCGAAACTGCGGGATGTTCCGGGTGTGCGGCTGAGTTTTGCTCAAGGGCGTGTGGGCGGTAGGAAGCAAATGTCGATCGTCCTCAAGAGCGAAAATGCCGAAGCTTTAACTAAAACTGCGGAAACTCTGACGCAACAAATGAGGCAAGTTCCGGGACTGATTGAGGTACAATCTAGCGCGAGTTTAGTGAAGCCGGAGATTTTGGTAAAACCCGATCCAAATCGCGCGGCGGATCAGGGTGTTTCGGTGCAACAAATTGCTCGCACTGCTTCTCTGGCAACGATTGGAGATATTGACTCGAATCTTGCTAAATTTGATTTGCCGGACAGACAAATTCCGATTCACGTGATGTTGGCGCCGCAGTTTCGCAGCGATATCGAAACAATTAAAAACCTGCAAATACCGGGTAAAAATAATACGTTGGTGCCGTTGAGGGCGGTGGCGGATATTGCTTTGGGCAGCGGGCCTTCTCAGATCGATCGCTACGACAGAGCCCGTCAAGTATCTGTAGAGGGGAATTTGTTGCAGGGTACGACTTTGGGAGAAGCTGCTGCTGCGGTGAAGAAACTGCCTGCAATGAATCCTTTACCTCCTGGAGTGGAACAGGAATCTTCGGGTGATGCGAAGGTGATGCAGGATATTTTCAGCGGTTTTGCGGGGGCTTTGGGAACGGCGGTACTGTTTATTTATGGTGTGTTGGTGCTGTTGTTTGCGAATTTCTTGCATCCGATCACAATTATGGCGGCATTGCCTTTGTCTCTGGGTGGCGCGTTGCTAGGACTTTTGGTGGGACAAAAATCTCTCGGTTTGTATGCTTTGATTGGGGTGGTGTTGCTGATGGGAATTGTGACGAAGAATTCGATTTTGCTGGTTGATTACGCGATTATGAATCAGAAGGAAGGCGAACCGATGTATGAGGCGACGCTGGATTCGGGGGTGGCGCGGTTGCGGCCGATTTTGATGACTACGATCGCCATGATAGCTGGGATGGTGCCCATTGCGCTGGGAATTGGCGCGGGCTCTGGGGTTCGCAGCCCGATGGCGATGGCGGTAATTGGCGGTTTGATGACTTCGACGCTGTTAACTCTGGTGGTGATTCCGGTGGTTTATACCTATATGGATGGTTTGCAAGTCTGGATTTTCGATCGGGTGCGGGGGCGCAAGTCTGTTTCTATTAATAGAAAGCGGGCTAAAAGTTGAGGCTGGGCGGGTTTATGAAGAGTGTGGCTGGGAAATTAAATATCTGGGCTCACGGGCCCCTACAGAACATGAAATTAGACAATAACGATTCAATCTTTGTATATTTGAATTCTGTAGGGGCGGGTTCGCCAATATCTATGATTCACAAACCGAGTATTTGTAAACCCGCCCTGACACAGCGACTGTATACTGGTTCTGCTCCATGATATCAACGAGTTTCTAAAGCCCATCGAGCCTCAGCAATTTCTCAAACACCTCTCCCAAGGCGGCGGAGTAAGCGCGAGTATCCATAAACCTCGGTTTCTGCTGCATTTTTTGCTCAATTTGCTGCCGCTTTTGCTTTCGCAATTCGGCATTAGTTCCGAGTTCAATGCTCAACTTAATATAAGACTCTTCGCTGTCAGCAATTAAATCAAACAACTGGATGTCTCGCAGCATTGCCGCCCCTTGTTTGGAACGCAAACTATTGCCGTCCCTAACCACAGTTGGCAGTCCCACTTCTAACGGATCTACTGTCGAATTTGCACCCGCGTAGGGATAGGAGTCGAGATAGACATCAGCCAGCTTTAAAACTGCTTTCACATCTTCGCGATTCGCCAGCGTAGCTAATAAAATTAAACGGCTGCGATCGATGCCATACTTATCAAAGATAGCATACATTTTATTGACAAACGGCTGCCTGATGTAAGAACCAGACCAGGTATTGCCGAAGGGATATAAAACCAGGACAGAATCTGGCACAGCCGCGATAATCTTTGCCCAAGTCTCCCTGAGTTCGGGAATAATCTTGAACGTGTTAGCACCGGAGATAAATACAACTGATTTCTCGGAAATACCTAAGCTTTTGCGATCGGGATTAATCCTCGCTTCCTCTTTGTGGATGCTATAATTGAAGCAAAATCCTGTCCCGTCCATCATTACTAACTGTTCGCTATATTGTGTTTGCGCTTCTGGCAAAGGTTCCGTCAAATTGCCCGAAATGTAGCAGTCAATATTGCGGATGCCTGTAGTTACAGGAGATGCAAAATACGTGGTCTGTAACCGCGCTAGACGGTGCAAAGCTAGTAAAATGATGTTTTGAGCGGCATTTGTGACGATCGACCCCACAAACAAAATATCCAGGTCATCTGCCCGAATTATCTCGACTTGACTGTGCAGTTCCTTCGGTAGCTTAACGAGTTTGTCGGCGCGACTTTGACAGTATACATCCAAAGGGAGCTCGCTCGCGCCGAGGACATATAAAATAATCTCAAATCTATCTCTGTCTAAATGCTCAAAAGCCGGGATAGTCGTGAAAGTTTCTGAAATAGGCGCGAAATTTACTTTGAGAATGCCGAGGCGAATTTTGGTTGGGTTAGCCGGCCGTTTGCTAAAGCTGAAATCTATCTGATGTCCCCTAGCTTTCAGGATAAATTCTAAGATATCCGAGCGCTTGGTATAGACATTTTTTAAGTTTTTTGTGCTAAAATAGAGAGGGACAAAGTTAACGGTATCTGCAAAGATTAAAGCAACGTTTTGCCAAATTTCTGAATCGGGATTGCTGAAAACGCGACTGTGAACTAAATCA
This sequence comes from Microcoleus sp. ARI1-B5, assembly GCF_036705795.1. Taxonomy (NCBI): domain Bacteria; kingdom Bacillati; phylum Cyanobacteriota; class Cyanophyceae; order Oscillatoriales; family Microcoleaceae; genus Microcoleus; species Microcoleus sp. ARI1-B5. The sequence continues at coordinate 91,965 of NZ_JAUBVK010000019.1, forward strand.
ACTAATTGCTGCATATAGTCGGCATATTTTTCGACTTCTCCCGCTTCTTGAAAATAACTGGGGAAGTACAGCATAAATTCCAGCAAGTCATTGAAAAACCACTGCGGAACTGCAGTTCTGCCATACTGCAACGGCAATTGATCTGCCCGCCGGTACAGCATCGCCGCTAGTAAATATTGTATAGCTTCAGCAGCATCAAATCCTCGGGCAACGTATTGAGTTAACTTTTCTGCTTCCCGCTGTTCGGCGTCAGTCAGCGGTTCATCTCTCATGCCGCTTGCTAACAGCATTTTGTGTGCTTTTCCTGCACCGCCAGAGTAGCTATTATTCAGTTTGTCTGCGGGTGCAGATTGCCAAAATTCTGCAATTTGATTTCGTGCTTGACGCAACTCTGCTAAGGCGGATTGATGCGATGTGCTATGATGATATCGATCGATACAACCGGACAGCCAACTGAGAAACTGTGGCGAGTCTACATTTAGCTGAATTTTGATACTTTCCTGATGCAATCGCAGGGATAAACACTCTAGGGTTCCGCTATTTTGCTGCAAGGATAATCTCGAAAATGGGCTGGGCAAGTCGGCTGCTAAATCTAGCTGATTTAGCAGTTCAAAACAGCCGCCAGATGTGAGATTGAGGATGTTAATTAGGGGATGGTTGAGGTGCAAGCTGCTCAGCAGTTTAGGGTCGTAAACTGACATCAAAATATTTTTGATATCTTGTGCTTGCTTGTCCGGGGATTTGAGAGGTAGATTGAGCTTGGTTGTTAATAATTCTAACACTTGGTCGGGAGATGCTAGCAAAGCATTTAAACTCACGAGCAAGCACTGATGGGAATGCTTTTTATAGAATTCTAAGATGTGCCGGTTGTAAAATTTCCATACTTTTAAGCAAGACTCTGGGCGTTCGGAAAAAAATGGTATGTTTAACCGCAATATTGAATCGGCTACATCCCAAGGATAGCGGTAAACAAACAGATAGCAAGCATTGGGGATGATTTGATTCCAGAAATCTAACATTAAACTGGTGCGCGGATCTTTCCAACCCCAAAGTCCTGATTGGTGGGAGCGAGATTTGACTAATTGCTGAGCTGCTTCTTTATTTGTGTTAAGTTTTTGCTTATCTAGCTGTTCGCTTTCTGTCCAACCCCAATCGGGAAAACCTGTTTCGTCGGAACGAGAGCAAGTTTGCAGAATTGTTCGCTGAAATTCGACCAAATCAATGTCTTCAAAGTAACCTTTGGGATTCCAATAGTTACCTCTCAGGAGATTGCCTCCTAAATCAATGCCGATTGCTTGTAAAAATGCGGCAGTCAAAGAAGTCCCCGAACGGTGCATTCCCGTAATAATTAGCACTGGATGATTTGTCCCATTATTTAACATTTTTACCTCATTTAGGATTTAAAAAAATTAGGTTACGGTTGGTGATTCTTTATTTAATTGATATATGCGTACATACAGATTTTGTTGAGGGTTTAAATATGCAGCAAAGTATTATAGCATCTTTTGTCGCAAATACAACAAAAATTGTCGCACAAAAAAAACTTTGAAAAATTGCATAATTTTTGAGGAAAAGCCCTGATAGAGAAATAAGGGCCTGGTGCAGATGTAAAAATCGCCCTCGCCCGTTTTAAGTAAGCAGGAAAAAAGATGGCAATAATTATCAGTACATCCTCAAGTGACACTCTGATCGGCGGCACGCCAGACAATGACAACATTTCTGCCCTGGGTGGCAATGACACCCTCAGTGGCGTTGACGGCAATGACACCTTGCTAGGGGATGCAGGAAACGACAACCTCGATGGCGGTGCAGGAAATGACAGCCTAGATGGTGGCGAAGGCACTGACACCCTGTTTGGAGGCTTAGGCAATGACTTTCTCAATGCAGGTTTGGGCGATAAGGAGAGTCTGGCAGGTGGCGATGCAGATGACACGCTGCAAGGCTTCGGTAACTCTACAACTTTGGATGGGGGCGCGGGCAATGACAAACTCTTCGGCAGCAACAACAGCCTGCTCTTAGGAGGAGACGGCAACGACTATCTCGGAGCAGGTGGCAATAGCACCTTAGATGGCGGTGCTGGAGATGATACGCTCAATGTCCAATATGCCAATTCCGCCAACGTGCTGCGAGGTGGTGCAGGTAGCGATCGCTATCAGATCTCCGACAGCAAGTCGAGTCAGATTCAGGATACCGCTGGCATCGATAATGTGCTGATCGGTTTTAATACCTCAAACATTGCCACCTCCCTGGCGGCGGGAACTCTGGGATTAGGGCGGCAAGGTACGAGTCTGGTAGTTGACCTCAACAAAGACGGGATAGCCAAGGCTGCGGATGATTTGGTGATTTTAGACTTTTTCGGTGCATCGCCGACGGTTGCAGGTGCTGGTTTCATCGAAACTATCAACAACCTCTCAGGTACTGCGATACTCACAGCTAATCTCACTGACGCTACGATCGCAGGCGGGCTCAATGTAACCACAGGAACTTCGGGCCCTGATAACCTCACAGGTACTGCCAGCAATGACAACATTTCTGGCTTGGGCGGAAATGACACTATCAGTGGCGTTGACGGCAATGACACCTTGCTAGGGGATGCAGGAAACGACAACCTCGATGGCGGTGCAGGAAATGACAGCCTAGATGGTGGCGAAGGCACTGACACCCTGTTTGGAGGCTTAGGCAATGACTTTCTCAATGCAGGTTTGGGCGATAAGGAGAGTCTGGCAGGTGGCGATGCAGATGACACGCTGCAAGGCTTCGGTAACTCTACAACTTTGGATGGGGGCGCGGGCAATGACAAACTCTTCGGCAGCAACAACAGCCTGCTCTTAGGAGGAGACGGCAACGACTATCTCGGAGCAGGTGGCAATAGCACCTTAGATGGCGGTGCTGGAGATGATACGCTCAATGTCCAATATGCCAATTCCGCCAACGTGCTGCGAGGTGGTGCAGGTAGCGACCTTTATCTTCTCTCGGACAGCAAGTCGAGTCAGATTCAGGATACCGCTGGCATCGATAATATATTGATCGGTTTTAGTACCTCAACCAACATTTCCACGTCCTTGGCAGTGGGAACTCTGGGATTAGGGCGGCAAGGTACGAGTCTGGTAGTTGACATCAACAAAGACGGGATAGCCAAGGCTGCGGATGATTTGGTGATTTTAGACTTTTTCGGTGCATCGCCGACTATTGCAGGTGCTGGTTTCATCGAAACTATCAACAACCTCTCAGGTACTGCGATCCTCACTGCTAATTTACCAGAGGCATCCGCGCCAACACCAACACCGACAACGCCAACACCGACAACACCAACACCGACAACACCAACACCGACAACACCAACGCCTACAACGCCAACACCGGTAAGAACGCCTACAACGCCAACACCGGCAACAACGCCAACACCGGGCACAACACCCACACCGGGCACAACACCAACTCCCACACCCACGCCAACGGGCACAACACCAACCCCCACACCCACACCAACTCCCACACCTGCAATCGTTTTCAATCCGTCGCCGGATCAGTCGATCGCACTGCCGATCGCACCCACAGCCACGCCTGCACCCACACCAAGCGGCTCACTGCCTTCTACCCAAGGCAGCAATCGCGACGACATTCTAGTCAGCACCAGCAGCAACAATCTCCTGTTTGGCAACGGCGGAAACGATTCCTTGGTAGGCAATAGCGCCAACGACACATTCTTCGGAGGCAAAGGCGACGACGCCCTATTTGGCAACAGCGGCAACGATAGCCTCTTTGGCAATCGCGGCAACGACACCCTTGTTGGGGGCGACGGCGAAGATACCGCATCAGGAGGCAAAGGTGACGACGCGATCTTTGGTGGCGGCGCGGGCGATCTCCTCAATGGCGATCGGGGTAACGACTTCCTCGTTGGTGTTGACATTACCGCTGCTAATCCCGGCCGCGGCGAAATAGATACGCTGATTGGGGCACAAGGCAGCGATACCTTCTTGCTGGGAGATGCAGTCAAGTTCTACTACAACGATGGCATCGATAGCAGCACTGGCGCCGCCGACTACGCTTTGATTGTCGGCTACGACTCAAGTGAGGATATCATCCAACTTCAAGGCGCTCCCAGCACCTACGCGATCGGTGTTTCTCCCGCTGGATTGCCTGCTGGAACGGCTATTTTCAAGAAGACTGCGGCTGCTAACGAATTGATTGCGATCGTCCAACCTGTTTCTGGCTTCAGTCTTGATAGCAGTTCTGTGCGCTTCGTTTAAGCGTTGAGCGCGATCGATCGGGCGATCGACCGGGCGATCGTTTCTCCAATAGCCTCGGCGGTTGAAACCGCTGCTATACAAACGATGTCCGCGGAGGCGGACAGAAGAGTAGAAGTATAGATCCTGCCTTTGGTGCAGGACTTTTTTTGTCTGGACGGGCGATCGACTGCCTCCGAAAAATGATTGTCAAAATGGTTGACTCATAACCGCAAAATAGTTGTATAATGTTTTTCTAGTCGTTTTTTACCGCAATGCCTCAAAGGTAAAAGCAAGTAAAACAGACTAAGCGCGGGCGTAATTCAGTGGTAGAATGTCAGCTTCCCATGCTGAACGTCGTGGGTTCGAGTCCCACCGTCCGCTTTGACTGAATTTTCATAGAAGTATGAAAATTAATTAGTGCTATCAATTCGATCTATGGCTAATTTCTTAACCGCTGCATTATATAAGTTCGTTGAGCTATCGGATTTTGCCGACCTGAGAGCACCGATACTCGATTGTTGCAACAACAACAAGGTCAAAGGCACTATCTTGCTGGCCTCTGAAGGCATCAATGGCACGATCGCCGGCTCGTCCGAGGGCGTACACGCAGTGCTCGCATTCTTGCGCTGTGACCCGCGTTTTGCTGATTTGGTGCACAAAGAATCTTTTTCCGAAAAAGCACCGTTTTACCGCCTGAAAATACGCTTAAAACGCGAAATTGTCACGATGGGAATACCCGATATTAATCCATCCCTCATGGCTGGCAAATATGTCAAGCCTGATGAGTGGAATCAGTTGCTTGATGACCCCGATGTTGTTGTGGTTGATGTGCGCAACGACTTCGAGGTATCTATGGGTACTTTTGCAGGCGCTATTAATCCCAAAACAAAAAGCTTTTCCGAGTTACCTGAATGGGTGCAGCAAGAAACTGCTTTGCGCGAGAAATCTAAAATAGCAATGTTTTGCACTGGCGGGATTCGGTGCGAGAAATCTACTGCTTTTTTGCGATCGCAAGGTTTTCAAGAAGTCTATCATCTCGAAGGCGGGATTTTAAAATATTTGGAAACGGTGCCGGAAGCAGAAAGTCGTTGGGAAGGTGAATGTTTTGTCTTTGATGAACGGGTTTCGGTTGTTCATGATTTAAAGCCTGGTAACTATGAACTGTGTCGCGGTTGTCGTCACCCGATTAGTCAGGAAGATAAGGCTTCTGAATTATTTGTGCTGGGCGTGAGTTGTCCTCATTGTCATGACTCGAAAACTGAAACTAAAAAACAAGGTTTATCTGAACGTCAACGTCAAATTGAGCTTGCTAAGCGCCGCAACCAAGTACATATCGGCGCGCGCTATGATGTTAAGGAAAAACCCGATGGTGCGATCGACTAATCGTATTAGCGCTAATCTCAAAGAAACCGGGTTTCTGTGAAAAATCTGGTTGGGCGGCGTGAAATCTAGGAAGAAACCCGGTTTCTGACTCAAGTATTAGCGCGTTTCTCCAAGAAACCGGGTTTCTGTGAAAAATCTGGTTGGGCGGCGTGAAATCTAGGAAGAAACCCGGTTTCTGACTCTAAAGCCTTCCTTCTTCCTGATGACTAATGACTAATGACTAATGACTAATGACTAATGACTAATGACTTCTCCTATATGTCAGCAACATACCCGATTTTGTATTCCTTCCGCCGCTGTCCCTATGCTATGCGCGCGCGCTTGGCGCTGAGGGTTAGCAATCAGGTGTGTGAGTTGCGGGAAGTTGTTTTGCGAGACAAACCACAGGAAATGTTGGATGTATCTCCCAAAGGTACGGTACCGATATTGATTGATGTTGAGGGGCGGGTACTCGATCAAAGTATTGATATCATGTTGTGGGCATTGGAACAACACGATCCTGAAAAATGGTTGATTCCAGAGCAAGGTTCTGTTGCAGAAATGCTAGCACTAATCGCTGAATTTGATGATAGGTTTAAATATCATCTCGACCGTTATAAGTACCCCGATCGTTATGCAGGTGTTGATTCCCAAGTGCACCGGCATGAAGGTGCTTTATATCTGGGCCGACTAAATGCACAGTTAAGCGCGACTAAATATTTGTTTGGTAATAATATAGCATTGGCCGATATGGCGATCGCACCTTTTGTCCGTCAATTCGCCCATACCGATAAAAATTGGTTCGAGGAACAGCCTTGGATTCCCCTACAAGCTTGGTTAACAGCCTTCACTGACTCGGAAATTTACGCTAGCGTGATGCAAAAATACCAGAAATGGGAATCGGGGAATGCTGGCGTTGTTTTTGGGCGATCGTAATTACCTATGAACCTGTTTGTAGTGAGGACTTTAGTCCGCATCCAAGAGAGGACTCGCATTCCGAACGATCGAACCAATGTTATTTTTGTCGCTAGGCGTTAGTGTATTCTAGTGAGTATTGTCAGGCTGAAATTATGATTGATGTTGGTTCGTTAGTTCGATCGCCCAAAAACGATATGGGAATCGGAAAAGTTGTCGAGGTATCCCACCCCGACGCCGTAGTTGAATATTTTTGCTCAGTAAAAAACCGCATCCGCAAAACTGTACCCTTGGGTTTGCTACAAGAAGCCAGACTTCAGCGCCAAACTCGCTGCTATCTCTGGAGCACAACTCAGGAAAGATGGATAATCGGCCGAGTTTATGACTGGGATGAAGATAAATTAGAGTACGAAATTGACCTCCCCGACAGCCAAAGTTTGCAAGCTGTCGAAACCGAACTTTACGTTCGCTGCAATATCCCGATCGCCGATCCGATCGACATTTTAGCAGTCAAAGGTCAAGAAACGCCGTATTTTCACGATCGCCGCTTGGCTTTTGTGCAATCTGCGATCGAACAGCGCGCCGTCAGTCGTGGCATGACGGGGTTAATCTCTGCGAACATAGACCTCTACCCGCACCAAGTTGAAGTCGTCCGGCGCGTCCTAGAAGACCCGATCGTGCGCTATTTATTGGCAGATGAAGCAGGACTCGGCAAAACAGTAGAAGCCGGCACAATTCTCCGCCAATTTCTGCTAGACGAACCCAACGGGCGCGCTGTTGTTATCGTTCCCAAATACCTGCTCGAACAGTGGCGGCAAGAATTAGAAAATAAATTCTATTTGTCTCATTTTGCCGATCGAGTGCAGCTTGTTGCTCTTAGCGAAATCAATCAAATTAGCCGCAACGCCAACCTAGATTTTCTGATTGTCGATGAAGCGCACGATCTCGCAGCAATGGCGAATTCGAGCGATCGCAATCAGCAACAATCCTTTGAACTCTGCCAGAAACTAGCTCACAAGAGCAAAAACTTATTGTTATTATCTGCAACGCCAGTCATCGGCCGCGAGCAAGATTTTCTGGCAATGCTGCACTTGCTAGACCCCACAACGTACCGTCTTGATGATTTGGAAAGTTTCAAACAACAGGTGCAAAACCGTCAGGAAATCGGTCGCGCCTTGCTGGATTTGGGAGAAACAGCACAGCCTTCTGTTTTGCAAAACCAACTCGCTAAACTCCGCAATCTGTTTGCGAAAGATGATTATTTACTCGGCTTGGCCACTGAGTTAGAAAGTTGTTTGAAAACCGCTGAAACCGCCGAAAAATCTAGCCTGATCCGAACTATTCGCAGTCACGTTAGCGATACCTACCGCCTGCACCGCCGAATGCTCCGCAATCGCCGGGATGCGGTGGAAGATGTGATTTTCGATCGCGATACTGTGCCCAAAGCCGAGTACGATCTCAATGACGAACAGTGGTCGTCCATTCAAAATATACTCGATAAATGGCGCGCTGCTGCTCCCAAATCCAGCGAATATCAGAGAATTTTCCTGCTGTTTTTCCGCGCTTCCGGTACTTGGCTGAATGTTTTGGAACGGGTTGTCAAAGCTCGCTTGCAGAAAAAATCCAGTCCAGAACTCGATCGCGAATTCGGACAAAGCGACACTGCAATTTTGACCAAAACTGCGCTGTTTCCCGAGGAAAGGGAAATCCTGGAAACCTTGCTCAACACGGTGGAAAAGCCCCAGGAAGGACTCGATCGACCGAGTTTGTTGCGAATCGCCATTTTGCGATTTCTCGCAGTTGCATTGAAGGTTCCGCGCGAGTATCACAGCAATCCTCGCGATTTGCTCTCCAGAATTCAGCAGCAAATTAAACGGCCGATTCCGGGCGAGCGTTTCCCGAAAATTGTGATTTTCACCAGTTTTACCGCCACTTGTCAAGAGATTGCGGAAAATTTAGCTAAAATCTTTGGTAAAAAGGCGATCGCCAGCCATGACACGGGCAAGTCTGCGGATGATGTGGAGGCGAGTCTGCATCGGTTTAAGACTGAACCGCATTGTTTTGTCTTAGTTTGCGATCGATCGGCAGAAACAGGCGTAAATCTGCAATTGACAGATTGGTTAATTCACTTCGATTTGCCGTGGTTTCCCAACCAGTTAGAACAAAGACTCGGCAGAGTCGATCGCATTGGCAGCAAAATGGGAGTGCAATTTTGTTTGTTTGCAGGCCCGGATATGCCCGACAGTCCCCACGAAGCTTGGTTTCAAGTCTTAAAAAACGGGTTTGATATCTTCAACAAATCGATCGCCAGCCTTCAGTTTTATGCTGAAACTAAACTGATTGCACTTGAAGAAAAGTTGTTTGCTGAAGGAGCAAAAGGCCTATCAAGCGCAATCGAATCGATTAAAACTGAAATCGAACAAGAGAAAATCAAAATCGACGAACAGTACGTTCTCGATGAAATTGATATTCTTGATGACAGCGCATCTCAGTATTTTGAATCCCTCGACAACTGCGACGCACGCCATAAAGAAATGCAGCGGGCGGCTGAAGGTTGGTTGTGTCAAGCCCTCCACTTCAAACAAATCGAACATCCGAGTATATCTGGATTGATGCGCTATCAACCTACTCAAAAAACTTTGATTCCCTCGAACGATTTGAGAACTCGATTGGTTCCGTACTGTCAGCAGTACGGTAGTTACAATCGGCGCATTGCCCATCAGAATACGGATGTCGTTCTTTACCGTATTGGTGAGGGGTTGATCGATGCACTTGGCTCTTATATTCGCTGGGACGATCGGGGTCAAGCTTTTGCTATGTGGCGTCACGATGAAACTTGGAATGCTGCGGAAGGGAAGGAGTGGTTTGGCTTCCAATTTAATTATTCAATTCAGACTGATGTGCAGCCTGCTGCTCAAATTTTGCAAGCACAAAACATCGAGAATTACAACTTAAAAGCTTTGCAGCGGCGCGCTGATGCTCTGTTTCTCCCAACTTTTGAAACTGTGTTTGTGGATGCTCGCAATGAGCAGATGTCTCTGGTGGAAGATGCGGAAGTGCTGGCAATTTTGCAGCGGGCTTATAAGGGCAAAGGCGGCCAGAATCGAGATTACAATTTGTCGAAAAATCGCACTTCGCTGATTGACAATTTTGTCGATTCTTTGGATTGGGATGATTTTTGTCAGAAGGGGCGGGTGGTATCGGAGGAATTGCTGCGCGGGCGTGAGGCTTTTGTGGAAATGTGCAATAGTTCCGCTGTCAGTGCTGCAATTCAACTGGAAAACCGGGTGAATCAATTGCAGTTGCGCTTGAACCGACTTTCTCAATCGGAACAACTTTTAGAATCGGTTTTGGCTGATGAAATCAGTACCGAAAGTTTGTTGAGTCAAGCGGTTTTAGCGGGAATTCGCCGCCCGCACCTGACTCTTGAGTCGGTGGGATTTATTGTGATTTCTGGGCGTGCTCCTGTGAAATCGGAGGATGAGGGATAATTTAGCTATAAATTCAAAAGAATACGCAGTCTTTCCTCTACCATCATTAATGTTGTTGGAGAGACTGTGGCCCACTGTTCAACAATCCTGTACTATCCTCTAAAGTGGTGTCCCAGAGCGATCGTTCTTCAAGTTCTTCTTGCCAAGCTTCGGGGTTATTGCGTAAATTAATATAAGCTTGCTTTGCTGCTTCTAAAAATTGTTATCTTCGGTATTGTTCGATCGCTTGTTCGAGAACTGTTTCGATTGATTTGCCCGAGCTTGCAGAGAGTTCTGCGAGGATTTTATAAAATGTATTGTCGATCGTAACTGTAGAAGTTTGATTCATCTTATTTTTTTACTGGCTCCAACGTTACTTTACTATTATAGCTCGTATTAAAGACACATTTTCCTTAAGCGACTCGATACAGATGACGGCAACTCTTAACTTGACCGATGTTTTGCCGTCTAAATAAAAATTTTACACCAGTAATCCTATCCGTTCGTTTTGCGGGAAGATTGCACCTCGCTTTTTTAGCTCATACTTTGCTTTTTCATCAAGTCCGGCATTGTTACCAAATCGAGCACTTTCTACTTGGGCGGTGTTCAGGTTTGTTGCTGTCAAATTAGCATTGCTTAAATTGGCATTGCTCAAATTGGCATTGCTCAAATTAGCACCGCTCAGATTGGTGGTATCACTCAGGTAAGCATAGCTCAGGTTGGCACGGCTCATGTCGGCATCTCTCAAATCAGCATTAATCAAATCGGTATAGCTCAAGTCGGCATCGCTTAAGTTAGCAAAACTCAAGTCGGCATTCATCAGGAAAGCATTTCTTAAGTCAGCACCACTTAAGTCAGCGCGACCAAGTTTTACGTCTGTTAGTTTAGCATTGCTTAAGTTAGCAAAACTCAGATCGGCACGACTCAAATCGGCAAAACTCAGGTTGGCAAGGCTCAAATCGGCATTGCTCAGGTTGGCAAGGCTCAAATCGGCACGACTCAGATCGGCAGCACTCAAATCGGCACGACTCAAATCGGCATGATCTAAGTCTGCACCGCTGAGATTAAATCTACTTAATTTGCAGCCAACTCCTTTAACACCACTTAAATCAGCTCCTGCTAAATCTTCATCCGGATTTAGACCAGCCTGTTTCACCAATTCAGATAAAGTATCTGTAGCTGCTTCAATGATTTGTTTAATTTCATTTGAAAGCGATTCAGATTCAATTGAGTTAGAAAGTTGCGATTGATTCGTTTCACTTGCAGTGACAGAATTATGTTTGAGTTGCGATTGTCCCGCATAAAATTTAGTCAGTCGCTTCTCTTCGCTCCAAGCAACAAACGCAATTCCCCCAACTACACTTAAGCCTACTGTCAAAGCTGGCGGATTGCCACCTGTCAGCAACAGCATCCCCAACAAACCCGCACCAACTTGAGCCGTTTGCTTGACTAAAGAATTTAAGCCAGCTTCAGCTTCTTCATAAAGACTAATTTGTTTGCGGTTGACTAAAGTCATATCAAATATCTCCTAGGGATTATTTTTCAAATCTTTTAAATCTGCCCAAAATCGACCAATAATTCGACCTGCGAGAACTATCCACAACAGAAAATCAGAAGCTACAATAATGAAACAAGCATAACGGGATACACCCCAAGGGCTTTCTTTCAGACAAATATCGAAACCTGAAAAATCTTTACCGATAATAATTTCACCGATTAAACCAGGAAGCTTTAAAATAATACCGATCGCGATCGCATCCTGAAGAGACGCATAAACTGTTCTCCCAAGTTTACCCATCAACGCATAGAACACCTGATCGACAATCTCTAAAACATTCATCACTACCTTTTGGATGAATGTACCCGATCGCGTACTTACTGGAGGAGATTGCTCTACAGGAGTTGGACTTGACTGGGATGCTGTCGGTGGCGGAGTTGGTGGCGGATTCGGTGGCGCAGTCATTACGGCACGGTATAAATTTATCTCAATCTCGAGCGCACTTTTTTAAATTTTATCACAATACACTTGGGTCAACAAGATAATTACTCAGGCGCACCTCACTTAATTGAGAAGCAACCTAGTCTTTGCGATCGCTTTATATGCGATCGCCATGAGAAAAAAAGCGTTAACAATCGCATATTGACTTATAACCATCGCCCAAAAATGTGCCATACTTCACTTTACTAAACCTCATCAAAAATCGCTCCCCGCTGCTGTAAATTCAGCTTCACATCCTCCGCAAGTCCTGAGTTATTCCCAAACCTCGCTGACTCGACATTCGCACCGCTGAAATTAGCGTTTGTTAAGTTCACTTCGATTAGATTTGCGCCGCTCAAATCCGCACCGCTGAGGTTTGCTAAAGCCAGACTGGCGCGGTGCAAATCTGCGCCGCTCAAATCGGTATTTCCTAAGAAAGCGCCGCTCAAATCTGCACCGCCGAATTTGGCATTTTGCAGGTTGGCGTCGCTGAAATCGGCATCGTTTAAGTTTGCACCCCGGAAATTTGCACCCTGGAGATTTGCGCTGCTAAAATCGACTGCACTTAAAGTCGTCCCGCGCAAGCTGGCGCCCGCGAAATCCAGTGCTGGATTGAGATTGGCGATTTTTGCTAACTCGGGAAAATCGTCGGTTTCAGCGGCAATAATGCGATCGACCATTTCCTGCAATTGCGCTTCGGCTTCCGGGACAATTTCCACCTCTGGCTGTTCCACCGCAGGCAAATTGTAGGACAAAAGCGCCCAACTGAGAGCCGGTTGGAGTTTATTTGCTTGCAAATATACAGTCAAGATTCTTTCTAAAACCGAATGTTGATTTGGCGTAATATCGTGCGGCCACAAACCCTCCGCATCTGTTAAATAAATATCTTCTTTCGCAACTTCAAAAGTCGCTGCAATTCGCAATGGCTTCGCGGCAAACTCTCCCAGTTTAACACTTTTTAGCAAACCTTTTAATACGGGTTTGCCCCGTTCTAATGCAAAAATCCAAGCGGGCGTTGTATCGTCGCCGATTGTGGAAACGTGACAAAACGTGCAGTCACTTTCCTCGCTCTTTTGGACATTCTCGCTGTCGGGAACTTCCCGCTGACTGTCGGTTAACAAAACTTCTGTACTGCTTTGGATTGGCGACAGTTGGAAATCACCGACTAACTGACGCGATGCTACGGGAATTTCGCAGTTTTCCAGATTTAGCTTGAGCGTCCCGCCTTGCAGACCAAATTTGACGCGGCCGCCGAGCAGCGGTTCCCAATGCTCGTTAAAATTGAGGCTCAAGTGTATGTCGAGCTGCTGGGTTTGGGCTGCAACCGATGGCACTGGAATTGCTTCTAATTGCATCCACAAGCAATCAGGGTATTTGTTGTGAGACTCTAGCGATCGCATATCGGTAGAAGTGCTGGCTCTGCCAGACTGTGATGGAGATTTTGACAAGTGCTTCATTTCTAATTTATCACAAATCGGTAATTTTTTATTTGTTATGATTATTAGATTTTTTGAGTAGTTGGCGATGTGCGCAAAGCGCCGGTTAATTGGTTGGTAGTATTTCGCTTTTTACCCAATTACGAAATGCTTTAACTAATTCTAAATAATCCATTGTTTCCGCCTGTTGCAAAAAATCGACAATTTCTAAAATAGGTACAGTGGGAAATGCTAAACTGCGATCGCACGAAAAGTATTCTGTATTTTCTAATTGGTTGATAATCAGCCGTTCTCCATTATAAATCCAAACTTCCGGCACGCTGACACCGGCATAAACTTGCAAGCTATTTTCCGAACCACTCGCGATATCAATTTCCACTACTAAATCTGGTGGCGGATTTTGACTCGTGTCGATGCTTGTTTTGCCTTGAACTGCACAGAAATTCTGGATGTAAAAACATTCATTGGGTTCGGCAATGCTGAGTTCGGGACGCTTAAAAGTTGTGGAACCGACCGCTGCAATGTTAAGTCCCAATTCTTCAGCTAGGGTTTCGATAAATCGACCGATTATTGTTTGGTAAAATTGGTGTTCTGGAGAAGGTTCGATAATTTCGAGATTGCCGCCACTGTATGTCAGCCGCAGTTGCCGGTGACTGAATTCGGCGACCACGGTTTCGTAGGTTTGCCAACTGATACCTGATAGCTGGATGTTTTGGGCTGGCGAGGAGAGATTTTCAGCGGTCATAGGGGTAATTTGCTGAGGATTTCGTAGGCGCAAGCCGGGGCGTAGCCATCGCACTTTTGGATTATACCATCAATTAAGGGCGATCGATCGGCACCTTCACTAGATAAGATTGCATAAATCTTTGATTGATAGAGCGACCGCAGATGCAAGGCAGATAAACACAGATAAACGCAGATGCCTTTCCAGATAGTCTGTGGATGAATAAAATTGCTCGTCTACTCACCCATCTGCGCCGGAAATACCGCAGATAAATCCAGAGACAAATCTGGGAAACCCGGAATTACCACCACCTCATTCGGCAAAACCACTCGTTTGACTCGATAATCGAAACCACCTCTTTGTTTCTGATAAGGTTCACTGTACATTTCCAGTTGAATATCTACCAAATTAAATATCCAATAATCAGAAATCCCAGATTCAGCGTAGAGAGATAACTTAGTTATCCGATCGTACTTCAAAGTAGAATCAGAAACCTCAATTACCAACAAAATATCAGCGGCTAGAGGGTGAGAAGATACATGATTGTCAGAACGGCGGGCAATAACCACATCAGGTTCTGGTTCGCTATCATCTGACAAAAGAATCGGTTCCTGTACGCGCACGCGAGCGCGTCTTGCCAGTAAAATGATTAACTCCTCAACTAAAAGAGTATTACAAGCCGAGTGAAGCCTACCTTTAGCAGCCATTTTGATAATTTCTCCGCGAATCAATTCAAATCGAGCGTCGGACTCAAAAAAACCCAGTTCTGCCAAACGGTGATATTCGGCGATCGAGAATCGTTTTGCTGTAGCGAAAGTCATAGCTTTTATTATCCTATAATATGATTTTAGATTCAAGAATTGGCAATGAATAGAGTGCGGTAGATCGTAACAGTAATTGTCCGAAGAGTTTGTCGATCGCACTCCTGGGCTTCACTCACCCATCTGCGCCGGAAATACCGCAGATAAATCGAGAGACAAATCTGGAAAACCTGGAATTACCACAACCTCATTCGGCAAAACCACTCGTTTCACTCGATAATCGAAACCACCTGTTTGTTTCTGATAAGGTTCGCTGTGCATTTCCAGTTGAATATCTACCAAATTAAATATCCAATAATCAGAAATCCCCGATTCAGCGTAGAGAGATAACTTAGTTCTCCGATCGTACTTTAAAGTAGAATCAGAAACCTCAATTACCAACAAAATATCAGCAACTAGAGGGTGAGAAGATACATAATTGTCAGAGCGATTTTGGGCAATAACCACATCAGGTTCTGGTTCGCTATCATCTGACAAGGTAATTGGGTCTTGACCGCGCACGCAGGCACTTCTTGCCATAATCAGGCACAACTCTCCCAGCAATAGAGAGTTACAAGCCGAGTGAAACGTAGTTTTTTTAGCTTTTTTGATAATTTCTCCGCGAATCAATTCAAATCGGTTATCTGACTCAAAAAAACCCAGTTCTTCCAAACGGTGATATTCGGCGATCGAGAATCGTTTTGCAGTTACGGCAGTCATAGCTTTTATTCCCCTCTACAATTACCAACATTCCCATTTTACTCAAAAATTCCGCCCCGCGCCCTTAATTCAACTTTCACCGCTTCCGAAATCCCCAAACAACCAGAAAAATTAGCGTTTTCTACAACCGCATTTTTAAAATCAGCGCGGCTCAAATCAGCACCGTTTAAATTCGCACCGCTCAAATCAACGCCGCTCAAATCAGAATTTTTTAAATTAGCGTCAGTCAAATTTGCATTTACTAAAAGCGCATTCGGTAAATAAGCACTGCTCAAATTGGCGCAGGTTAAATTTGCACCGCTCAAATTCGCCCTCGGCAGCTTTGTTCGCAAATCTGCACCGCTTAAATTCGCGCTGCTGAGTTCAGCATCCCGCAAATTAGCATTGCACAAACTAGCATCAATTAAAATAGCAGCGCTCAGCAAAGCTCCGCTGAGATCCGCCAAGGTCAAATCGGCGCCTTGGAGGTTAGTTTCGCGCAAATCTGCGCCGTTCAAATCAGCGTAGTGCAAGTCAAAACCGCTTAAATCAGCTCCGGCAAAATCTTCTACGGGATTCAAGCCAACGGTTTCTGCAAGTTCTACAAAATCCTGATTTTTATCGGTTAAAAACAGTTCCCGCACGATCGCCAATTGCTGCTGTCGGTACTCGTCGGCCTTCTCGTAATCTGCTAAATACTTGTAAGCCAGCTTCAAACTCTTGAGAGCACTGCGCTCAATGCGATCGTCCTTGTGGGCGCGCGCGATCGACAACTGCTGCTGATAACACTCGATCGCACCGAGCAAATCGCCGTTAGCATCGCAAGCGGGCGCCAAATTGCCCAAAGCTTCCAACTCAGAGCGAGTGTCGCCAGTCTCCCGCGCGATCGCCAAACGCTGCTGCTGGTAATCAATAGCACCAGAAAAATCTGAGCGAGCACAGCAAGCATTGCCCAGATTTCCCAAAGCATTCGCCTCGCCCCGGCGATCGCCAATTGAGCGCGCTAACACCAAATGCTGCTGGTAACAGTCGATCGCGCGATCGTAATCTCCCAGCGCTTCGTAAGCCACGCCCATATTACCCAGCGCCGCACCCGATCGCCGCTTATCGTCCATTGAGCGATACAGCCTCAGCGCTTCCTCCCAAGAATCCAGCGCCGCCTCAAATTGGTGCGCCTGATATTGCGAAATTCCCTGCTTGATTAACTCGCTAGCTTGTTCGCTCATACTGTCAAAATTACTTAATAACTCAAGTTGATATTAATCGACTTAAAGCGGTAATTGCTAATCGGTAATTAGTAATTGGTAATTGGTAATCATTATGGCAAACTCTCCCCTATCTCCCCATTCTCGGACGATCCCCATCGCACCCTCTCCCTCGCCCCTCTCCCCCATTGTGACAAAAAAAAGGAGAGTCACCTAAGTAACTCTCCCGACCATCAGGGTGCATCTTAATAACACAATATAACATATTCATCATGAGGGGCGACACCCATTTTATCAACTTTTGATGAAAAAGTATAGCTGGCGCAAGGATTTAAACCTTCCCCCCTGAAGATTGCCTGCTTCTTCTTTTCTATTCCTTGGTGTCCTTAGAGTCTTCGCGGTTCCACAATCCGGCATTCTTCCAGCGAGAAACCGCTCATCCGTATTTTCACGTCCGTGCCCCACAAAAAAAAGACAAAAAAAAGAGAGAGCTACTGAAGTAACTCTCCCTGCCATCAGGGTGCATCTACATAACACAATATAACACGACAGGAATGAGGGGTGACACCCCCAAATGTGAAGATATTGTCAAGAAATGTATATTTAATTGTAAAGTTAGCATAAAGCGGGAAGCGGATACAGCGGCGGGATCGGGAAAAACCGATCGCCCGCCGCTGTATCCGCTACAAAAACCCCTTAACAAATGCTTAGCCTTAGCCGTTAAGCTTGGCTGCGAGCAACTCATTGGTCAATTTGGGATCGGCCCGGCCGCCTGTCTCCTTCATCACCTTGCCGACGAAAAAGCCCAGCAGCTTCGTTTTGCCAGCCCGGTACTGTTCGAGCTCCTTGGGATTGGCAGCCAAAACTGCATCGATCGCCCGATCGAGCGCCCCAGTATCCGAAATTTGAATCAAACCCTTACTCTCAACCAACTTTTGAGGAGAACCGCCGCCCGAGAGCAACTCCGGCAAAATATCCTTAGCGATTTTGCCGCTGATCGTGCCAGCATCAATTAGTGCCAGCAATTCGGCCAAATCCTGCGGTTGGAAAGGAATTTCTGCGATCGCCAGTTTCTCATTTTTCAGATAAGCAGTGATATCGCCCATCACCCAATTCGCAGCTTGTTTGATAGGAGCACCGGCGGCGATCGCCTTTTCAAAATACTCAGCCACCGCTTTGTCGTCAGTCAACACCCGCGCGTCGTAGGGAGAAAGACTTAGTTGAGTTTCGTAGCGGTATCGCTTGGAGGCCGGCAATTCCGGCAGTTGAGCTTTCCAATCTTGCAATTGCTCGGTTGAAACTTCGATCGGAGGCAAATCCGGTTCCGGGAAATAGCGGTAATCGCTGGCACCTTCCTTAACCCGCATACTGAAAGTACACTGCTTGTTTTCATCCCACAGCCGCGTTTCTTGGACGATGGTTTCGCCATTTTCTATAGCTTGAATTTGCCGCTCGATCTCGTAATCGATCGCCCGTTCGATCGCATTAAAAGAGTTCATATTTTTAATTTCCACCTTGGTGCCGAACTCTTTTCGGCCAACGGGGCGCACCGAAATATTCACGTCGCACCTGAGCGAACCTTCCTGCATATTCCCGTCGCCAACGCCGATGTAGCGCACGATCCGGCGCAATTCTTGGCCGTATTCGGCAGCTTCGGCGCCCGATCGCAAATCCGGTTCCGAAACAATTTCGATTAAAGGCACGCCGGCGCGGTTGTAATCCACCATTGAATAAGTCGAACCGCTGAGGCGATCGCTGCCGCCGTGAACCAATTTCCCGGCATCTTCCTCCATGTGCAAGCGAGTGATCCCGATTTTTTTTCTAGTACAATTTCCCGCCTCGTCCACCAGTTCAATTTCTAGCCAACCGTTAGTAGCGATCGGCAAATCGAACTGAGAAATTTGATAATTTTTCGGCAAATCGGGATAGAAATATTGCTTGCGGTCAAACTTACTGTAAGGTGCGATGGAGCAGTTGAGAGCCAGCCCTGCTTTCACCGCATACTCCAGCACTTTTTGATTTAATACTGGCAACACTCCAGGCATTCCCATACAAATTGGGTCTATGTTAGTATTGGGGGCATTGCCAAATTCTGTAGAAGAACTGGAGAAAATTTTAGTATTCGTGCTCAATTGACAGTGAGTTTCCAGACCGATAACAGCTTCGTACTGAGTTTTAACTGATGCAGCAGCAGTCATAAGCGACCTTGAAAATTTAATAACTTTAGATTATATTTTAGCTGTTTATTGACGAAACCGATTTGAGATTATTTGTCGGGTAGGGACGGTTTTCACTTCACACCGGCAGAGTTCGCAAAAAGAGCGATCGGGCATGGAGCAGACTTGCGGGCAATAATTCACCTTTTCCGGTGGCTGGTGGGGATCTCGCCCGTCAGCAAGGGCGGCACACCCAATGCCATGCGGAGGATTCGCGAGATCCCCACCAGGCCCCGATCGGCTTAGAGTATTCGAGCGATCGCCCCAAACCACAACCGCGTGCCAAAATATACCTAGCGCCCGATCGCGCCCGCACGCTTCTTGCCCAGGATAGTTTTGGATCGATCGCAATTGCCGATTCGATCGACCTATGCCTGCAGTCTTTAATAGCACCGCCGCCGCTCAAAATCGGCGCCGCGCACAAATTTAAAATTAAAAATGTATAATTTAACAAGAAATTACACATTTTTAATTTTAAAAGTTTAATTTAAAATTCTTAAAGTAACACTTGCCTAAATGTCAAAAATATGCCTGAAATTCCAGTTGAAAGTGCCACCCTGTTTCAGAACAGCATCACTGAGCTAGAGCAGGCGGAATCAGCCCTCCAACTAGCTTGGAACGAACTCGAAAAACAAACAGCAGAAACCATTGCTCAGATAGCCAAAGCCGGCTCCGCAAACGCACAGGAAATCTGCGAGCGATTTGCCTCGGCCAAGCAACTGCGCCAGCAACTTCAAACCCAAATAAAACAAGCCCACAAGCGGCGGGAGTTTCACCTAGAAAACTCGCCAATGGCAGTTATAGAGTGGGACAGGGAATTTCGGGTAGTGCGGTGGTCGCCAATGGCCGAACAAATATTTGGCTGGAGTGCAGCAGAAGTAATCGGCAAATACTGGCACGAATTGTCAATAGTTTATCCAGAAGACTTCGAGGAAGTGTGGGCCGTCGCAAATCAACTGTTACACAGCAGAGAACCCCGCAACGTTTGCCACAACCGCAACTATACCAAAGATGGCTCGGTAATTCACTGCGAATGGTACAATTCTGCACTAATCGATGAATCGGGAACAGTAGTTTCAATTCTCTCTTTTGGCAGAGACGTAACCGAACACCTCCGCACTCAAGAAGAACTGCACCGGCGCGAACAAGCTTTCAGCGCCCTAGCGGAAAATGCTACCGATATCATCGCCCGGTTCGATCGAGAATTCCGCCACCTTTACATCAATCAAGCAATCGAACCAGCAACCGGAAAAACCCCGGCACAATTTATCGGCAAAACTACCAGTGAATTGGGACTGTCGCCGCAGTTGTGCAACCTGTTCAACGAAGCTTTTCCCAAAGTTTTCAGCAGGGGAAAACCAGAAACTGTAGAATTTGAGTATCCTACTCCCAGCGGGACAAAATATTACCACTGTCGAATTATTCCCGAATTTGCTGAGGACAATTCAGTTGAAACAGTTTTAGCGTTCGCCCGCGACATCACAGAACTAAAACAAGTCGAATTCCAGTGGCGACAAAGCGAATCCAAATTTAAATCCATAGTTGATTCTAACATGATCGGCCTAATTTTTTGGGATCTTAACGGCAGTATTACAGATGCCAACGCCGCTTTTTTAAAGACGGTAAACTATACGCGGGACGCTCTGCTTTCAGGAAGAATTAACTGGCAAGAAATGACACCACCAGAATACGTGGGTTTAGATATAGAAAAAGTTGCCGAACTGAAGGCTAGAAATACGGTTGTTCCCTTTGAAAAAGAATTTATACGCTCCGATGGTAGTCGCGTTCCGGTGCTGCTGGGCAGCACATTTTTAGAAGGAACGAAGCAGTTAGGCGTCAGTTTCGTGCTGGACTTAAGCGAGCGCAAACAAGCAAAATCGGAGCTGCAAAAACATCAACAACTTTTAGAGAGCATCCTGACAACTATCCCCAACTTTATTTACATTTATGATGCAGTAGAAAACAATATTATTTATGCAAATGAATCTGTTACAGCCATACTCGGCTACACGGCAAAAGAATGGCAAGATTTGGGTACAGATGCTATCACTAACTTAGTTCATTCCGAGGATAGGTTAAAGCTAATTACAGGTATGGAGCGGCTAAAACACAGTAGCAATCCCTATGAAACGGATGACAGAGACTACAGAATCAAACACAAAAATGGGGAATGGCGCTGGGTGCACGATCGGTCTACAATCTTCAAAAGAACCCCAGACGGACAAATGAGGCAAATTATCGGTTCCGTACTCGACATCAGCGCTCGCAAACAAGCCGAAGAATCCTTAAAACAGCAAAAGGAATTGCTGCAAACTATCTTTGACAACGTGCCAGTCATGCTCGCATTCTTGGATTCCCAGGGTGAAATAAACTGGGTAAACCGCCACTGGGAACAAGTGCTCGGCTGGAGTTTTGCTGAAACCAAAAACCGCGATATGTTGGCCGAATTTTATCCGCAGCCGGAATACCGCCAATACGTTTTGGACTTCATCCAAGCAGCAACTCAGAACTGGGACGACTTCAAAACTAAAGTTAGAGACGGGCGAATTATCGACACTACTTGGGCAAACGTTCGCCTCTCAGACGGCAAGTCGATCGGCATCGGTCAAGATATCAGCGACCGCAAGCGAGCCGAAGCTGAACTCAAACAGCTCAACGAAACTTTAGAAGCTCAAGTCGCCCAGCGTACCGCAGAACTAGAGACTTTTTTCGATGCTTTGCCCGATCGCATTTTTGTGGTCGAACGCGAAGATATGCGCCAGCCTTTTGTCAATCAAACTTTGGCAAAAATGGCAGGTTTCAACAGCACAAAAGAGATGCAAGGCAAAACCGTGTTTGAATGTTTTTCGACTGAACTAGCCACAAAATTTGTGCGGGAAAACTTGCTGGTATTTGAATCCGGCGAAACTCTACACTTGCAGGAAAAATATGTTTTGTCCGATAACAGAACTACTTACTTCGATACTTTTAAAATTCCGCTGAGAAATCTCGACGGCGAGGTTTATGCTTTAATTGGCACTTCTCGCGATATCACAGAGTTGGTTGAGACTAAACAAGCTTTGTCGCAACGCACGGAGCAATTAGAGGCTGCCAATCAAGAATTAGAATCTTTTGGCTATTCTGTTTCCCACGACCTCCGCGCTCCTTTGCGCCATATTTCAGGTTTTGTTAATGCTTTGAAACAGCGGTTAGAATCAACTGAGGCCTTGAACGATCCTAAAATTGTTCACTATATGCAAGTCATTGAAGACAGCAGCCAAAAAATGAGTCTGTTGATTGACGGTTTGCTCGCTCTTTCCCGCGTCGGCCGCACTGAGTTAATCCAAATCCCGATCGATCTCACCCGCTTGGTGGAAACTGCGATTAAATTGACTAAACCCCGGACTGCAACAGAGTCGGCCCCAACTCCCCACAGCCAAGTTGAATTTACCGTCGGAGATTTGCCGGTGGTGACGGGAGATCCCACCTTGCTGCAACAGGTGTTCAGCAACTTGATCGACAACGCCGTCAAGTTCAGCCGCGATCGCACTCCGGCTACAATAGTTATTGATGCCTTACCGGATGGAACGATTTTTGTCAAGGATAACGGCGTGGGTTTTCCTTCTGAATATGCCGATCGGCTGTTTGGAGCCTTTGTGAGGCTGCACTCCCAGAGAGAATTTGAAGGTACCGGCATCGGTTTGGCGATCGTCGCGCGGATTATTCAGCGCCACGGCGGAACGATTTGGGGCATGAGCGCACCTAGTCAAGGAGCGACATTTTACTTTAAACTAGGCAAATAATCTTAAACGGTAATCTAAATTCGTAAGTTACCAGTATAATAGTTTTAAATTCATAATTTAAAACTATTATACAGTTAAATAAGTCACAGTCAGTTTGGGCAGCCCTCGGTGGCGGTTGTTAAATAAATTTGTGGAAATTAGATAAATAATATCGTTAGCAAAAAAAATTCCAGAATCCCGAGGGAAGAAGTTAATCAAAAAAAATGAAGTTTAGCAACACGAATCACCAATCAAAAACTCCTGAATTCCGTATGCTAGATCGCGAACAGACAAACTCTTTAATGAAAATGGTAGCGGAATCAACATTAAAATTGTTGATTGTCGAAGACATGGCAGAAGATATGGAATTAATAGCGATCGCCTTAGAAGCGGGGGGAGTAAATTTTAAGTGCGACAGGGCAGAAACAGCAACAGAGTGCAGAGAAATGCTCGAAAATTGCAAGTACGACGCTGTGCTGTCAGATTACCGCCTCCCCGGCTTCAACGGTTTAGAAGTGTTGAAATTAATGCAGGAATTAGGGCAAGACATACCATTTATTTTAGTAACCGGAAGTTTGGGAGAAGAAGCTGCAGTAGAGTGCATTAAAGCCGGGATGACAGATTACGTATTAAAAGGGCGGCTGTTTAGGTTGCCAACAGTCTTAGAACGATCGCTCCAAGAATACAAAATGCGCCGCCAGCAACAATTCGCGATCGCCCAAATTCAGCGGCAAGCGACTCGTGAGGCGATCGTCAACCGCATCCTCCAAGCCATGCGCTTCACCCTTGTACTCGACGAAGTGCTGCAAACCACCGCCGACCAAC
Organism: Microcoleus sp. ARI1-B5; assembly: GCF_036705795.1. Taxonomy (NCBI): domain Bacteria; kingdom Bacillati; phylum Cyanobacteriota; class Cyanophyceae; order Oscillatoriales; family Microcoleaceae; genus Microcoleus; species Microcoleus sp. ARI1-B5. The sequence continues at coordinate 115,585 of NZ_JAUBVK010000019.1, forward strand.
TGCACGAAGCTCTCGAAATCAGCGCCTGCGCGATCTTGCAGCCTGATGCTGAAGGCGGGATCGTAGTTCGCTACATCAGCTCATCAGCAGACAAACAAGGGCTCGTCGGGCTAAATTGCGAATTGGCGCAGCACTACCGCTCCTCCCTCGCGGTAGGAGAAACCCTCGTCCTCGACAAGTTGTCGAGCCTGTGCCCGTCCCTGCAATCATCAGCAGAGTCGATCGGATTTCGCGCCGTCGCGATCGCGCCGCTGCTCTACCAACAGTCATTTTTGGGAGGAATTGGCCTCTATCAGTGCGATCGCGCCCGTTCTTGGAGCGCCGAAGAACTATCGCTACTCAAAGCGATCGCCGATCAGTGCGCGATCGCGATCCACCAAGCCGAACTCTACCAACGAGCATCGAACGAACTCGCAGAACGCAAGCGCGCCGAAGCAGAAGTGCGCGGCATCCAGCAGCAGCTAGCCACAATGGCAGCCAACATTCCCGGCTCAGTCTACCGCGCCCTGCTGCATCCAGACGGCACCACCTCCATGCCCTACATCAGTCCGGGGGTGCGCGAAGTTACAGGGTTCGGGACCCAAGAAGTAATGGCGCGCCCGGAACTGTTGACCGAAATTATTCATCCAGACGACAGAAACTCCTTTGACAGCAGCGTAGCAGCATCGAGTGCCAGTCTGTTGCCCTGCGATCGCCAGTACCGGATCGTGTTAAATTCGGGCGAAGTCAAGTGGGTGCAAGACAGCGCCAGATTTTCCAAAAACGAAAACGGGGACATCATCATAGACGGAGTAGCCCTCGACATCAGCGCTCGCAAACAGGCCGAATCAGCCCTCAGGCAAAGCGAACAGCGATTTCGCTCGCTGATTGAAAACGCCACAGACATCACGATCATTCTCGACGCCGAAGGCATCTTCCGCTACATCAGCCCTTCCGTCAAGCGAATTTTAGGCTACGCGCCCCACCAGGCGATCGGGCGCAGCGCCCTAGGGACAGTTCACCCCGACGACTGCGCCGCGATCGCCCAAACCCTCCACAAAGCTATGGAAAACCCCAAAAGAAGCCAGTCCCCACTCGAATATCGAGTCAGGCACCGCAACGGTTCCTGGTGTTATGTAGAAGCTGTAGCCACCAATTTACTGCACGATCCCGCAGTCAAGGGCATCGTGATCAACTGCCACGACATCACTCAGCGCAAACTCGCCGAAGAACAACTGCTGCACGACGCTTTTCACGACGCCCTTACCGGATTGCCCAACCGATCGCTGTTTACCGATCGGCTGGAACACGCTCTGAGGCTGGGAAAACGGCGCAAAGACTACTTGTTTGCCGTGCTGTTTCTCGATTTAGATCGATTTAAAGTAGTCAACGATTCTCTCGGCCACGCGATCGGCGATCAACTGCTAGTTGCGATCGCGCGCCGTCTGGAAACTTGTCTCAGGGCCGGAGATACAGTCGCCCGCCTCGGAGGAGACGAGTTCGTACTTTTGCTAGAAGACATCGACGGCGTAAATGAAGTTACCAACATTGTCAACCGCCTGCAAAAGACAATCACCTCCCCCATCCTGCTAGACGGACACGAAGTATTTATCACCGCCAGCATCGGCATTGCATTGAGTTCTGGCGAATACGAGGAACCGACAAGCCTGCTGCGCGATGCCGACACAGCAATGTACCGCGCCAAAGAACTCGGCCGAGCCCGACACGAAGTTTTCAACAGTTCCATGCACGCCCACGCTTTGAAGCTGTTGCAGCTAGAAAACGACCTGCGGCGGGCGATCGAATCAATTAAAGACCCGGCCCCAGAAGACTCTCCCCAATCCCCGCGATCGGGCTTACCTCCCTTATCCGCAGCGCCCCAGTTTATCATTCACTACCAGCCGATCGTCAGCATCGCCAACAGCGCAATTATCGGTTTTGAAGCCCTAGTGCGCTGGCAGCATCCAGAACGCGGCTTAGTTTCCCCCGGCGAATTTATTCCCATCGCCGAAGAAACCGGCTTGATCGTACCGCTGGGCCGCTGGGTACTGCGCACAGCTTGCCACCAAATCCGCCAGTGGCAGCAGCTATTTCAAAACAACCCGCCCTTAAGCGTCAGCGTCAACCTTTCAGTCAAACAGTTTTCTCAGCCAGACTTAATCGAATACATCGATCGAGTTCTCGAAGAAAGTCACCTCCACGGCAGCAGTTTAAAACTAGAAATTACCGAAAGCGTACTCATAGAAAATTCCGAATCAGTAACAGCAATGCTGGTGCAGCTTAGATATCGAAACATACACCTGTGCATCGACGACTTTGGCACCGGCTATTCATCGCTCTCCTACCTGCACCGCTTCCCCACCAATACCTTAAAAATAGACCGCTCTTTTGTGAGCCGGATGGGAGGCGAGTTCGATCTCGGCAAAGGAGGCATCGACCCCACAGAAATTGTCAGGTCGATCGTTACTTTGTCGCACAATTTAGGGATGGATGTAGTAGCAGAAGGAGTCGAAGAAGCCTCGCAACTATCTATACTCAAAGGATTAAAATGCGAGTTCGCCCAGGGATTCTTTTTCTCAAAGCCAGTAGACTCTCAAACAGCAGCAGACCTCATCCGACACCAAGCAGAAAATCACAATTTGCTGACATTTAGTCTGTTAGAGAAAGGTCATTAAAAAAACACTGCACTTTGTGCGTCCCATTTCAGCTTAAAATCTTAAAATATTTTAAAGCTGTCCCTAACTGGCGTCATCCAAATCATTATGGCTATTGGCTACCTCGCCCTCGTTCTCCACGCCCACCTGCCCTTTGTCCGCCACCCCGAAAGCGACTACGTTTTAGAAGAAGAATGGCTGTTTGAGGCGATCGCCGAAACCTACATTCCCCTGCTGCAAGTCTTTGAAGGGCTCAAACGCGACGGCATCGACTTTAAAATTACCATGAGCATGACACCGCCCTTGGTGGCAATGCTGCGCGACCCCTTGCTGCAAGACCGTTTCGACGACCACTTGGCAAAACTCGAAGAACTAGCCGAACTCGAAATCGAACACAACAGCGGCAACGGTCACCTCCGCTACTTAGGCGAACACTACGCCGCCCACTTCTCCCAAGTTCGGAATTTTTGGGAAAAGTTCGATCGAGACTTAGTAAAAGCCTTCAAACAATTCCAAGACACCAACAACCTCGAAATCATCACCTGCGGCGCCACCCACGGCTACCTACCGCTGATGAAAATGTACCCCGAGGCAGTTTGGGCGCAAATACAAGTAGCCTGCGAAAGCTACGAACAAAACTTCGGCCGCCGACCAAAAGGCATTTGGCTGCCCGAATGCGCCTACTACGAAGGCTTAGAGAGGATGTTAGCCGACGCAGGCCTCCGCTACTTTCTCACAGACGGTCACGGCATCCTCTACGCCCGCCCGCGCCCCCGCTACGGCAGCTACGCCCCAATTTTCACCGAATGCGGAGTAGCAGCCTTCGGCCGGGATCACGAATCATCCCAGCAAGTTTGGTCATCCGAAGTCGGCTATCCGGGCGCCGCCGAATACCGCGAATTCTACAAAGATTTGGGATGGGAAGCCGAATACGACTACATCAAACCCTACATCATGCCCAACGGCCAGCGCAAAAACACCGGGATTAAATATCACAAAATCACCGGTCGCGGACTGGGTTTAGGCGACAAACAGTTGTACGATCCTTACTGGGCCAGGGAAAAAGCAGCCGAACACGCCAGCAACTTTGCCTTCAACCGGGAACGGCAAGTCGAGCACCTCAACGGCATCATGCAGCGTCCCCCGATTATCGTTTCACCTTACGACGCCGAACTTTTCGGTCACTGGTGGTATGAAGGGCCTTGGTTCTTAGATTACTTATTCCGCAAGAGTTGGTACGACCAAAATACCTACGAAATGACGCACTTAGCCGATTATTTGCGCCAAAATCCGACTCAGCAAGTTTGTCGCCCTTCCCAGTCTAGCTGGGGTTTCCGGGGTTTCCACGAATATTGGCTCAACGATACCAATGCTTGGATTTACCCGCACCTGCACAAAGCAGCGGAACGGATGATTGAGTTGGGAAGCATGGAACCAGCCGATGAGTTGCAGTGGCGGGCTTTGAACCAAGCCGCGCGGGAAGTGCTGCTAGCTCAATCATCTGACTGGGCGTTTATCATGCGTACAGGGACGATGGTGCCCTATGCAGTGCGGCGGACTCGATCGCACTTAATGCGCTTCCACAAGCTGTACGATGAAGTGAAAGAAGGCAAAGTCGATTCCGGCTGGTTGGAGAAGGTTCAGGAGATAGACAACATCTTCCCCGAAATTAACTATCGCGTATATCGATCGCTTTAAGCAAACTTCCAGCCAATTCCCGACAGATTAAAACCCGCCAGCGCGGGTTTTTTTTCATACAGTAGCTTTGTAGGGTGCGTGAGAACGAGAAATCTTTAACTATCAACGATGAGACTATTTCTCACGCACCGCACGGGCCATTCAACCGACATAATATTAGATATAATTCAATATCCTTCCTTCTGACATCCGTTAAATCCATTACAGAATCCCTTGCCGAACTTCCTTATATATCACCCCTTTTTTGTCCTTCTTCTCTTCCACAATAAACCCATTCCAGCCGCCAGAACCGTACCGGCCACAGTCATCGGTTCCGGTACAGGTTCATACTCATAAGTTACACTAGCAGCAATATCCGCCGACACCTTACCGCCAAAACTACCTCTAGCAGGACTCCCCAGAATTTGAGTTAAACCAGTTGTCGCCAAACCAGCAGTAAAAGTATCACCATCGCAGCCAGTTAAAGCACTCAAAAACTGCGGCAAATCATAACTCTTCGACACGCTACCAGAAGCCGAACCGCTAACACTTCCCGTACCACCGCTAGCAATCTTCGTTTCCGGCGGACTCGCCAAAACACTCAAAGTCAAATTCGGGTCAGTTTTCAACAGCGGAATATTCACCGCAATATTAGCATTAGTCGCGGCCGTCCCCGTAAAATCTCCCGTCAAAGGAGTAATGCTGACACTATTATTAACAGTAGACTTAACCGTAACATAAGCCTTCAACAGAGTACCCAACAGCGAATTAAACTTTGGCAAAACCACATTCGTACTGCTATTTAACGGCTGCGAATCCAGATTCACAGTATAAGTTTGACTCAGAGTAGCAGCTTCTACAGAAAAACATTGACTAACAACCGCCAAACTCAAACTTCCGCCAACAATTCCCAACCTTTGACAAACATTCATATCAGTAAACCCCCAAATAAAAAAATCAAACAGCATTTCATCCGCGTTAACCCGCGTTCATCTGCGGTTACAAACTCCAAACCCGCAAAACCCAATCCCCAACCAAAGACATTAAGTAACTCAAAGCAAAAACAGTATAAACGATACTCAAAGGCGCATAAGCCGCCAAAACCCATCTATCGCTAGGTTCTGCCTCAATCTCCTCCCTCCGCAACAAATCAATATAAAAATCAAACGACTTTTGACGCAGATTGTTAATCCCAGTTCCAGCAACCAACAAATAATAACCGTCAAATCGGTTCAACGGATTCAAATTAATTGCAACTGTCAGCAAAGCCGCCACCATCAACAAATAACTAATTTGATGCCAAACATAATTCGACTGAGAAAACAGCCAAACCCAAACAGCAACCGCCCAAATTGTCAATTGAATCAATACTCCCGCCGCCACGACTAAAACCCGCTGTTTCCGCTTCACTAAACTGTATTGGTCGCTAGTATCTGTATAGCATCCGGGGATGAAACACATAAACAGCAATCCAATTTCTTTGACAACGCCGCCGTAGTGTTTGAGCGTGAAAGCGTGACCGAGTTCGTGCAAAGATATTACCAGCACTGTCAGCAACACAAATGCGATCGTAGTCTGAATTTTCCCGGCTGTCCACAACTGCTGGTGCGAGACAACAACTTCCGCCGACGAACCAAACCACGCTGCTGCGGAAGATGCGATGAAAGCGCACAGAAAAAAGCCAAATTCCCACGTCCAAATCCAGCGCAATTTGTCGATGTGCTGCGACAGCCAGATATCTGGATTGACTAGGGGAATTGTGAAAGATAGGAGATTGAATTTGGCTTTCGGGGCTTTTGTGCCTTCTAGCATTCCCGTTTCTGCTAAGCTTCTCAAGAGATTTTGCACATCTTCTAAATCGATGTCGTATTCAGCGAGAGTGTTTGTTACGGGTTGTTTGCTTAGTTGCAAGATTATGTGTTTGTCAAAGTCGTCAATTTCCATGAAAGTCATGTCTTCGGGATTGCGAAGTATCCAATGACCGTCTGGATGAGCTATCCACTGCACCGCTGATTTGAGTTCCATAGCATACTGTTACTTTGGCTGACAAAGTGGCGAATAAACAAAGTTGCGAATAAACTTAGTGCGCGCACACCTATCTACTGTTTGAGTCCACAAATCTAGAGCCCCCCTAACCCCCCTCCCGGGGGGGACAAGAGCATCTTGCGTCAACCCCTACTCCCCTTTTTAAGGGGGATTTAGGGGGATCGAGACTTTGCTAAAAGCGATATGTCTCACGGGTTTTAGGCTGGTTGTTGACACCAATGCACGGCGGACATTCCCCGTACATAAAGCGCATCAAAGGATTTTTTTGCCTCAGTCCCGATCGAGTTTGCGAGAATAGATGAAATTGCGTTGGCAAGTTTTCTCCGCTAGGTTTTTGGGCATGAGAATCCCGCTAAACCTCCCTGAAAAAGGGAAACTTTTGCTGCAAAACTTGCTCCCTTTGTAGGCAGTCTACAGGGCGCAGTTAAGTATTTTGGGAAAAATTTTCAGTTACTCTTTGCCTGGGCTTCAGACCTCAATCCAAATTTCACTTAAATATCATATTACCATAGATTAGTTAAAAAGCAAGTATCTGTTTTGATGATTTTGTTAAGTGCGAGAAAAAGTTTATATAAAGTTTAGATAAAGTTGTGGACAAGAGCATTTTTGGTGTATGATGCTTTGTCATGAGCTCATAAATATAGAAATTACGCACTAACAAAGGATTTGTAGAATGCTTGTCAGCGGATCGCAAGCAGAGCCCGACAGAACTGGAGCAATTACAAATCGGCAGTCTTTGTTAGGTTTGCGGGATTTCTCAAACTAACGGACATCTCCGAAGGCATCCCCGCGTCGCAATGACAGGGAATGTCGATCGCACATACTTGTTGATTCGATCGACCCAAGTATTTTGATGTCGGTAAAAATTAATTAAATTCGTGTCAAATCTCTACTAATCCTGGTGCAAATATTATGGGCTGGCTAAATTTTGCTGCAAAGAAACGCTCTGCTGCTAAAGGTTTTGGCAATTCACCGAAAAGAAAAGGCCGCAAAAAATCCCGCAGTCAAGTGTTGGAAAGAATTGTGACTCCGAGTGCGGGTGTGGCGGGATGGTTGGATGATTTGAATCCGCTGCATCAGTTATTGAGTTCTTTGTCGCTACCAGATTTACATTTACCTAATATTTTCGCGGATAGTGGCGTTTGCCCGATCGACCCTGCTGCACCAACAAGCAATTTACCACCGCTGATTGATTTCGATCCGCTGGGTCTGTACCGTGATGGGATTGCCACTCAATCACCTTACAATCCGGGCGGTGCGTTTGAGACTTTGCCAATTGGTATAATTCCTGTCGATCCGCAGGCGCCGAATCCGAAAGATCCCAATGCGATCCGGCAATTGCTAGATTTTCCGGCGACTTCTCAGCCGTATGTAGGGACAATTGATACTGGTGTGAGTGCGGATAGTCCTTATTTGAATTACGCGAATATCAAGAAGGGCCGCGATTATGTGGGCGGGGATGACAATCCGCTGCTGAATCCTGGGGAAGGTAGCGAGCACGGTACTTTTATGTTGGGGATTATTGATGCGATTAATAAGACTGCGCCGAAGTGGGTGGGAAGGGCGATCGATTCTGGGAGATGGGCTGATTCTTTGGTAGAGTTTGTGGATGCTGCGAAGGCTTCTGGACAGAAAAATGCGATCGCGAATCTCAGTTTGGATTTGACTCAGAAGAATGCTGACGGGATTGTGGAAACGCGCTATGAGTTGACTCCGCAAGAAAGAAGTGCGATCGAATATGCGCGGCAAAATGGGGTAATGCTGGTAGTGGCGGCGGGTAACGACGGCGGTGTGATGTCGGTTTTGGGTCAAGCTTCTCAGGAATTTGACAATATTTTTACTGTTGGGGCTGGGGATATTAATGGGCGATCGATCTATTCTAGTTATGGCCGCGGTTTGGATATTTTGGCGGATGGCGGTACGAGTGAACACCCCGGTTTATCGACTGTGGGAAATGATTTGGGGACGATGGCGGGGACTTCGGTAGCGACTGCGAAAGTTGCGGGTGCGGCTTCTTTGGTTTGGGCGGCAAATCCTGCTTTGAACTATCGCCAAGTGATGGAGATTTTGAAGTCTACGGCGAGGGATTTGGGGCCGTCTGGGTGGGATGATGAGACGGGTTTTGGATTTTTGAATACGTTGGCGGCGGTGGATTTGGCTAAGAAGACTGCGCCGGAAGTTTACGAAATTCCGGCAACTGTTGTTCCTGATACTTGGAGTGGTCAAGGAAAGGTAACGCCTAGTGAAAGGGCAGTTAATTTCAACGGAAGAATCAATAATGTTGGTGATGTCAAAGTGACTGGGTGGTTGAGAATACGTTCTCAGCCTAATACTAGCTCGGCGGAAGTTGCCAAAATAACTCCTGGTACTCAACTAGAATTCTTAGATGGGCCCGTTCAAGGTGGAATGGTTACGGATACAAGCGGACTTGGTAGCAGCAGCACTTGGTATCGTCTGGCTAATAATAGCGGGTATATGTCGGCATTGTACATTCAGAATGTTGGCTCAATACCAGCACCAACTCCTACACCAGCTCCCAAGCCTACGCCAACTCCGACACCAGCACCAGCTCCCAAGCCTACGCCAACTCCGACACCAGCACCAGCTCCCAAGCCTACGCCAACTCCGACACCTGCACCAGCTCCCAAACCTATCCCGCAAGTTCCGATTAACTCTAATTCAGCTAACTACCGGAATGGGGCGGTTAATCCATTTGCCTACCGCTGGCAGGGGCAATGCACTTGGTATGCTTACGGACGGATGCTGGAAACAGGATTGTTACCTGCAGCTATCAAGAAAAATGCTTTGTTTCTGGGTAATGCTGGGCTATGGAGGAACGATGCTTTGAAGGTAGGTTTGCCCGTTACTTCTACACCCACTGCTGGGGCGCGGGGTTTAGTGGTTTGGCCGCCTAATACTAAAGGGGCTGGAAGTGTTGGTCACGTTGCCTTTTTGGAAGAGGTTTATCCCGATGGACGGGTTCGGATTACTGAGGCAAATTGGCCGACAGGTAGTGGGATTAAGGAACGAATTCTAACACCTGCTCAATATGCTGGAGTGTCGTTTGTCAGACTAGAAAATGCTCAGACTAATTCCTATAATGCACCTCCGGCAAAGCCTGGACAGCAGCGGCAATATGTTGTGCGTAGTGGTGATACGTTATCGGCGATCGCTCTGCGAGAATTGGGGAATGCTAACCGTTGGACGGAGATTAAGAAAGTTGATGGTAGTACATTTACCGCAGCGGAAGCACAATCGATCAAACCAGGTCAGTCAGTTTATCTGCCTGTGAGTTATCAGACTGGACCGAGTAAACCAATTACACCTACCCCTTCACCGATTAATAATCAACCTACTCCGATTCAGTTTGTCGATCCAACTCTAACCCAGGATTGGATTCAACACAATGATCCTGACCCAAACCGAAATAAATATTGGAGTAGTCTAGACTCAGATGCTGTATTCGGTAGTTGGTCATCTCTGAAAAGTTTACAAATAGGGTTCCAATATGAGTTTCCCTTTGGCTTCAAAGTAGTTAAAGCTGAGGATGTTGCACAGGGAGCGGAAAATGACCTGAGAAATTTCTTTAATACTTGGAATCTGCCTCTCGCTGATAAGCATATAGAGCATTTTCTTAATCAGGGTGATTCCACAGGTAATCCCTTACATTTAGGAACTCCAATGGATGATATTCCCGTCGATGAGTTACTACAATATGTCCCTGGGTTTCAGAATGTTTATAATGCGAGAATAAACCAAGTCAAAAGTCAATTAAATCAATACTCTGAGCAACTAAAGCGAGAGGGAAAGCGAATTAAACCAGGTCGCTATTGGATTAATTCAGCAAGTTCTCAATATGATTGGACCTATGTTCAAAAAAGGGTAGGGGCAGATTTCGGTAAGCGGCTGAATCAAGGAATCAACCTCTTTGACAAGTTGATAGATTCAGTCAATGGTAACTTGTCAGCTATAGCCAACCCTTCTGAGAATGTGCGGAAACTTCTTGATTTTTATAATGCCATTGGGAGATTGGAGTATAATACTTCTATGCAGGTTATCGTGCATGAAGATTCAACTATATCTCTCAAAACCCAAATGTATGTCCATGACTACTTCAACTTTGACATTAAGCTGGATGAATTCCCTGGTCAGCCTCAACTCAAATCAGATTATTGGAAAAAGTTAGGCTCTTGGGGATTGCGTTTTGGACAGAGCGCAGTTCCAGAGATTCTTGTTAATTTGGGGATGGCTAATAATTATGAGCAGTCGGGCGTATCTTCAGTTAGAGAATTCAAGGTGTAACCTCAACAAATTAGTTTGGTTGCTGGAAACGCAGATATGAAACATCTGGATTCTTCTAACCATAATTTTAAAGGATGCTCATTCAAAAATCAAAACTTAAGTGGAGCAGACTTTAGCAAAGCTGACATCCGCAGTTGTGATTTCAGCGGGGCAATTCTTGAAGGTGCAAACTTCCAGAGAGCGCTCTCTGGACTTAGCCGCCAGCAAGAAATAACGCTCACCATTACAGCAATTATCCTTGCTTTCATCGCTGGATTTGTTGCTGCAATGGCAGCGGGAGTCTTCTTCATTGCCTTCCAGAAAAGTCTCGGTCAAACCACTCTACTCACTGTCCTCATCCTGGCACCTATCCTTGCTCTGAGTACCAAGCGGTATGGATACATTGCCCTTGCCAGTAGCCTTGCAGTTGCAATAGCAATTGCGGGCGCTGGCATCGGTGCCATGATAGGAGCCAACATGGGCGCTCTAACTGTTGCTCTGTTCCTCATCGTGGGAGGAATTGGAGCAGCAACCGGCGCAGGGATCTATGCCACAATTGGCAATAGCTCTGTTTGGATTGCAGGGATTGGCTCCCTGTTAGCTTCTGTGGGCATCGGAGTCTGGATGAATAATCCACTAGCTGCCGTCATAGCAATGGTGTCAGCAGGAACAGTAGAGGTGTTAGCTGGCTTCGTAGCTCATAGCGCATTTATGGGAAACGAACGACTAGATTTTGTTCGTCAACGAGCGCTGGCCTTCACCACCTGGGGTGGTACCTCTTTCTATCAAGCTAATTTAACCAACGCAGACTTTTCCTTTGTCAAAATTGCCAAAACTGACTTTAGGAAAGCAATCCTCACTCGAACAAACTTCAAAGGGGCTATTGACATTCAGTATTGTCGCTTTGAAGACACCGTTCTCTACTATCCCACCATTCGAGAAATTAGCGTCACACGGGATGGTCAGGGTCAAAACTTTGACGGTTTATCGATCAGAGGAGTCAATTGGAATGATGCCAATCTCTCAGATGCCAGTTTCATCGGGACTGACCTCAGTGAAGCTGATTTACGGGGAGCCAATTTAACGAGAGCAAAGCTGGTTCAATCTCAGCTAGACCAGACAAATCTCATCTATGCCATCCTGACAGGTGCCTACATCGAGAACTGGGGCATCACGGCTCAAACAAAACTAGACAACGTAGAATGCAAATATGTTTTCATGCGCTTACCCACAAAAGATAACCCCGACCCCTACCGCAAACCAGACAACCGACAGGAGGAATTCCAGCCGGGTGATTTTGCTGACTTCATCAAACCGATAGTTGAAACGCTTGACCTGTACCACAACGGGGATATTGACCCACGGGCGGTCGCCATCTCATTTAAACAGCTAGCTGAAAATCACCCACAGGCTGAAATAGAAATCGTGGCAATGGAAAAACGGGGTTTAGACAATTTTCTGCTTAGAGCCAAAACCTCTTCCAATGCCGATCGCTCAGAACTAAGCGCTGAATATTTTTCAAATTATAACCAGCTTAAAAATTTGACAGACACAGAAATACAATTACTGCTAGCCGAAAAGGATAGCCAAATTCGTCGTTTTGAGACTATGATAAATACATGGCTACAACGCCCTAGTTTGTATGCAGAAAACTATCACAATCAAGGAGATACTATTATGTCACAAAATCCGAAAAAAGTTTCTAACTATAACTTCAAAAATCCACAATTCGCTGGAGGTCTTGTAGATGCTGAGACAGTTCATTCACAACAGATCGGTGGTAACATCAATAATTACACTCAAGAGCAACAGCAAAACCTTGTAGAAGCAGCGAAAGAAATTCAAGAACTTCTACAACAGCTAGAGCAGAGTTATCCAACCAATACTCCATTAGAAAAACAGATGGTGGTAACAGAAGCACTCAAGCAAATTGAGAGCAATGAACCCCTAAAAGCACGGGTAATTGGAGCGCTGAAAGCAGGTGGCACTGAAGCTTTAAAAGAGCTAGTTGACCATCCTCTAGTCAATATCCTATTGGCAGCTTTAGAAGGTTGGCAGGAACCTAAGTAATCCGTGTTGTCAAAATTGTGATCGCCTTTTTGGAATAAGTCACAAAGGGCGATCGCTCTTTTGGTTACGAGTGTTTTTGTCGGGAAGAGCGATCGCCATTCCATCGAAAACTAAACAGTAAATCGCGATCGCCCTTTTGGAATAAGTCAAAAAGGGCGATCGCCCTTTTTGTTACGAGTATTTTTGTCGCCAAGGACGATCGCCATTCCATCGAAAACTAAACAGTAAATCACGAGCGCCCTTTAGGAATAAGTCACAAAGGGCGATCGCCCCTTTGGCATTAGTTAAAAATGGTGTTCACTTTTTGGAGATATGGAAAGGGATCTCGCTTTTTGGGGCTGTGAGTGCGATCGTGCTGTAGGATAAAAAAACTGCCAAAATGATATAATCCTACAATTCCCAAAATCTATATTTTTAAAATCAGCCATTGACACAATCCGATCGACCCACCGACGCAAAAACACCCTGCATCATTAACGATCGCAAGCTCGATTACTTATTCAATGTCAACATAAAGCCAGACGCTCATAACTCAAAAAGAGCGGTACAAAATAGACAACAACTAAATCGCTTGGGATTTGATGACGATTCAGAATCTCGTCAATTTATTCAAACTCATCTAGAACAAGCAGTCCAAGAAGAAAGTAATATTGTTGAGCGATTTATTAATATTTATACAAACCACACTACAGGAGAAGAGGGTACAATAGATACAGAGCTTAGAGATTCACTATTACCGGGCAGAACCGGAAAATTCGCCCAAGTCCAAAGTTCATGGGAAGTCCTGCCCGATGGAACTCGCCGCTTTCTCAGTGCTATAATCTATGGAAAATAACTCAATATCTTAGGTAAGAAAATGGCAAAAATCAATTTACATGAGGGATTTGATGAACTAGCTTTTCTAGAATTATTTTGTGAAGAACCAAAAGATTCCCAACCCTCCGATGGCTATTGGTGTTATGAAGTGACAGATTCATTAGGTGTCACCCTCAAATTTGGAATGAATATCATTCAAAAATCAGTTCAACTTGAATTAAAGATAGCCGATGCCACTGTAGGTATTATGTGTTTTGAACTCGTGAACTTTATTGAAATTAATGATTATATTAACGGTAAATTAGAATTTTTAGTTGCCCCCAAAAATGAAGAATTCAAAACTTTAGTTCAAGTTGAACTGCGACCGAGAATTAAAGTTGATTGTTCAACTCTGAGCCTTTGCCCGATGGCTGCTTAGCCTGGATAAGCTACAAGGCCGTGAAGCGGAGCTATCCCGAGCGTGAATCGCCCTTTATTCCTCTTTCTCAAACAAGGTCGAGATCCCCTTTGGAATAAGTCAAAAAGTGCGATCGCATCCAGCCACCCATTCAACTCTCCTCCCTCATGTCCCCCCCTTCTTAAGGGGGGTTAGGGGGGATCTAGCCTCAACAATGACCCTCAATCAAACCCAACAACTCCCCACAAACCCCCTCAAAACTCTGCAACACCTCAACATTCGTAAACCTGACAACCTTCAATCCATACCCCTGTAAAATCCCGGTTCTTTCTGCATCATAGAGTTTCCCTTGTTCCGTAAAATGACTCTCCCCATCAATCTCAATTACTAACAGTAAAGCCGCAAAATAAAAATCTACAATAAAATTGTCGATGGGGCGCTGTCTCAAAACTCGCAAAGGGAAATTTCTGAGAAAATCCTGCCACAGTTTTTTTTCGGATGGAGTTGGATTTTTCCGCAGTTGTTTGGCGATGGGGATGAGTTTTGGGTTGTATGGTAGGTGGAAGTTTGAGTCGTTTAGTTTTGGCATGATCCCCCGGAATCTGGGCCTGATCCCCCCTAACCCCCCTTCTTAAGGGGGGGACTGGATGTTAATGGAAATTATAGTAGAAGGAGGGATCGTTTGTTTGGGATGGGGAGGGATCTCGCTCTTTTTGGCATGGAAAGGTCGATCGCTCTTGTTGACATAAAAGGTCGATCGCTCTTTTGGTATGGAAAGGTCGATCGCTCTTTTTTTCATAGAAAGGTCGATCGCTCTTTTGGTATGGAAAGGTCGATCGCTACCAATTAATTACAGTTAAACTTGTTACCTTTGCAAACTCTCGATCGGCCGTTACCAAACTTGCTGAATTTTGGATAGCCATTGCCGCAATAACCGCATCCGGTAGTTTCAAGCGATGTTGCTGGCGAATTTCCACGATCTTATCAATTAAAATAGCATCAATCGCCACTAAACCCAGAACCTCCACTCGTTGCAGAAACTGCTCGAAAATCTGGCGATCGTCTTGAGTGAGTCCGGGAAATACCAGAAACTCTATTTTGCTAATCACTGAAACTCCGATCCACTCAGCATCTTTAAGTAATTCAATAAGTTGAATATTGCCTTGAAGCAGAGCCACGATCGCATTTGTATCCAACACATATCGATTACCACTCATCGCGGAGATTCCTCTGCATTATTACTGCATCTCCCTGCCAAGTTAATCGACCAGCTATATCGGAGAAATCATAGCTTGGTTTCTGCTTCTCTTCTGAGGAAACCGGATTAAAAACCGCTAAAATTTCCCGTTCTTTTAGCAATTGCAACGCAGCTCTTATCACTTCAGAAGCTGATGAGTATCTACCGTTTTTGACGGTCGATCGAACAAACTGCTCTAGGTCAGGAGTTAACGATATGTTCATGATTTAGAGTCACCTATTTGAGCCAACTACTATTTTCCATCATAACACATTAGATTTTACGCTGCTTCTCCGCTCGATCGCCCTTTACTCCTTTTTATCAACGAAGGTCGAGATCTCTTTTTGGTATGGAAAGGTCGAGATCTCTTTTTTTCATGGAAAGGGATCTCGCTTTTGTCGCTAGAGGAATCTCGCTTTTTGGTACTATGAGGGGCGATCGTTACATAAAATTACTGCTGAATAATTTCAACTATCTTCGCGATCGCCTCATTCAACTTCTCAGTTTTCAGCTTACCTGCTTTATAAAGTATAATTTCTCGATCGGCGGTAAACAACCTATTAGGTCTAATGTTGCTAATTCGATCGAGTCCGCCCTCGCTAAAATCACTACTGTCAAGGGTAATAGCATAGCGATCGACGATATTCTGGCTAGTAATCTGACAAAGAATTATGTCGTCTCCTGCCAAAGTAGCTATTACTAAAGCAGGCCGGCGCTTGGCTTGTGTTAAATCTGAAAATGGGAATGGAACCACTACCACATCACCTTTTACAAATTCTGCCATGCTTCATCCTCCTCTGATTTCAACCAGTCTTTTTGCAAAGCAGATTCGCTGAGCAGGCTTACTTCTAACTTATTTAGATCGTATTTTGTTTTGAGAAATTGCAAAAAATCCCAAACTTCTTGTAAGATAAATTCGGGAATATTTTCTACTTCTTTCAGGAGCAATTCTTTAGCGTTCATGTGATGTACCTATAAAAACATACTAAAGCCTGTCAAGCACAGGCAGGATGGTTACTATACAATAATTATGGCATAATCTTATTATAGCATAAAGACGATACGAACATTATTGTAGCCGAGTTAAGGACAGAATGACTGTCGATCGCTCTTTTGGTATGGAAAGGTCGATCGCTCTTTTGGTATGGCAAGGTCGATCGCTTTTTTGGTATGGCAAGGTCGATCGCTCTTTTGGTATGGAAAGGTCGATCGCTCTTTGTGGCATGGAAAGGTCGATCGTGCTGTAGGATGAAAAAACTGCCAATTTTCCCACTTCTATGCCTGAATCCATCCAGCAAGAAGCCGAAGCCATACTGCATACTCTTGCATCCATTCCTTTTCAGGATTGTATAGCTGTTACTAAAGAATTTCGCGAACTGCCGATGGCCGCTGGTATCTACGCCGTCAAACATCGCACCCTTGGAATCCTCTACATTGGCAAAACTAGAACACTACGCGATCGCTTTCGTGGTGGCCACAAAGCCTTACTCTGGGCATTCATTGAAGAATTGAAAGTCACAGACATCCGTATCGCCTTTTACCAATTAGATTTTACTCAATGGATTCAGCTATCATCAGAGTTAGAAAGCCTAATCATTCAAGCGATTCACCCACCCTATAACGTGAAAATTCCAGCGAGGGACTAACGAAGATGCAAACTCAACCTGCGATTACTGGACATCTGTCACCTGAATTAGCACAAATATTTCTAGAAGGATTACCCGAAAACATTCGTCAAGGACTGTTCATGCGCGCTAAAACAATGAACTATCCAGTTTGGGCAGTAATTGAAATGGCGATCGCAGGCTATCTCGATGAAGAGGCTCTATCCTTTGCCGATTGCAAGCCCAAGCTCGACTAGCGATCGGATTGGACGATCGCATGAATGGGGATGGAGAGGGATCTCGCTCTTTTTGCTATCGTGCCGGTCGAGATCCCTTGACAGCTTTTTACGGGCGACGGGATCTCGCTCTTTTTGACATGGAAAGGTCGATCGGCCTTGACTACTTTTTTACTGGCGGCGGGCGAGATCCCTTTTGGAATAAGTCAAAAGGTGCGATTCCCTACGGGATAGCTTCGCTTCACGCACTTCAACTCATTCTATTCTTCTACATTCTCAAATTCATCCATTTGCAATGTATACTGCAATGCCACCTGTAATCTTGATACATAATCTGCTGAAAGAGTGCCCAATTTTTTGATTAATCGCTCTCTATCTACCGCTACTATTTGATAGCAAAGCACGACTGAATATTGTGTTAAACCACCTTCACCAGTCGGTAAAATAATTGTCCCTGGTATTTGAGCATCGCCGCAGATTACTTGTTACGGGAAGTACGATGACTGTTGTAGTAAAGCGGTCTAATGTATCTCGCCCTGCAACAATGACTGGTCTAATTCCTGCTTGTTCTGACCAAGAGAGAAGGATTCAAATCGGCTAAACAAACATCTCCTAGGATCAGATTTTATCCTGTTGCTGAACTCCAGGAAGATAATCACTTAGGGCAACTTCTGCAAACTCTAAATCTTCTGCCGCAAACTCAGATTTTAGTACCGCAGCTTCCTCATCAGAAATGGCCTCCCACTCTCGAAATAATTGCTTTTTATTAGCAGATTTTTGATTTTGTTGAGTAGCTTGCTGTTTCTGGGCAAGATATTTCCCGATCGCCCGATCGAGTTCCTGTAACTCGAAAATTTCCAGCATTTCAAGCTGATTGACAATTTGGTTGAGGATTGCCTGTGACATCGGTTTTCACTTTTTGTGCTCGCCTACTTTGTCTATTATACAACTATTAGCGTCCAGTCGGTCAGCGAGATCCCTTTACTCCTTCTTCTCAAAAAAGGGATCTCGCCCCTTTGAGATGGAGAGGGACGATCGCTTTTTGGGAATGGAGAAGGCGATTTTCCAATCAGTTAGAAAGGCGAGAACGTTGAGCAAATTCAATTAAACTCCAGTAAAATAAGACAGAGCCATCTGAGCCTCCCAATCTAACTAACCATGCAAACTTTAACATTTGATAGCATTTTAGACGATCTCGAAACCTTGTCTGTAGATGAACAAACCACTCTGCTTGTCATCATGCACCGAAGACGCGAGCGATCGCCGTCGCACCGAAATTGCCGCTAACATTGCACGAGGAAAACAAAACTATCAATCTGGAAACGTCTTTCGAGGTACAGTAGACGCGAGCGATCGCACAGCTAAACAGTTGAAAACTATTACCTTTGCTCCACCGTTTAAACCGGCCTACAAAGCCCTCATCCGCAAACACCCGGAACTACAGCCCTGCATTTGAAGCTGTCTTGAGACTTTTGGCAGAAAACTCTTAAGGGGCCATCACTGCAAACACACAAACTCAAAGGTCAATTAGCTGGCTCTTGAGCTTGTACTGTGGAATATGACTGTCGGATTGTATTTGATTTTGTTAAAAATCCCGAGTTAGGAGATGAAGAAATTCTCTTGCTCGATATGGGCAATCATGATGAAGTGTATTGAAAATGCTGGCTTGTGCGATCGCACTTTTAGCAGAGAAAAGTCGATATCTCTTTACTACTTTTTGTCAGCGAAGGGCGATTGGGCCCGCGATAGCTAAGCGCTGCGCGTACTTGAGGGCATCTTGCAATAGTCGAGCTCTCTTTACTTATTTTTCTCAATCAAGGGATCTCGCCATTTTTGTCATTTATAGCAACCGCCACATCTGGCGCGGACATAAATAACCTCATCAATAGCTCCCTGAAACCGCTAGCATAAACGGTTTGATTAGGGTACATAGTAAGCTGTCAACTGTCACAGGTCAACTGTCAACTGCTATAAAAAGGGTATAATACAAAAATCACACAAACTTATATATTAGAAATAAGCCATTGACACAATCCAATCCACCCAATGAGCCAAAAACACCCTCGATCGTTAACGGTAGAAAAGCGGAACGGATGATTGAATTGGGAAGCAAGGAACCAGCCGATGAGTTGCAGTGGCGCGCTTTGAACCAAGCCGCGCCCGAAGTGCTGCTAGCTCAATCATCTGACTGTCGATCGTGCGTACAGGGACGATGGTGCTAAGTGCGGTGCTAAGTGCGATCGCACTTAATGCGCTTCCACAAGCTGTACGGTGAAGTGAAAGAAGGCAAAGTCGATTCCGGCTGGTTGGAGAAGGTTCAGGAGATAGATAACATCTTCCCTGAAATTAATTATCGCGTTTATCGATCGCTACAAGCAAACTTCCAGCCAATTCCCGACATATTAAAACCCGCGCTGGCGGTTTTTTTTCATACAGATACTTCAAGCCCGGACAGTTTCTTCATGGTTTCTGACTAATATTAAATCCGGGGCCAAACTAACCCCTTTTTGGATTTGTCTCAAGCGATGCAGGTTAGCTTTCGCGATCCGAGGAGTTAATCATCAAGGGGATGACTAACCCGCGCTTTGATATAAGTCCTTTAATCGACGCTCTCACACTGTACCTAATCCTTAAGGTGGTTGCGCGAAGCTGGCAACTCAAGTTGGTATCATAAAACTTCATTAAGTTTGTAAGCATCAATAAACAATAGTAGTATCATATAGTCAGAAAACTCAAACA